>JBAPUB010000001.1:0-2768 GCA_049282455.1 Actinomycetes bacterium
TCATGAGCCTCACGCTAGGAGAAGTAATGGCTGGAAGGGCGGGGTGGAGGGTCACCAGCGGCGAGCCCCAACACTTGGGGCCGACAGGTTCGGCTCAGGCGTGTGGCTTTCGAGCCGGTCGACTACCAAGGCAGGGCAGCCAGCGGGGTCGCGCGATGCGTCACGGATCGCCCGTCTTGGCTCCGCTGCTCCTGCACCTCGGTCGGACCATAGCCACACACCTGGCAGACCTGGGCTGGCAGTCGGCTGTATGCAGCCGCAGCCTTCCACTCCATGCCGTCCGGCGTGCGGACAGCAACCTCATCGCCCCTTTGGCGGCGCGGGATCAACACCATCTCGTGCGTGACGGCGCTCAACCAATCCTCCTGCTGGTCAGACGATTGTCCCGTCTGGCTCCCCGGCTCCATCGGGCCGTCCGGCATCAGGTGGGGTGACCGTCTGGCACTCCTCGGCGATGCGGTCCAGGACTGCGACGAGTCGCAGGAGGTTCGCGGGGTCCTCGAGCCGCTCGATCGCGAAGCGCGGCCAGTCGTTGGCCTGACGCCAGTGGACTTGGACGCCGTCCATCTCGTTGAGAAGCTTGCGGAGTTGCTCGCGCCCCGGCTTGTCGTTGAACGGCGGGTGCTTCATGCCGCCGAGCCACACGACGACCGTGCCGTCGGCGTGGATCGAGAGCATGGTCTGCGAGCCCCGTGGCTCGACCTGGAGGTCGAGCGGGAAGTAGAGCTCCGGCTTGGCCGTGACGCCGTTGGTCGGGAAGCGTGTGAGGCACTTGGCCGTGACGCCTGCAGCCTTCGCGAGCTCGCGCTCCTTCTGCTCGGCCCACGAGACGAGCCTCTCCACGACACCACGGGCGGCGGAGCCACAGTTGAGGCCGATCTCGACGGCGAACGCCTCCTCATCCCAGGAGTGGGGCGTCCGCTCGTCGCTCAGCGCGAGGTCGAGCACAAGCGGCACGTGGTCCGACAGGCCGGCCTCGACGCAGCCTGCGTCGACAGTGAGCGAGGTGACCTGCGGGGCGAGCGCCGGTGACACGTACAGGTGGTCGAGCTCGGCCTTTCCCCAGGTCCCGATGTGGCGGCAGTCCTCGCCCTTGCCACACGGGCAGCCCGCGGCGGAAGCCGGAGGCTGGGCGACGAGCGACTTGACCTCGACCAGACCGAGCGAGGTCACGGAGGCCAGCAGCGCGTCGGCCCGGGCCAGGTAGGCCGCGTCCTTGCTGCTCTGGGTCACGTTGAGGTCGCCGCCGAGGATGACCCGCGCCCCGTCCGGCGAGTCGAACAGCGGCAGCAGGTCCGCCACGATCCGGTGCATCGATGAGAGGGCGGTCCCCTCGAAGACGCCGTACACGGACACGAAGGTGATGGGCTGGATCCCGGGCACGGTCACCCGAGCGACGGCGGTTGAACCGGGGTGCGCGGCATCGAGCAGGTACCGGCGCTTGGACCACGGGTTGCGGACCGATCGGATTGGCTCGATGACGACGACGTCGCTCAGGGCGACTACGGCAGAGCCCCAGTTCCGGTGCCCGGCCAGCTCCCCGTACACGGCTCGCTCTCGGGAGGTGCCCGCGGGCGGCACGGCTTCCTGGACGAGCGCCACCTGCACGCCCATGCCCTCGGCAAGGCGGGCCCACGCGCCGCGCCGGGTGTCGACTGGTAGCAGCGGCTGGCGCCAGTGGTTCAGGTTCCAGGTCGCAACCCGGAGGGGCGTCGTTGACGCTTCGTCATCACTCACACACGGATCATCGACCCGGGCTGTGACAACAGCCTGTCATTGGGCGAGCTCGAACCTGACTCGAGTATGGCCGATCTTCGCCCCGGCCCGAACTCACCCTCCCACCCCTTCGTGATGGCTCCGACCACGTCGCTCGCGTTGGCCAAATCGATCGGGCGAGCGATGGCGCGGGCGGGATCGACGAGTGCCATTCAACCGCGAGAAGGAACGGCGCGGCAGCTATGGAGAGACGGCGAACTCCGCCTCCCGCGAGCACACGAGGGTCGATCCCAAGGCTCACCTCGAACCCCCGCGTGTCCACCCGTCGTCGCCAATCAACCCCGGCCGGGCGCGGCGGGCGCTGAGCCATGGGCTGTATCAGGCGCCGACAGGCTCGTCCCCGGCGGCGACGAGCTCCAACCTTCGCCTGGCTCGGTCGTGACCAGTGACGACCAGATCGAGGTCCGACCCCACTGCCAGGGCTTGGTCAGTCTCCCCGTCTCCGGTTGCGCGAATGATCCCCAGCAGTCGATCGGGCACGATGACGCGCGCTCCCTCCTCGTCAACCTTCACCACCGTGCCGCTGACGCGGGCGCCAACGGGCGGCAGACCAACGCCGTCCAGCCACGGATGAGGGTGACGCAGGGTCAGCGAGACGCGGCGCCTCTCGGCGTCGATGTCGAGCACGCGCATTACCACGGAGTCGCCCTCACAGGCCTGAGCCCGCACTCCCTCCTCATCGGTCCCAGGCTCGACCGGCTGCGGGAGTTCGGAGTAGTGGATGAGACCTTCCAAACCCGTATCCAGCTCCACGAACGCCCCGAACTTCACGACAGTCGTGACATGCCCTTCCACGGTGTCGCCAACCGCGAGTTCTTCAAGAAGTGCGATGGCCGGATCGACCGTCAACTGCTTGAACGAGAGGCTCACTCGGCGAAGATCTGGGTCGATCTTGATGATCTTGGCCGGATGCTGCGATCCGACAACGAAGTCGTCGGGGTTGAGTTCGTGCATCCACGACAGTTCGCTGCGATGCACGAGGCCTGTGATTC
>JBAPUB010000002.1:0-1506 GCA_049282455.1 Actinomycetes bacterium
TCGTCAGCGCCCTGTGCGCACTCACGGCTGCGGCGACGGGGGAGATGGATGTCGCTCGATCCGAGTTGCAGCTCGCACGCACGCGGCTGGCGCTCCTCAAGGGCGTGTTCGGATGGGCGAACGTCCAGACGCGGGTGATGCTGGCCCACACGAGCCTGCTGCTGGGAGACCGGATCGGAGCGGAGACCCTGCTGCGCGAGGCGCGCGACCATCTTGCCGGTCAACCCGACGGTGTCCGCGCGATCGCTCAGGTGGACAAGCTCGCGGAGCTCGTTCGTCACCTGCGCCGTCACACGGCGATCGGATCATCGGCCCTGACGACCGCCGAGCTCCGCGTGCTGCACTACCTGCCGACCAACCTGTCGCTCGCCGAGATCGGCAACCGGCTCTTCGTGTCCCGCTACACCGTCAAGACCCATTGCGAGTCGATCTACCGCAAGCTCAACGTCAACTCGCGCTCCGCCGCTGTGAGCGCGGCCCGCGACGTCGGTCTCCTCGAGCCGGATCCCTGACGCGACGGTTCGGCCGACCGCAGCGCCCGTCAGCTCCGGCGCCGACGGGCGCGTCGCTGCGCCATCAAGGTCGCCGTGCTGGCAGCGACGAGCATGACGATGTTGGCAAGCAGCACGCCGAGCGCGCCCCACATCGGGTCGTCGCGGCCCATCGCCATCGCTGCACCCACGTAGGCCGCGGCCGGGATGGTCTTCACCGAGATCGCGACGCCGACTGCGGCGCCGCTCGGTCGCTCGAACGCCATCATGCCTGCGACACCGGCGACCGCGGCCACCATCAGGCTGCCGGGGCCGATCTCGGTCAGGGCCTCGCCCATCACCGTGTCGGCGAGGCGGAGGTCGTCGGGCATCCTGTTGAACAGCCGGAGCAGTGCTGTTGCGGCGAACGCCCCCAGGGTTCCGCTCGCCAGACCGATCAGCAACACCCTGATGGCGCGCAGCGCCAACTGCCAGCGGCGCTCGACGATTCCGATCGCGCTCGCGGAGATGGGGAGCAGGTCGGGGCTGATCGCCATGGCGCCGACGAGCAGCACCGCCGCTCCGGTGAGCACACCGATGCCGGCGATGATCCCGGCCGAGATCATGAACAGCAGGTACCTCGACGCCAACGTGGCGTTCTCGTCCGCCCGACCCACGATCTCGGCCCAGACCTGGACGTCGGACTCCTCCGACCGGGTGCGACGCTGCCAGCCGAGCGGCTGGATGCCCGGCACGCGCCAGAGCGTCAGGTCGTCCGACGCGATGCCCAGGTCGGCCAGCTGCTCGATGGCGGCGTCAGCGCTCGCGGCGTCGACCTCCGCCGACAACGTGACGAGCCCGTCCGTGGTGGTCGCACCGGTCGTGAGGTGACGGACCCCATGGTGCGTGGCGAGGATCGCCGTGACCTCGTCCACCAGCTCGGGCGTCACGAAGGCGTCCAACCGCAGCACGACTCACCGCCTCACTCACGCACCGTCGGCCACGTCGATCGCGCGACGGCGTAGCAGGATGAGGA
>JBAPUB010000003.1:0-6252 GCA_049282455.1 Actinomycetes bacterium
CTCCTGGCCCGGGCGAAGGGGAAGCCGACGCCCGACGACGGCTACGTGGGGCAGTACATCGACGACATCGCTGCACGAATCGTCTCCGACGCACCCGAGGTCCTCTCCCTCCCCGACGACGAGGCACAAGAGGTCCTCCGGGTCCGCGGTGTGGACATGATGTTCGCCGAGATCAAGCAGGCACTCGCCGACTTCGGCGTCCAGTTCGACGTGTACTTCCACGAGAACTCACTGCACGAGTCTCGTGCCGTGGAGCACGCGGTCGAGCGGCTTCGCCAGCTGGGTCACATCTACGAGAGCGACGGCGCAGTGTGGTTGCGGACGACCGACTTCGGGGACGACAAGGACCGGGTCGTCATCAAGAGCGACGGGAACCCCGCCTACATCTCAGGTGATCTTGCCTACTACCTCGACAAACGAGAGCGCGGCTTCGACCAGGTCATCATCATGCTCGGCGCAGACCACCACGGGTACGTCGGGCGCATGATGGCGATGTGCCAGTGCTTCGGTGACACCCCTCACGAGAACCTCGAGATCCTCATCGGCCAGATGGTCAACCTCGTTCGTGACGGTGAGCCGCTGCGCATGAGCAAGCGGGCGGGGACGGTCGTGACTCTCGAGGACCTGGTCGATGCCGTGGGCGTCGATGCGGCGCGCTACGCCCTGGTGCGGTCGTCAGCCGACTCGACCATCGACATCGACCTGGACCTGTTGGCTCGGCGGACCAACGACAACCCGGTGTTCTACGTGCAGTACGCGCATGCACGGATCTCCTCGCTGCTTCGCAACGCTGAAGATCTCGGTCTCACGGTCGACCTCGAGAGTTTCCAGCCGGAGAGGATCAGCACCGAGCGCGAAGGTGAGCTGCTGGGAGCCCTGGGCGAGTTCCCCAGCGTCGTCGCCTCGGCGGCCGAGCTTCGTGAGCCACATCGGGTGGCGCGCTACCTGGAACGTCTCGCGAACGCGTACCACCGGTTCTACGACACCTGTCGCGTGCTGCCGCGCGGCGACGAGCCGGTGGACGACACCATGAGGGCGCGCCTCGTTCTCACGGGCGCCACGCGACAGGTTCTGGCGAACGGCCTCGCGCTGCTGGGAGTCGCTGCACCCGAGCGGATGTAGGTCCGCCCTCGGTTCGTGCGGATCGCTCGAGGGGGTCGGGACCCGCATGTGGGTGTCGGAGCCGGCGACGCTGATTGGCAGACTGGGCGCATGCGAGCCCACCCTGCCGGTCCACGTCATGCCGATCAGCTGGTCGAGCCGTTGGCCACCGGCGCTCCCGACGACGTCAACTTCGTCGACCCGGCGATCTGGCCGGCAGGCCTGGTCCGTGACTCATCTGGTCAGCTGGTGCTTCACGGCCGGTCGTTGAGCGAGCTGGTCGGTACCTTCGGGACTCCGCTCATGCTGCTCGACGAGACCGACTTCAAGCGTCGGGCCGTGCGGTACCGGCGCGTCTTCGGCGAGCATGTCTTCTACGCCGGGAAGGCGTTTCTCACCACGCAGGTGGCACGTTGGGTGGACGAGTGCGGGCTCGGTCTGGACGTGGCCACCGGTGGGGAGCTGGCTGTGGCCGTTCGGGCGGGGTTCCCTGCTGAGCGAATGCTCATGCACGGCAACAACAAGTCCGTAGAGGAGCTTCGGGCAGCGGTCGGCGCGGGTGTCGGCCGGATCGTCATCGACTCCTTCGACGAGATCGACCGGCTCTCCCGGGTCTGCGTCGAGCTGGGCCGGCGGCCCAGGGTCCTGGTCCGGGTGACGGTCGGGGTGGAAGCGCACACCCATGAGTACATCGCGACCGCCCACGAGGACCAGAAGTTCGGGTTCTCCCTGGCGGGCGGGGCCGCAGCTGCTGCCGTCGCGGCCGTGCTGGAGCACCCGTCGCTGGAGCTCATCGGGTTGCACTCGCACATCGGTTCGCAGATCTTCGACACCGGCGGGTTCGAGGTCGCCGCACACCGGGCCCTTGCCTTGATGGCCCAGGTGCGCGGGGCGCACGGCGTCGAGCTTCTCGAGCTGAACCTCGGGGGCGGTCTGGGGATCGCCTATGTGGCTGGTGACGACCCCGCAGACGTCGAGAGCATCGGTGTTCGGCTGCACGAAGTGGTCGAGCGCGAGTGCGCCTCGCTGGGACTCGACGTGCCGGCTGTCGCGGTCGAACCGGGCCGGGCGATCGTCGGCCCCACGGGTGTGACCGTGTACGAGGTGGGCACGGTGAAGGCGGTCGAGCTCGACGGCGGCGTCACCCGCCGCTACGTGAGCGTTGACGGAGGGATGAGCGACAACATCCGTACCGCGTTGTACGACGCCGAGTACACCACGTTGCTGGCGTCACGGCTGTCCGATGCGCCTGCCGTGCTGTGCCGGGTGGTGGGCAAGCACTGCGAGAGCGGTGATGTCGTCGTGCGCCAGGCCTGGCTTCCCGCAGACATCGCCCCGGGGGACCACCTGGTCGTCGCTGCCACGGGTGCCTACTGCCGGTCGATGGCCTCGACGTACAACTACGTGGGCCGCCCTCCGGTCGTTGCGGTGAGCGACGACGCGCCGAGTCCGCGCCTGATGCTGCGACGGGAGACGGTCGACGACCTGTTGGCCCTCGACGTCGGGGTGGAGCCGGTCGTGGGAGGCTAGAGGCTCATCCATCGAGCGCTGGAGGCAAAGCATGAGCGGCCGTCCGCTGACCGTGGTGCTGCTCGGCGCCGGTTCGGTGGGGTCCGAGGTGGCCCGCTTGGTCATCGACCAGCGTGACGACCTGACCGCCCGGGTCGGGGCCCCGCTCGACCTCGTGGGCGTGGGCGTTCGACGGCTCGACGTCGACCGGGGGCTGGGTCTGGACCCGGCGCTGTTCTCCACCGACCTGTCCGGGCTCATCCGTGACAAGCGGCCCGACATCGTCGTGGAGGTCATGGGCGGGATCGAGCCAGCCCGCACCTTGATCCTCGACGCGTTCGCGGTCGGGGCGGGAGTTGTCACGGCCAACAAAGCGCTTCTCGCCGAGGACGGTCCCGTGCTCTACGAGGCGTCGGCGGCGGCTCGGGTCGACCTCTACTACGAGGCGAGCGTGGCGGGGGCGATCCCGTTGCTGCGCCCCTTGCGCGAGTCCCTGGTGGGCGACCGGGTGCAGCGGGTCCTCGGCATCGTCAACGGCACGACGAACTACATCCTGACCAAGATGGACGAGTCCGGGGCGGCGTTCCCGGACGCTCTGGCCGAGGCGCAGGCCCTGGGCTACGCGGAGGCAGATCCCACCGCTGACGTCGAGGGCTACGACGCGGCAGCCAAGGCCGCGATCATCGCCGGGCTGGCCTTCCACTCCAGGGTCGGGCTGACCGACGTCTACCGCGAGGGAATCACCGGCGTGACGGCTGACGACGTCGCTGCCGCCCGTGCGACTGGTCATGTCATCAAGCTGCTCGCGGTGGCCGAGAGGTCGGTCGACGGGCGGGGCATCAGCGTGCGGGTGTACCCCGCGATGGTCCCGCGGACCCATCCTCTCGCTGGCGTCAGAGACGCTTACAACGCCGTTTTCGTCGAGTCCGATGCCGCCGGTCAGCTGATGTTCTACGGCCGCGGCGCAGGTGGGGTACCGACAGCGTCAGCGGTTCTCGGAGACATCGTTGCGGTGGCCCGCAACCGGATCAGCGGCGGTCACGGTCCTCGTGAGTCGTCCTATGCTGCGCTGCCTGTCCTGCCCGTGGGCGAGTCGACCACCCGGTACTACCTGGCGGTCGACGTCGCGGACAAGGCCGGCGTCCTGGCCACCGTGGCACAGGCGTTCGCCGAACACACAGTGAGTATCGAGACCTTGCGGCAGGAAGGTCACGGCGACGACGCAACACTGCAGATCGTCACTCACGAGGCACGCGAGGCAGATCTGGCGGCAACCGTCGAGTCACTCCGCCAGCTCGCCGTTGTTCGGGCCGTGGCCTCAGTCATGCGAGTCGTGGGAGATCACCAGTGACGACAACCAGTTCGCACCAGCCCCGGATCACCAGCGGCAACCAGTGGCGAGGCGTCATCGACGCGTACCGCGACCGGCTGCCCGTCAGTGAGGCCACCCCTGTCATCAGTCTGGGTGAGGGTGGAACACCGCTCGTGCGGGCCAACGTGGTCAGCGAACGGACCGGGTGCGAGGTGTGGCTGAAGGTCGAGGGAGCCAACCCCACCGGCTCCTTCAAAGACCGTGGAATGACCGTTGCGATCTCCAAGGCGGCCGAGGAGGGGGCGCAGGCGGTGATCTGTGCCTCCACTGGAAACACCAGCGCCAGTGCGGCGGCATACGCAGTGCGAGCAGGCATGGTGTGCGCGGTCCTCGTACCGTCAGGCAAGATCGCCCTCGGCAAGCTGTCGCAGGCACTGGCGCACGGAGCCAAGCTGCTGCAGATCGACGGCAACTTCGACGACTGTCTGACACTGGCACGCAAGCTCTCCGAGCAGTACCCGGTGGCGCTGGTCAACAGCGTGAACCCCGCTCGGATCGAGGGGCAGAAGACCGCCGCCTTCGAGATCGTCGACCGGCTCGGCGATGCTCCCGACATCCATGCGCTTCCCGTAGGCAACGCCGGCAACATCACGGCCTACTGGCGCGGATACAACGAGTACGCGGCCGACTCGGTGAGCAGCCGTCGGCCCCGGATGTGGGGCTACCAGGCGGCCGGTGCCGCACCGATCGTCACGGGCGTCGCCGTCGCCAAGCCGTCGACGATAGCGACGGCGATCCGCATCGGGAACCCGGCGTCCTGGGAGTTCGCCGTCGCCGCACGCGACGAGTCCAAGGGGCTCATCGACTCGGTCACCGACCGTGAGATCCTCACCGCCTACCGGCTTCTGGCCTCACGCGAAGGTGTGTTCGTCGAGCCGGCGTCCGCTGCCAGTGTCGCGGGGGTTCTCAAGACGCACACGCAAGGCGCGCTGGACGCCGGACAGACCGTGGTCTGCACCGTGACCGGGCATGGGCTGAAGGACCCGGACTGGGCCATTGCGGGCGCCCCCCAGCCGGTGACCGTCGCAGCGGATCCGCAGGCGGCAGCAGCCGCCCTTGGTCTGGAGCGCTAGTGGGCGCACCGATGTTCCGGGCCGCGACCCTGCGGGTGCGCATACCCGCGTCGAGCGCCAACCTCGGCCCTGGCTACGACACCTTCGGCCTGGCCCTGGGTCTGTACGACGAGGTCGTGGTGAGGGTGGGCGAAGACGGACTGGACCTCGATGTCGCGGGCGAAGGTGCGGCCAAAGTGCGCCGTGACCGGCGCAACCTGGTCGTGAAGTCTATGGACCGCGCCTTCGACTCGATGGGTGGTCGACCTCGCGGCCTGGAGGTCCGGTGCCTCAACCGGATCCCGCACGGCCGGGGGCTGGGCTCCTCCGCGGCTGCGGTGGTTGCCGGCGTCATCGCTGCGCGGGCGCTCACGGTCGGGGGGGAGGAGCGGCTGAACGACCGGGCCGTCCTCGCGCTGACCTCGCAGATCGAGGGACACCCGGACAACGTCGCTGCGACGCTGTTCGGCGGGTTCACGATCGCCTGGAGCGACGACTCCGGCGTTGCGCAGGTGTCGTTGACTCCCTCGGCGTCGGTGGTCCCTGTCGTGTTCATCCCCTCGACCGAGGTGCGCACCGCGAAGGCACGGCGTGTGCTTCCGGAGACGGTGCCACACCACGACGCTGCAACGAACTCGGCACGGGCGGCCCTGATGGTCGAGGCGATCACCCATCGGCCCGACCTCTTGTTCACCGCCACCGAGGACCGCCTTCATCAGGAGTACCGGCGCTCGGTGATGCCACGGAGCCTCGCGCTCGTCGACGACCTTCGTGCGGCTGGCGTCGCGGCCGTCGTGTCCGGTGCGGGACCGACCGTCCTGGCGCTCACCGATGCCGACACGGCAGGTGCGCTCGTGGGCAAGTCGCTGCGTGGCTGGCGGGTTGAGGCCCTGCCCTTCGACACCGACGGCGCACAGGTCCTTCCGCTGTGAGCCTTGGCACCACCGTGAGCACGGGCGACGTATCGGGGGCGCAACCGTGATCGAGGGTCTGGCAGCGGTTCTGGTCCCGGCGTTGGCCGTGGCACTGAGTCCGGTCCCGGTCTATGCGGTCATGCTCATGCTCGACGTCCCGCGTGGCCGATCGATGGCCGCGATCTTCCTGGCGGGCTGGATGGCCGGGCTCTCGTTGGTGGCGTACGTGGTGCTCGTCGTCATCGACGGTGTCGTCCCGGACCCACCGGACGCGTCGTTGGGTTGGCTGTCCGTCGTGCTGTCC
>JBAPUB010000004.1:0-4475 GCA_049282455.1 Actinomycetes bacterium
GCCCGCTCGAGACCGTGCGGTAGGTGCAGTGCAGAGCGACCTCGAGCCCTCCGCCCAGGGCCAGGCCGTTGACGAAGGCGAACGACGGGACACCGAGCTCGCCGAGGCGCTGGAACACCTTGTGGCCCAGACGTGCGATGTCGAGGACCTCGTCGCGGCTGGACATCTGCCGAAACGACTTCAGGTCGGCGCCGGCGCAGAAGTTGAACGGTTTGCCCGTGAGTGCGACGGCCGCGATCTCGCGAGCTTGCGCCAGCCCGTGCACCTGGTCGAGGGCGGCGTCGAGCTCGGCCAGTCCGACGGGCCCGAACGTGTTCGGTTTGGTGTGGTCGAACCCGTTGTCGAGCGTGATCAGCGCCACCTGCCGGTCGCCGCTGACGGCGACGGTCCGCACGTGTGCGTGGGTGACGACCTCGTCGTGCGTGGGGGTCATGCGGCGTCCTCGTCTGTGCTCGCTTCGAAGTGGGGGTTCTCCCAGATGACCGTTCCGCCCATACCGAGCCCGATGCACATCGTGGTGATCCCGTAGCGGACCTCGGGGTGGGCCTCGAACTGGCGGGCCAGCTGGATCATCAGCCGCACGCCGGACGACGCGAGGGGATGCCCGACCGCGATCGCTCCGCCGTAGGCGTTGACGCGCGGGTCGTCGTCGGCGATCCCGAAGTGGTCGAGGAAGGCGAGCACCTGGACGGCGAACGCCTCGTTGATCTCGAACAGGCCGATGTCGTCGATGCCGAGCCCGGCCATGTCCAGGGCCTTGATCGTCGAGGGCACGGGTCCGATGCCCATGACTTCCGGCTCGACACCCGCGAACCCGAACGAGACCAGTCGCAGCTTCTTGGGCAGTCCGAGCTCGTCGGCGACGTCCTCGGCCATGAGCAGGCAGCCGGTCGCGCCGTCGTTCAGGCCGGCGGCGTTGCCGGCCGTCACGCGCCCGTGCGGGCGGAAGGGAGTGCGCAGCGCGGCGAGGCCTTCGAGCGTCGTGCCGGGCCGAGGCGGCTCGTCGGCGCTCGCCAGGCCCCAGCCATGCTCAGTGCTGCGCGTGGCGACGGGGACGAGGTCGGGCTGGATGAAGTCGTCGGCGTACGCCTTGGCCAGCTTCTCCTGGCTGCGCACGGCGTACTCGTCGGCCCGCTGCTTGCTGAGCTGCGGGAAGCGGTCGTGGAGGTTCTCGGCGGTCTGCCCCATCACCAGGGCCTCAGGGTCCACCAGCTTCTCGGCGACGAAGCGCGGGTTGGGGTCCATGCCCTCGCCCATCGGGTGGCGGCCCATGTGCTCGACCCCACCAGCCAGCGCGACGTCGTAGGCGCCGATCGCGATCGCCGCGGCTGTCGTGGTGACCGCCGTCATCGCCCCGGCGCACATCCGGTCGATGGAGTACCCGGGGACCGTCCGTGGCAGGCCGGCCAGGATCCCGGCGCTGCGCCCGAGGGTGAGCCCCTGGTCGCCCGACTGGGTGGTGGCGGCGATCGCGACATCGTCGATCCGCTCGGCCGACAGCGCGGGGTTTCGGCGCAGCAGCTCGCGGATGACCTTGACGATCAGGTCGTCGGCGCGGGTCTCGGCGTACATCCCCCCGGCCTTCCCGAACGGGGTGCGGACGCCGTCGACGAAGACGACCTCTCGGACGGTGCGTGCCACGGGGCCTCCAGGGACGGCAGCACAAGGCTGCGGCGGCTGACAGCCCGATGCTACTCGCCGGTAACAAAGCGGGGAAGCACCCCCCGCCGGGGACGTTCGCCCGTACCTCTCGAGCCGCATCGGACCTACCGTCGTTTTTAGGGACAACCGCTGAGGAGGGTCGCCATGACCATCCAGAACAACCCCGCCAAGCCCGAGGACGTCGTCGTCGTCACCAGTGAAGCCGACCTGCGCGAACTGGCGATCCTGCGGCTGCGCAAGCGCCGGGACTTCCGGTCCCACCTGGCCGCCTACGTCGTCGTCAACGCGATGTTGTGGGGCATCTGGTACGTGACCTCGCTGAGTTCTGACACCTGGATCTTCCCGTGGCCGATCTTCATCACCCTCGGCTGGGGCGTCGGCCTGGTGCTGAACTACTGGGACGTGTACCTGCGCAAGGACATCACCGAGGCCGACGTCGAGCGCGAGCTGGAGCGGCTGCGGCGGTCGTGACGCGCGATCAGTCCCCGGTCGCGGATTCGCCCACGGCGGCTTGAACTGACCTATCGTGACCTCGAGGGACAAGGGAGGGCTGCTCGTGCGATCTCGTGCGCTGTGGATGATCGGAACTGTGGTGTGCGCCGCCTTGCTCAGCCCGGCACCGGCTTTGGGGTTCGTCGGGCCGACTGGTGAGCACGCGACGTCGGTGCAACGCTTCGACCGAGCCTCCGACTTCCGCTTCTTCCACGTCCGTCTGAGCTCGTCTCGGCGGGCTGACTGCGTGGTGCAGCCGGTGGGTTCGGCTCACCCAGAGCTGCGGTGCGACCGGTTCCGGTACGGGCCCACTGGGGCTCAGGAAGTCTCGGTCCACATCGTCCGCGGAACGGCCAGCCGTCTCACCCCGAGCGACGCACTACCAGACCCTGCCGGCCCTCGCCTGTGGGCAGGCCACCACCTTCGGATCGGCCCCTTCACGTGTCGCGCCAGAGCCCACACTGTCCGCTGCTGGGACCGTCATACCGGCCACGGGTTCACCATGAGGCCGCACCGGCTGGTCGTCTTCTAGCACCTGCGCCAGTACGACGGAACCGTGCAGAGGCGAGCCGCCCGTCAAGAGGTCAGGACCGCGAGGGCAGGTTGCGGGTCGCCTCCTTGAGCGACAGCGGCGCCATCTGGTCGCGGTGCTCGTCGACGAAGTGCCACACCCAACAAGGATCATGGGCACCATATGAGCGCAGGGCCCAGCCGATGGCTTTGCGCAGGAAGAACTCCTTGCGGCCGAGACTCGGTTCGATGCAGTCGCTCAACAGGTCGGTGTCCGTGTCGGACTTCGAGCCAAGCTGCACGATGATCGACGTACGGCGCCGCCAGAGATCGTCGTGGTGGGCCCACGACCTCATCACCGGTGCGACGTCGTCGTGGAAGGCGCGCAGAAGCGGACCGATCGACCGTGAGGCCACCGAGTCAACGAGGTCCCACCACGCACCAGTGACGACGAAGTGCTCGTACAGGCCGAGGAGCTGAGGGTCCTGGAACGCCCGATACTTGCGCTGTCTCGTCAACGCGATCGCGGCATAGCGCTCTTCGCGATGCGTTGCGTCGTCCCAGAGGACGCCAGCTGTCGCCTCGAACGCGGGTCGGTCGGGTAGCACATGGGCCGTGAACACCGACCGGAAGACCTGTTGTTGCAGGGGAGTGGGGACGCCGTAGAACGGCATCGTCGACTTCATGTACTTCTGCATCGCCGGTGCACGTTCGGGGTCGGCGACCTCGGCCAACCCTTGCCGAACGGCGTGGATCAGTGCGAGGTCGGCCGCGGTGGACCGGCTCACGCTCCGGCGACGCTGCTGGGCTGGTCCTTCTTCTCAGCGGGGACCGATGGCGACTTGGGGCTGCGGAGAAAGAGCACCAGCACCGGTACGAGGTAGGTCACCCACACCACCACCTGGAGCACGGTGGGGTCGGGCTGGAAGTTGAAGATGCCCTTGAGAAGCGTTCCGAGCACGCTCGCGGGCACGATCACCGTCGAGACGTCGAAGGCCTGGTTGCTCAGGCCCGGCAGGAACCCGGCCTCCTGGAGGTCGTGGACTCCGTAGGCCAGGACGCCGGCGGCGACGATGATGAGCAGAACACCGGTGATCTTGAAGAACTTGGCCAGGTTGATCCGCAGGGCGCCCCGGTAGATCAGGTAGCCGAGGACCACCGACGTGGTGAGCCCCAGCACGGCACCGGTGAAGCCGACGACCGCGTTGGTCGAGTTCGACACGCTGCTCCAGACGAACACCGCCGTCTCGAGTCCCTCGCGGGCGACGGCGAGGAACGAGACGCCGACGACGGCCCCGGCGCCCATGGCCAGCGCCTTGTCGACGGCACCCTCGAGCTCGCCCTTGATGGAGCGGGCGGCTTTGCGCATCCAGAAGACCATCCAGGTGACGAAGACCACGGCGATGATCGACATGACCCCGCCGAACATCTCCTGGGCGGTGAACGACAGCTGGTTGGAGGTGACCTGCAAGGCGGCGGACACGGCCACGGACAGCGTCACGGCGATCCCCACACCGGCCCAGACCCAGCGCAGCCGCTCGCGGTGCCCGGTCCTGACCAGGTAGGCCACCAGGATGCTCACGACCAGTGCGGCCTCCAGGCCCTCGCGAAGGCCGATCAGGTAGTTGGCGAGGAACATGCCGTGCCCTTCTTCGGTGCGTGGTCGCCGGTTCCGGAGCTGTTCGCGGCTCTGCTGTCAGGTTAGGTAAGGCGAACCTTACCTGGCGACGGGTCCGGGACCAAGCCCGCTCACCCGCCCGGCTCCGTAGCTCCGGTCGGCTCCGGTCGGCTCCGGTCGGCTCCTGTCGGCT
>JBAPUB010000005.1:0-8663 GCA_049282455.1 Actinomycetes bacterium
GAGCAGCACGGGCGCGTGATCGAGGCGGCAGTGGCCAAGAACGTCAGCGAGACCACCTTGCGCAACCAGCTCTGGGTTGCCCGCGAGGTGACTGGGCGGCTGGACCGGACCGGAACCTCGCTGCGCGAGGGGCGCATCTCGTACTGGCACGCCCGGGCCATGGTCGAGTCCGTGGCCGGCCTGACCGACGAACAGGCGAGCGAGGTCGAGCATCGCGCGCTGGCACGTTCCGACAGTCGACCGGTCTCGCAGTTCCGTCGGCTTTGCCGCAACGCTGTGCTCGCCGTCGACGCCGAGGCCGCGCGACGCCGACATCGTGAGGCCGTCAATGACCGGTCGGTGTCCTGGTGGGCCAGCGACGACGGTATGGCCGTGATGCAGGTGGTGGCGTCAGCCGTCGACATCCAGGCCATGCACGGGGCCCTGACCCTGCTGGCCGGGCCTCGTGAGTCCGACGACCCGCGCACCCTCGGAGCCCGACGTGTCGATGCACTGCTCGGTCTGTGCCTGGCCGCAGTAGCGCCTGACGACGACCTCGACGCGGTGGCCGTCCGGCGCGCGCGAGCCGGGCGCGTTCCGGTTTCGGCTCACATCGTGATCGATCTGGCGACCCTGCTCGGCCTTGCTGACAACCCTGCACAGCTGCGGGGGTACGGAACCATCCCCGCAGGGCTGGCCCGCGACTGGCTGACCGATGCGACCACCTGGCGGCGCCTGGTCACCGACCCGGTCCAGGGGCACCTGCTCGACTACGGCCCGGCCGTACGCTTCGCGCCCGACACCCTTCGCCGATTCGTGCAGGCTCGGGACCAGACGTGCACGTTCCCCCGGTGTCGACGCCCCGCCGAAAACACCGAGGTCGACCACCACCCCCCGTGGCAGCCCGACCGGTCGGGAGGCCGCACCTCGGCCATGGACACCGCTTCGCTGTGCCCTCGACATCACCACCTACGCACCCACGCGAACTGGGACCTGCTCGAACGAAGAGACGGTGACTCACTGTGGCGAAGTCCCAACGGTCGGACGTACCGCGTGCCTGCGCCTTCGGTCCTCGACCCGGTCTGACCCCCGACCACGGCGGACCGTCTAGCGTGGTCTTGTGGTCGCACCGGTTCCGTGGACGTCCTTCTTCGCCTTGGGTGACTCGTTCACCGAGGGGATGAGTGACGAGCTGCGGCCTGACGGTCGCTACCGCGGATGGGCTGACCGTGTCGCCGAGACGATGGCGGCATCGAACCCGTCCATGCGCTACGCGAACCTCGCGGTGCGCGGCAAGCTCATCGACCAGGTCGTCGTCGAACAGCTGATTCCTGCACTCGACATGCTCGACGAGCCCAAAGCCACCCTGGTCTCGTTCCACGGCGGGCCCAACGACGCACTACGGCCGCGTGTCGACCTGTCGGACCTGGCCAACCGGTACGAGCGCGCCGTCCGCCTCCTCACAAACAGTGGCGTGACGGTGATGCTGTTCACGGTGATCGAGCGAGCTGGCGGCACTGGCCGCACCGCGGACCGTCTGGCGCGACGGTTCGCCACCTTCAACGACTCGATCCGGGCGACAGCGCGCCACCATGAGGCAAGGTTGGTCGACCAGGCGGCTCTGCCCGCCCTGAACGACCGGCGAATGTGGAACGACGACCGGCTGCACCTCGCGCCCGAAGGGCACCGTCGGGTTGCCGCCCTTGCCTGGCACGTCCTGAGCGGCGCGGAGTCACCGGACGCCGGAAGCGACGAGGCGTGGTGGACCCAGCCACTCCCGCCCCGAACGCAGCTGTCCCGCCGACAGGCGGTGGCCGAGGACTCCCGTTGGGTGCGAAGCCACCTGGCTCCCTGGGTCGGACGTCGGCTACGTGGCGTGTCGAGCGGCGACGGCGTCGAGGCGAAGGACACAGCCCCGCACCCAGTGGCTACTGCGCCGCAGCCTTGAGCACCAAACCGGCCCCACCTCGGCTCAGCGTCAGCGTGCCGCCGTCGATCACGTAGTCGATGCTCCCGTCATGGACTACGTCGAGCATCGACTTCTCGACGCTGCCCCGCGGCCCGAGGCAGGCCATCAGAGTCATGGACAGTCCGGTCACGGTGATGCTGCTCGGGTCAGCTGAGTAGTCACCGCCGATGCTGTTGCAACCGGCATCGACGCCGACCCGACCAGAAGCGTCGAAGACAACCGTGGCGTGCACTCCGCGAGGGATGCTGGAGACCGCTCCCGTCGCCGTGCTCCCGGTGACGATCCCGTCGAGCTTCCAGGTCGTGCCGACCAACGGCACGTCAGCCGCCGGTTGTTCTTCGCCGTACTGGACCGAGTCGGTGGCGTTGGCCAGGGTCAGCGCCGAGCCGTCGAGCGTGATCGCTGGCCCCGAGGTGAGGAACCGCGCGTACCAGTCCTCCTGTTTCATCAGTGGTGACGTGCACGCCATCTCGGTCTGTGCCAGGCCTCCGTCGACCACCAGGGCACCATCGACGAGCGAGACGGTTCCGCTCATCTGGTTGCAGCCCGCGCTCGCCGCCATCTGGTTGCCGGTGAAGCTGATGCTCAGCGCCGAACCCTGGACAGCGGTGAACGGCTGGTCGTCGCGGGTCCCTCCGGCCGCTGTGAACGCGTGCCCGGAGAGCTGGTCAATGGTCACAGCACCGTCGGCTGGAGGCGTGTCACCTCCCCGTCCGCACGCTGTCAGGGCCAGGCAGAGACCGACTATCGCCGCCGCAGTCTTCGCCCTTTGCCTCACGCCCATGGGACGACGCTGCCACAACCGCGGTTCCGTCCACCGAGTCGAGCAACCGTGCCTTCGGCCTGTACGAGCGCACCCTGCCGGGGTACCGTACGTCCACTGACTGACTGATCAGTCGGTCAGAACCGGAACTCTCGCCGGCCACGGCCACGGAGGAACCATGAGCACCACAGCACGACACACGCTGACCGCAACGGACTACTACAGCGACGACGCCTACGCGCTGGAGCAGGAGCAGATCTGGTTCCGGCAGTGGGTGTACGCCGGTCGCAGCGAGCAGGCCGGCGCTACCGGCGACTTCTTCACCGTCGTTGTTGCGGGCGAGAGCATCTTGGTGACCCGCAACGGCGAAGGGAAGCTGCGTGGCTTCTACAACGTGTGCCGTCACCGCGGCTCCGTTCTGTGCGAGGACGACCGTGGAACGACGAAGGCGGTCTTCCAGTGCCCGTACCACGCGTGGTGCTACGACCTCGACGGAGGTCTGGTGGCCACGCCCCGGGTCGGCGCCGACGAGGTCGACCGTTCATCGCTGTCGCTGCGCCAGGTACATGTCGACGAGTGGCAGGGCTTCGTCTTCGTCAACCTCGACCGCGAACCCCCGCTCGCACTTCGCGAGTCACTGGACTCGCACTACGACTCCCCCCTCCACTTCGAGATCCACGACCTCGAGCGGCTGAAGACCGTTCACCGCACCGAGAGTGTCGTTGCGGCCAACTGGAAGACCTTGATCGAGAACTACAACGAGTGCCTCCACTGCCCGATCGTGCACCCCGAGCTGGTCGCGGTCGTGCCCGCCTACAAGAAGGGCGTCGTCTTCGAGGCGGGTCGGTCCGACGGCGGCGTGGCCCTGACGACCGGTGGCACCAGCTACTCCGACGACCAGCGCTCGCGGCGGGCCGTCCTCCCCAACATGACCGAGGAACAGACCCACTCGATCTTCGGATGCCAGGTGTTCCCGAACATGTTCCTCGACATCGCCGGCAGCAACGTGGTGGCCACGCGGCTTGTCCCCGAGGGACCACTGCAGACACGAGTACACACCGAGTACCTGTTCCTGCCCGAGGACATCGCAGCCGACGACTTCGACCCAACACCCGTTGTCGAGTTCTGCGAGCTGGTCGCGGGACAGGACTACGCCGTCTCCGAGAAGGTTCAGCGGGGAGTCCAGTCTCGGGGGTTCGACCACGGCGTGTACCCGGTCAAGGACGACTACGTGTTCCAGTTCAACGAGTACTACCGGAAGGTGCGCGGACTCAGTGAGTAGCGGCGAGCAGCTTCGGTCGGCCCTCTACGAGGTGCAGGCGCGGCAAGGGGCAACGTTCGAGGACTTCGACGGCGCCATCTGGACCATGGACCTCGGCGACACTCCTGGCGAGTACGAGGCCATCCGCACGGGTGGAGCCATGTGGGACGTCTACGCCTTGGTGAAGTGGACCGTTGAGGGGTCCGACGCCGCGAGGGCACTCCAGAGGGTGTTCACCAACGACGTGGGATCGATGTCCGACGGACAGGTCCGGTACGGAGGGTTCACCGACGCCGAGGGCAACCTCCTCGACGAAGGCACGGTCTACCGCCGCGGGGCTGGCCACTACTACGCCTTCACCAACACCGACAGCTTCGGCGCGCACCTTGCGGAGCACTCGGCTGGCCTCGACGTGGTCGCGACCAACGAAACGGCGCAGATGCCGCTGATCTCGGTCCAGGGCCCGCGGTCGCGCGAGGTGCTGCAGGGACTCACCGGCACCGACCTGTCGAGCCTGCGCTACTTCCGGTTCCTCACCGAGCGGGTCGAGGTTGCCGGCATCCCGGTGCTGCTGTCACGGACTGGCTTCTCCGGTGAGCTGGGCTTCGAGATGATCCCCGATCGCGAGAATGCCGAGCCCCTGTGGCTCGCACTGGCCGAGGTCGGCGTCACACCCATCGGCTTCCACGCCGTGGAGATGGCACGCGTCGAGGCCGGACTCATCGTCTTCGGCTACGACTACGAACCCGGGACCCGCTCGCCGTTCGACGTCGGGCTGGACGCCGTGGTCGCACTCGGGGCGGACGCCGACTTCCTGGGTCGTGATGCACTCGCTGCCGTGGCGGCGGCTCCTCCGAACCGGTTCAAGACCCTGCGCATCGACTCGCCTGACGCTCCTGAGTACGGAAGCGACGTCACGCTCGACGGCGAGGTCGTGGGAACGCTCACCAGCCCGTCGGTGAGCCCACGGCTGGGCACGATCGGCCTGGCTGTCCTGCGCAGCGACGTGGCAGCGAACGGGAACACACTCGCCGTCTCGGTCGGCGGCACAACGGTCACCGCGGTCGTCGACGAGCTGTCTCTGTACGACCCGCAGAAACGTCGCCCACGGAGCTGACCCTCACACCCGCTCGCGCCGCTGCGCGGCGAGTGCGGACCACACGACGACGGCGGGCCAGACCGACTGTGCGGCTGCTGCAACACGCTCCGCTCGCCCGACGTCGGGACCTCCCACGACCGACGTCACGAAGAACCAGGCCACCAACGTGATCAGCGCCGCCGATGCCAACCGCGCGACCGTCGTTCGCAGACCCCAGCAGACCTCTGACCCGGAGCGGTCGGCGAACGCCGGCCAGGCCGCGAGGGACACGAACGCCGTCGTGGCGAACACCGCGTGTGTGATCGAGCGGCTGCTGTCTGCGGGGAGCGGGGCCAAAGCAACTCCCACCGTGGCCAGACCCCCTGCCGCAAGAACCCATCGGCCGGGGCGTCGACCCGGACGCAGGGCAGCCGCTGTGACCATGTGGCACAAGCCCACGCCGAGAAGCGCGCCCGTCATCAGCCAACGGTCGTCAGCGCCATGGGCTGCAAGAGCACTGATCGTGCCGGTCACGGAGTCGAACGGCGGCTCCTGCCGCGAGGCCGCCACCGACCAGCCGCCGACCAGGAGCACCGGCGCAGCCACTGACGACGCGCCACCCCACCACGCGACGCTCGTCATCGGGCCACCTTCCCATGCCGGGCCGACTCTTCGTCCACACCGGTTGTGGACGAAGCTGGGGATGCGCTGGGGACGCACGCGGGGCGCTTTGTGGACGAACCTGTGGGCGCACAAACTCATAAAGATTGGTGGCACGAACCCCTTGCGGGAGCTGGAACCCAGCGGCTAGAACTCTCCTACGTCGCCGTGAGGCGCACCCGGCCGGAGGGCAACCTTCGACCACCAGGACCAGAGGGCAACTTCAGGTCGGTGGCGGGAGAGCGAACCGGCGACTGGTCCGACCTCGGTCGGAACGGGCGAGGCCCCTCCATCTCTTGGTTGGAGGGGCCTCGTCACATTCTCAGACACCGGGCGTGCGCGCTGCCGCACCGACGCGCCGGGAACTGCGGTAGGACTGAGGAGTGAAGACTCGCTCGTGACATCGCCCACCGTCGTGGCGGCTGGTACACGGCCCGCTGGGTCGACGCGCCCTTGTTCCCGGACAACTGGGAGAGCGCGAACGTCCTCGACCCGACACTGACGAGGACCCTGCGCGTTGGGGACCGGATCCCCGACGGGCCTCCCGGCGCCGCAGAGTTCGTCGTCGTCGCAGTCGACGAACCACGCATGCTCGTCCTGCACTCGACAACCCATCTGCCTCCCAGATGGCGTGAACGCTACGGAGCCAGTCTGAGCTGGGTGTGGACGTTCGCTCTCGATCCAGAGGCGGGCGGAACGCGGCTTCTCGTCCGAACCGTCGGGCGTACCAGCCCGTGGTGGGTGAACGCCGGATACGTCGCCCTCATCGTGCCGGCCGACTTCGTCATGGCCACGAGCATGCTGCGGGGGCTGGCTCGCAGGGTGGCCAAGACAGCAGACCAGTCGGTCATCCAAGACTCCTGACGAACGCAGCGAACATCCGGTGTCGGTCCTCATGTGAGGCGGACTCCTGTTCCGGATGCCACTGGACTCCCACAGCGCGACGTGACCGGTGCTCGACGGCTTCGACGATTCCGTCGTCGGCCCACGCCACAGCCACGAGGTCCTCGCCAACCAGGTGCACTGCCTGGTGATGGCCGGTCCTCACGATGAGGTCAGTGGTCTGAGCCCACCCGGCCAGAGTCGAGTCAGCGGCGATCCGGATGTGTTCGTCGATGAACAGGTCGTCGTGGCTCGCCCCACGGTGCAGTGCCCAGTTCGCGACGTCAGGGTGGAGCGTCCCTCCGCACGCCACATTGAGGACCTGGACCCCACGACAGATCCCCAATACCGGCTGGTCGGCGTCCATCGCCGAGCGAACGGCGTCGATCGAGTACTCGTCGACCCGCCGGTCGATCCCGTAGCCGTTGTCGACCGGACCGTCGAAGCCGTACAGCTGAGGGTCCAGGTCACCGCCACCGAGAAGCACGAGGCCGTCGGCCCGCGCGAGCGTTGCGTCGCTGGGCAGCTGCGGGGCGGAAAGGTCGACGAGCCACGGACGTGCACCCACGTCGCTCAACGTGGCCAGGGCGGTACTCGTGAGCTGGGCCACGACTCCGGCCAAGTGGCGGTCCATGCCGGGAAACGTCAGCGAGGCAAAGACCGCGACAAGGGGCCGGCCACTTGCGCCCGCAGCAACGACCTCGTCGGACTTCGACACGTCGTCCACGGTAGTGCCGCCAGCAGTGCGGGAGTGCGCTGCATGATCGGGAACCGAATCCACCGGCATGCCGTCTGTTGGGGCACGATCCACAGACGACGGAGGCGGGCATGACCCACGACGAGACACTGACCTCAGACCATCCCGTCGTGGCCCGCGACCGGCGATCGGCCGTGTGGGTGACAGCGGCCGTCGCGGTGGGACTCGTTGCCGCATCAAGTGTTGGCTACGCGTTCGGCCATTCGAGTGGTTCGACCCCTGGCGCGTCACCGGTGATCTCACTGTCGAGCCAGGGAGTCGGGTCTGGCACGAACGCCGCGCCGCTCGGTGCGCCGCAGACCTCGGCCATGGGCGACCAGCGACCGGGCATCGCGCTGATGCCTTACGGCTACGGCCGCATCGACTTCGCGGCGTCTGGACTGTCCCCGACAGCAGCAACCGCGACGGCGTGGTCCTTCGACCCCGGCCAGTCGTTCTCCAGGCAGACTGCAGTCGACGTCGCGACCACTCTCGGGCTGCAGGACGATCCGAAGCTCGTCAACGGCGTCTGGACGGTCGGTCCGGCCGACGGCTCGGGACCGATGCTGCAGCTGGTCCCAGACGGCGTCGCGTCGATGAGCTACTTCGACCCCTCGATCGCCAGCTACGGGTGTGCGATCGCCGTCCCGGAGAGCCAGTCGGGGCCCGGAAGCACGGGGAGCTCCGGGGGCAGTGCTGCTTCTTCGGACCCGGGAAAGCCGGTCGACCCGTCGTGCTCACCAGGACCCGACGCGCCGTCGAGCTCGGCCGCCATCGACCGGGTGAAACAGCTGCTCTCCGGGTTCGGCCTTGACCCGTCTGGTTACGAGTTCGAAGCCCCCGACGACGGGAGCTCCGACACTGCCTACGTGACCGCGTTCCAGGTCGTCGCGGGCCAACGAACGGGGGCCACCTGGACGGTCACCCTGGTCGGGAAGAAGGTCCAGTCTGCGTACGGCCCACTGGCGCCGGTCGTCTCCCTCGGCAGCTACGACGTGGTCGCCCCTACCACCGCGGTCGCCCGACTGAACGACCCGCGCTACGGCGTTGGCTTCATGGGTGGACCGGTGCCCTACCCGATGATGGGCAAGGCGGTCGACGACGTCGCCGTGGGGTCGGCGAACGGATCCGGCGCCACGACCACGGTGACCTCCGCGGGATCCGCTGACGCCACGTCTGCCACGCTTCCCCCTGCCGTTCAACCTGGAAGCGCGTTCGACTGGCCGGTCGAGCACGTGACGATCACCAAGGCTCGACTGGGTCTGGCCCTGTACAACCAGCTGGACGGTTCCACGGTCCTGCTGCCGACCTATGAGCTCTCCGACGGGTCTGGGT
>JBAPUB010000006.1:0-2244 GCA_049282455.1 Actinomycetes bacterium
CGGAACGCACCCCAATCGAGAGCCACACGCCAACCGTGGGCAGGCACTTCGAGAGCGATCCGCCGACCACCTCACCCGCAGCCTGGCCCGGCCACGAGCTGAACGGAAGTGAACAGGTAGGCACTTCTGCTCACTTGTGCTATCCGGGCGGCATGCCCTAGTCCTTGGTCCCTGTGGGTTGGTCGTACAACGTCCATTCGGCAGTGCTAGCTGGGAGTCGCCAGGTGGTGACGGTCAGAGTGGCCGTTTCACCGGGATGGATACCGGGGGCCTGCGGTGACATCCTCGAACTGCTGGTCCCGCTGTAGTTCCAGGCCGCCCCGCTGGCCCGCGCTCGGGGTGGTCGGTCCGCCTGGCTCAGACGAACATCATCTGAGTTGGTTGACCCCACGACCCCTCCGGGGGCATCGCACATCGCGTACTGATGGGTGAGGCTCTCTGATGGGAGGCACGGATGGACACGTTGCACGACCGGCTGGCGGGGCTGGCCGAGGCCGCTCCCACGGGAGGCGCTCCTGCGTCGGAGCTCTGGTCGCGCGGCAAGCGTGCCCGCCGCCAGCGCGCGGCGGCACTGGCCGCGTGCTTGCTGGTGGTCGGCGCCATGGGTACCGGGATCGGGGTCCGCCTTGCCGACGGAGCATACGAACAGCCCCGCGTGGTGCCGGCGGGACCTCCCCTCGGCTTCACGCTTCCTCTGAACTATCCCGGGGGCGAGCAGCTGCCGAGCCTGGGGGCGACTCCCGGCCCGTTGGCGGCCATCTGGCTGACTCGTCGTGTGGGCGGCATGCCAGAGGTCGTCGGGCTCGTGGCCGAGACCGGGACGTTCGGCACGTTGTCGTTGGACCTGCCACGCGATCACTCCGACGTCACGGGCGAGTCAGCTGGTTATGACTTGGCGTTGTCGCCCGACGGCCGACGGGTGGCCTACTTGTCCCCGACGGGCGACCTGGTCGTCCACGACTTCGTGACCGGCGACGACGTCCGGCCCGCCGTCTGGACCCGGCCGGGCCTCCGGTGGATCGATGCCACCCGGCTGATCGGCGCCTGGCTCCCGGGAAGCGACGCCGACGCATTCATGTGGCAGCCCAGCACAGGGGTGAAGCGGATCGACTACTACACGTTCACCGGAAGTCCCGCCCTCATGCCTGGGTGGCATGCCTTCGGTGGCCTGGACTGCTCGACGCCCCCTACGGTCGCCGACCGCAGCGGGACGATCGGGACCCCGAATCCGCAGGGGGGATCGGCGTTCGAAGTGCCTCAGCTGTGCGACGACCTGAGCGTCATCGGCACCCACACGCTGCTGGGCCACGACCACGGCGAGCAGGTGGTCGCCTTGGACGTCCAGGGTGGCCCTCCCTTCAGTGATCCGGGTTTGCTTCAGGTGGTCGCCCTTCAAGGCGCACCCAAGCTAGCCACTTTCGCCACCGACCTGATCGGACAAGGGCTCACCGCCCAAGGCGGTGCGTCATGACCGGGTACGCCGACTTCGAGGCGTTCGTGGACGCCCGCAGGGACGCGCTGCTGCGCACTGCCTACCTGCTCACCGGTGACCACCACGACGCCGAGGACCTCGTGCAGACGACGCTGGTCAAGGTGGTCCCGAAGTGGGCCCGCATCAAGGACCGTCCCGAGCCCTATGTCCGCCAGGTCCTCGCCCGCGAGTCAGTGAACCGATGGCGGCGTCGCCGCTGGCGCGAGGTGAGCACACACGTCATCCCGGACATGCCCCAGCACGAGGGTCCCGACACCGTGGATCGCATGACGCTGCTCGAGGACCTTCGCAGGCTGTCACCACGACAACGCGCCGTCCTGGTCCTGCGCTACTTCGACGACCTCTCCGAGGCCGAAACGGCGGAGGCTCTCGCCATCTCGGTGGGAACGGTCAAGTCACACACGCGCGACGCGTTGACACGACTCCGAAGCCTGCAGTCGGGCGAAGAGCCATCCACGTCCAGGAGATGAAGCCACGGCCCGGGCGGGGCAGCGGCGATGTCCGTCACCGCAGCGGATCAACCGCGCAGAATGCAGGGTCGTCGCGCCAGCAGGCGAGCCGAACGGCACTTCGGTGCGGGGTCGCTGGCTAGGGGCAACGTCGGGATACTGCTGTGCATGGAAGCAACCCCGGAGCTGCTTGTCTCCGACGTCGAGGCCTGGCGTTCCTGGCTCTCGCGCAATCACGCGAGGTCCGCTGGCGTACGGCTGGTGGTGGCGAGGAAGGATGTGATCGGGCCGACGCGGTTGACG
>JBAPUB010000007.1:0-12315 GCA_049282455.1 Actinomycetes bacterium
GGTTCGTCGCCGCCGTAGCGCAGGTGCAGCATCACGTGCTCGGACAGCGGTCGGACGCCGTCGGTCTCAGTGGCCCGCTCGACGAGCAGCGAGACAGCGGCCGTCTCGTCGGGGTCGAGTCGCCCCAGGATCTCGACTGTCACCCTGCCGGAACCGTCCACCCGCACATCCTCTCTGTTCCGTGGTCATTCCGCCCGTGGCGCGTGCATCTGATCCCAATCAGGGGTGTTCATCTGCCGTGCGTCTCTCGTTCGTCGCGGCCTCATCTGGCTCCGGGAGACATGCGCGACAGTTCCGTGGCCTGGTCGCAGACGAGGCCGTTGGTCCGATCCGGGACCTCTCACGAAAGGAAGGCCCGTGGCCGAACCGCGGTTTCAGCTCGTCACGGGCGTTGCACGAGTGGCGTCACCTCGCGTGGTGAAGAACCTCTCGAGTCGGCCCCGTGCGCCGCGGGCGGCTCCCGAGCTGGAGGTCTCCTGGCGCCTTCTCGGGTCAAACAACCGTGAGATGGGCCGCAGCTGCCGCAGCTACGCCGGCGTCGACGACTGCCACGACGCCGTGGCTCGGATCAAGAGCCAGCTGCACGATCTGTCGTCACGGCTGGTTATTGCGGACGCGCGTGGCAACTGGCGCTGGTCCCTGTGGCTGCTGGACGCAGAGGTGGCGGCGTCCTCGCGGGTGTTCAGCCGGTTGCGGGAGTGCCGCTCGAATGTCGAGCAGTTCCTCGAGAAGGTGCCCCACGCCGCCGTGATGTCGACACCGGTCAGCTCGATGGTGCGGCGCGACTCGACGACCCCGTGGCCTGGTGCAGTCGGAGCGAGAACCTCGATGGACTCGATGAAGGAGCTCCTGTGACGACGGTTTCCATCTTCGACGAGACGGTGGAGATGCCGCGCGTCGGGCCGAAGGGAGCGCACCTCGACGCGGTCGGTGTCTCAGCGTGGTTCGGTCGGCACAAGGTCCTCGAGCGGGTCTCGCTGTCGATGCCGCCGGGCGTCGTCACGGCGCTCATCGGGCCGTCCGGCTGTGGCAAGTCCACGTTCCTGCGGACCCTCAACCGGATGCACGAGGCCGTTCCTGGCGCCAAGTTCGGTGGCGAGGTGCTGCTGGACGGTCGTGACATCTATGAGGTCGGTCAGCGCATCACCGAGACCCGACGCGCGGTGGGCATGGTCTTCCAGAAGCCGAACCCGTTCCCGGCCATGTCGATCGCGGACAACGTCCTCGCTGGACTGAAGCTCAACGCCATCAAGCTCTCCAAGAGCGAGCGGGCCGAGCTGGCCGAACGGTCCCTTCGTCGGGCGGGGCTGTGGAACGAGGTCAAGGACCGGCTCGGGAACGCCGGTGGTGCCCTGTCCGGCGGACAGCAGCAGCGGCTGTGCATCGCCCGCTCACTGGCGGTCGACCCTGCGGTGCTCCTCATGGACGAACCGTGCTCGGCCCTTGACCCCGGATCCACCAACGTCATCGAACAGACGATCACCGAGCTCAAGGACGACGTCACGATCGTGATCGTGACGCACAACATGCAGCAGGCGTCCCGGGTCAGCCAGCAGTGCGCGTTCTTCCTGGCTGAAGGGGGAGAGCCCGGCTTCATCGTCGAGGCGGGAGAAACCACGCAGATCTTCAGCGACCCGAAGGACGCTCGGACGACCGACTACGTCCATGGCCGATTCGGCTGAGGTGGCCCGTCGTATGCGCAGCGTCACAACCCACACGAGAGGGGGCAGAGTCCGTGTCCGTCGTCGACCTCACTGAGCCCGCGGCCCCTTCGCTCGTGGATGAACCGCGATCTCTCGACAAGGGACTCAGCCCCCAGGACAAGGCGTTCCACCAGATCGCGCGGATGGTCGGCATCAGCGTTCTGGTCATCTTCAGCGCAATCGGCGTCTTCCTCGGCTACCAGTCGATCCCGACGTTCCGGCACTACGGGCTGGCCTTTCTCACCGAGAGTGACTGGCAGCCCCAGCTGGACCAGATCGGCATCTCGGCGGTCCTGCTCGGCACGGTCGAGGTCGCCCTGGTCGCGATCATCGTCGCGTTCCCACTCGCATTGCTGACGGCCCTGTTCATCAGCGAGTACACACCGAACCGGCTGAAGTCCACGTTCGTGTCGATGATCGACCTGATGGCGGCCATCCCGAGCATCGTCTACGGCCTGTGGGGGTTCTACCTGCTCCAGCCAGCGGCTACGAACCTCGCACGGTGGCTTGCGCAGTACCTGGGCTTCATCCCGTTCTTCAAGGTCAACACCGATCCGAACGCTGCGGTCTGGCAACAGACCAGCTTCACAGCGTCGGCGTTCATCGCGGGTCTCGCCGTCGCCATGATGACTCTCCCCCTCGCGTGTGCGGTCATGCGCGGAGTCTTCGCGCAGGCCCCGCTCGGCGAGCGCGAAGCGGCTCTGGCCTTGGGGGCGACCAAGTGGGGGATGATCCGCTCCGTCGTGCTGCCGTTCGGGCGAGGCGGGATCATCGGCGGGTCGATGCTGGGTCTGGGTCGTGCCCTCGGTGAGACGATCGCCGTCCTTCTCATCATCTCGCCGGCCTTCGAGCTCAAGATCCGCATCCTCGAGGTCGGTACCATCACGACCTCCTCGCTGATCGCGGGTCTGTTCGGCGACGCGACGTCCGCGCAGCTGTCCGCCCTGCTCACGGCGGGATTCATCTTGTTCCTCCTCACCCTCGCCGTGAACACGGTCGCCGCGATCTTCGTCGGCCGCAGTCGCAGCGGCGCGGTGACGGACGCCTGAGGGGGATGACGACATGACGACAGCCACACTGCCGAGTCGCCATCGCGTCGACGAACCGGTCGTGAAGGACAAGCCGGATGTTCCGCGCGAGCTGGGCGGTCGGACCACCGACGACGTCATGGCGATGGTGGGTTCGGCCCTGGCCTCGCTCGCGGTCGTATGGCTGGCCTTCTTCCAGATCCTCGGCTGGCGGGGGGCCCTTGGGTTCGTGCTGTGCTGGTTCGGCGTCTTCCTGGTGTTCTACGCCGCCGTGACGATCCTGGCCCACCCCCGCACGGAGGTTGTCAGCCGTCTGTGGGCTGCTGTGGTCTACGCGGGAGCCGCGGTCACCGCCTTCGCCCTGGCCACCACGATCGTGTACACCGTCGCGAAGGGCCTCAGCGCACTGCCCCACGCGAACTTCTACACCCAGGACATGGCCGGGGTCCGTCCCACCGATCCGCTGACTCGCGGCGGGATCCTGCATGCGATGGTCGGCTCGTTCATCATGGTGGGCATCGCCACGGTGGTCGCCCTGCCGTTGGGGATCGGCACTGCGGTCTACATCACCGAGGTCGGAAGCCGTGGGGGCCGGTGGGTGCGCACCGTCGTCGAGGCGATGATCGGTCTGCCCGACATTCTGGCGGGTCTGTTCATTTACGTGACCTTGATCCTCGGACTGGGAGTCCAGCGTTCGGGTTTCGCCGCTGGCATGGCTCTGGCGGTCATGATGACCCCGGTCATCGCACGCTCGGCCGAGGTCCAGCTCCGGGTCGTCCCCGGCGGTCTGCGTGAGGCGGGCCTTGCGCTGGGAGCCACCCAGTGGCGGACCGTGAGGAACGTCGTCCTTCCGACGGCGAAGGCCGGGTTGGCGACGGCGCTGATCCTGGGAATCGCACGTGCGGTTGGCGAGACGGCTCCGGTGCTCATCACCTCCGGGGCGAGCACTTTCCTCAACGCCAACCCGATCAGCGGCCCGATGAACTCCCTTCCGCTGTACATCCTGTTCGCCGTTCGCAGCGGACAGCCTCTCTACATCGCCAGGGGGTTCGGTGCTGCGGCGGTCCTGCTCGCGATCGTCCTCCTGCTCTTCGTCGTGATGCGGTACTTCGCCCGCGACCGCATGAACCGTCCCCGGTGACTGCCATGCCCGACACATGTCCAACATCCGTCGAACGACCAACAACCATCCTCAGGAGCGCAGGCGCATGACCTCTCGTCCGGCTCGCATACTCGTGGGTCTCCTCGCCCTCGCCATGCTCGCCGTCTCCTTTGGTGCACCGGCCGAGGCGGGTGAGAGCCGCGCGCTCATCCAGGGGTCAGGTTCCGGCTGGTCGGCCAACGCGGTCAACCAGTGGATTGCTGACGTCCAGTCCAACGGCCTCCAGGTCGTCTTCACCGCGTCGGGTTCGGCCCAAGGGCGCAAGGACTTCGGCTACAAGACCGTGGACTTCGCCGTGAGTGACATTGGCTTCCAGGGGGTCGACGCCGTCACTGGCGACACGGACACCTCCCAGGGGCGTGAGTACGCCTACCTGCCCATCGTGGCGGGGGGAACGGCGTTCCCGTACCAGATCAGGGTGGGCGGTCAGCTGGTACGCAACCTGCGCTTGTCAGGTGAGACGTTGACCAAGATCTTCACCAACCAGATCACCAACTGGAGCGACCCGCAGATCACCAAGGACAACAACGGACGCAAGCTGCCGTCCATCCCGATCATCCCCGTCGTGCACTCGGAGGGTTCCGGCTCGACGGCACAGCTGACGAGGTACTTCAACTCGGAGTTCCCGAGCATCTGGCGTCCCTACCTCGGCCGTGAGGGCGACACCGAGTACTACCCGCGCAAGGGAAGCCAGATCGCTCAGAATGGTTCCGACGGCGTCATGAACTACGTCTCGTCGGGCGCTGCCAACGGAACAATCGGCTACGACGAGTACTCGTACGCCCTGGCCAAGGACTACCCGGTCGCCAAGATCCTGAACAAGGCGGGCTACTACAACCTGCCTACCCAGTACAACGTTGCAGTGGCGTTGACGAAGGCGCAGATCAACAACAACAAGAGCTCGCCCAACTACCTCCTGCAGGACTTGAAGAACGTCTACACCTACGGCGACCCGCGCACGTACCCGTTGTCGTCCTACTCGTACGGCATCATCCCGACGGCGTCGGACGACAAGACGATGACGACGGCCAAGCGCCAGACCCTGGCTGACTACCTGTACTACTCGGTGTGCCAGGGCCAGCGTGAGATGGGTCCCATCGGGTACTCCCCGCTGCCGATCAACCTCGTCCAGTCGTCGTTCGACCAGATCGGTCTGCTGAAGAAGGCCGACCCTGCTGTCGACCTCACCAAGCGCACGGTCAGCACGTGCAACAACCCGACCTTCATCGCCGGGCAGCCCAAGCGCAACTACCTCGCGGAGATCGCGCCCAAGCCGCCGGCCTGCGACAAGGTCGGCAGCGGCCCCTGTACCGACGGCGGTGACCCGGGAACGACGAACCCAGGATCCAACGGCTCCGGCTCGGGCTCGGGCAGCGGCTCGGGCTCGGGCAGCGGCTCCGGTTCAGGCAGCAGCTCGGGCTCAAGCGGTGGCTCAGGCTCGGGTGCCGGCTCGGGCTCGACCAGTGGCGCGACGGTCGACCCGGAGACCGGGGCGGTCGTGGCAGCAACAGGAGCCGGGGCTGTGAGCGGTGAGGTTGCGGGTGTGCCCACGGACCTGGCGGCGTACCAGTCGACCCAGCGGACCCGGTGGCTCGCCGTCCTCGCCCTGGTGCTGCTCGGGCTCGCCATCGCCTTGCCGCCGGTCCTGAACAGGCGCATGGCTCGATCGGGCGGTTCGTCATGACAGGGCGTGCTCTTAGCATCGTCGCGCTCGTCGCTGTGGTCGGCGTCGTGCCCATCGGTGCGACGGCTGTCGGAGCCAGTGCCCGGATGCCCGTGCAGGGAGCCAAGAGCGCTTCGGCCAAGACCGAGACGGTCACCCGCACGTTCCTCGACAACGGGGCACCCCAGGTCGTCGACAAACGAACGGTCACAGTCTCGGTGTCGAACCTCCAGGGTCTGCGGGACCGTCAGGGAGTCAGCGTGACCTGGTCGGGTGCACACCCGACGGGTGGCATCGTGTCCGACCCGAACTCGGCGACGGCGGCGACCCAGCAGGAGTACCCCATGGTGCTCATGCAGTGCCGCGGCATCGACTCGACCCGCGTCCCTGCGGCCAAGCGGCTGAGCCCGACGTCGTGCTGGACGCAGACGTCGAGCGAGCGGTTCACCGGTGACTACAACTCCTCGCTGCCGCCGTGGCGACTTGACCGCTACGCGAGCGCGGCCGACCGCGATGCGATCGTGAACAGGCCGAAGAAGCTCCCCCCCGAGTGCTCGGGCCAGGGCCTGGCCGAACATTGGCTTCCTTTCGTGGCGGCCAGCGGCAAGACCTACTACAGCGGGCTCAACGGGTGCGGGGGTGTGCCGCCGGAGGGCGTCCCGTTCTCCAACGCACTGTCCCTGCCGGGCAACACGACGTACTCGGCAAGCTCGCTGGGCGGCAAGGGTGCCGCCACGTTCAACGTGCGCACCGACCAGAGCAACGCCTCCCTCGGCTGCTCCGAGAAGGTTCCCTGCTCACTGGTCGTGATCCCGATCATGGGGATCAGCTGCGACGTCGATGCTGCCGGACTCCCGGCGGCCGAGGTCCCCTCACCGGCGGAGCTGGACGCCGCGGCCACCCGGTGCATGGGAACCGGGGCCTATGCCCCCGGTCAGACCACCAACCCGAACATCCGAGCGAACCAGGCCGTCTCGGGCGCGCTGTGGTGGGCCGCCTCCAACTGGCGCAACCGCATCGTGTTCCCCCTGGGGTTCGCTCCCTCGACCTCGACCTGCGACATCACGCAGGGTGGTGGGGTCCAGATCTACGGCTCGGAGCTGATGATCCAGGCGACCGACCAGTGGTCTCCGCGCTTCTGCCTCGACCCGGCCCGCACGCCGGTCCAGCACGTCCAGACCGGCGAGCCGCAGGCCCGCAGCCTGCTGAAGAACGGCAGCATCGATGCGGCGATGACCAGCCGCCCAGCAGACAGCCCGGGCTACGGCAGACCCGTCGTGCACGCGCCGATCGCGCTGACCGGGTTCGGCATCACGTACCAGGTCGACGGCGCCGACGATCGCCAGCTGCCCGACCTGAGGCTGACGCCACGCCTGCTCGCCAAGCTGCTCACGCAGTCGTACCCGACCATCCCCGACATCAAGTCGAGGTACACCGCGCTGTCGGGCAACCCGATGAACATCAGCGACGACCCGGAGTTCCTCGCCCTCAACCCGAAGGCCAAGCAGAACTCGTCTGCGGCATCAGCGGCGACCATCCTGTCGCTCTCGAGCGACTCGGACGTCATGTACGCGCTGACGTCGTACATCGAGGCTGACCCCGAGGCCCGAGCGTGGCTCGACGGAAAGCCCGACCCGTGGGGCATGGTCGTCAACCCGAACTACAAGGGCATCAGCCTGCCGGTGCAGACCTGGCCGATCCTGGACACGTTCAACCCACCCGGGCTCTACACCCAAGGGGTCAACGACTGCCTGTACCAGAACCCGGTTCCCTATCTGCCTTTGGTGGCAGCCCCGCTGACCCGGCTCAGCTACATCGCGTTGTCCATGCAGTTCGCACTGTCGAACTCCCAGATCGTCTGCTACCTGCCGTCGTCCAACATGGGTAGCACCGAGGGCGCCAAGCTGACGGCTGTTGGGCGCCAGACTCCGGGGTTCCGCTACATGCTCGGCGTGACGAGCTTGGCCGACGCCAAGCGGTACAACATCCCGTTGGCGTCGCTGGAGACCACGGTCGCCAAGAATGCGCCCGGTGCGTTCTCGTCTGCTCAGGGTCGGACCTTCGTGCGGCCGAGCGACATGTCGTTGGTCGCTGCATCCCGGCTGCTCGTGCCCGACAAGGCGACGCTGAGCTGGGACCTGCCCTACGACGCGTTCCACAGCTCCAAGGCGGCGTCAGATGCCTATCCGGGGACGATGCTCGTCTACGCGGACATCCCCACGTCGGGGCTGGCGACGTCTGATGCGAACGCCTTGGCTGACTGGCTCGACTTCGTGAGCTCGAGCGGCCAGGCACGCGGTGACTCGGTGGGACAGCTGCCCGCGGGCTACGTGCCCATGACGACCAAGTCCGGACTGGGAGCGCTTGCCGAGTACTCGCAGCGCTCCGTGGAGGCCGTCCGGTCGCAACAGGGTGAGGTGCCCGGCTTGACGGCGCAGACTGCGTCGGGCGCCCCACGCAGCTCGGGGACTGCGAACTCGTCGGGCAACGGTGGCTCCACGAACGGCTACGGCTCGACATCGTCCGGGGGCAATGGAGACGGGAGCTCCGGTTCCACTGGTCCCGCGTCGGCGACGGACGTTGCGGCCGGACCGGCGGCTGCATCGCTTGGGGTGACCCCGGCGGGCCCGGCCGGCCTTGCTGGCCTGGCGCTGCCCGGTGTGCTCCTGTTCGCGCTCTTGGTCGGCGCCGTTGCGTCAGCCACGCTGTTCCGCGCCCGGGCCAAAGGGACGCCGTGACGACCATCGAAGCCCACAGTGGCGGTCCCGTCGTCGTCGCGGACCCCGACATCGCGAGCGAGCCCTCCGAGCCCGGTGACCCCGGCCCGAAGGGGCGGTCGGCGCGGCACCGGCAGCGGAACCGGCCGTCCAGGCGTCGGAGCTCACGCACGTCGAAGCCACGGTCGGCCACACCCCTTCCGCCTGGCACGCAGACGCTCCTGTGGATGTTGGTCACCCTGGGGCTGCTGGCCGTGTGGTTCGTCGCCTACGCGCTCGGTCTGAGCGGACTACAGGAGCGAGCCGACCAGCGCGTGCTGTACGGGCAGCTTCGTGAGCAGCTCGCTCTGGCCACGGCACCCGTGGGCGGTGCGATCAGCCCGGGCGCCCCCATTGCGGTGCTGCAGATCCCGGCCCTGGGAGTCTCGAACGACGTCGTGGTCGAGGGCACGTCGTCGTCGGCCCTGCGCCTTGGCCCCGGACACCGGCGGGACACGCCCCTTCCGGGTCAGGCCGGGGTGAGCCTGGTTTACGGGCGCAGCGTCACGTTCGGGGCACCGTTTCGCAACCTGAGCGCGCTAGGCCCCAAGGACACCATCGTGGTCACCACCGGGCAGGGTGAGTTCACCTACGTCGTCGACTCCGTCCGGCGTCCTGGCGATCCGCTCCCCCCTCCGCCCGCCGCCGACCAGGGTCGGCTCACCCTCGTGTCGGCTGAGGGCTCTGGTCGGCTGGCGTCATTCACCGCCAGCGACACCGTCTTTGTCGACGCCACCATGCAGGGCAAGGTCCAGCCCGTCTTGGCCGGCCGCCCTGCCTCGGTCGGCGACGCCGAGACGTCGATGGGATCGGACACGTCAGGCCTGGTAGCGCTCGTCCTGTGGCTAGAGGCGCTCGTCCTCGTCGCGGTAGGCGTCGTCTGGGCGGCACGACGGTGGGGTGGTTGGCAGACCTGGGTCGTGAGCGTCCCGGTGGTCCTCGCCGTGCTCTGGGGTACCACGTCAGTGGCCTTCGGGCTCTTGCCCAACTTGCTGTAGCGCCCGCGACCCGGGTCTGCGTCGCCACGAGGCTCCGCGGGGTTCATGCGTCGTTCAGACGTTGAGGGTCCAGGAGTCAGGTGGCACCGATTGGGTCCGTCCTGGCAGCAAGGGGCTGCCGCTCCTGGAAGGGACCAGACACATGCTCAAGAAGAACCGGTCGAAGGCAGCCGCAGTAGCGGTGACCACCTTCGGCCTCTGCCTTGGGGCAGTGGCCCCGGCGCTTGCGGACGTCCAGCCCTCGGCCAACGACGTGGTCGCAGCCGGTTCCGACACCACCATGTACGCAGCGAACTTCCTGTTCGACGGCGTCCCTGGCGGTGGCGGCGGCTACAACGCCGGGAAGAAGAACCGCGTGTTCAGCTTCGACGCCGTGGGCGACGCCAACGGGCGGACGTCGTACGAGAACAACGCCACTGGAGCGGCCGCCTTCGCGGCAACCGCGGTTCTGCGGCAGCAGACCAAGCCGGTCATCCGGCCCAACGGGTCCGGCAACGGCATCAAGGCGCTCTACCAGGCGCCGTACATCTCCCCAGGACCGGTCGTCAACGTCGCGCGCTCCTCGCGGCTGCCGCAGTGCGCGGAGAACACCGCCGACGTCAACGCCGGGTTCGGCGGGCTGCACGTGTACCAGATGGGAACCGAGCCGCTCACGATGGCGAAGCTGGCCACCGGCTCGCACGTCCCTGATGGTCTGACTGCCGACCAGGTCCTCAAGATCTACACGGGCGCCTACACCAAGTGGGGCGACATCCCGGGCTACAGCGGCAGCTTCGGCACCGACACGATCGACGCGCTGATCCCCCAGTCGGGCTCCGGTACGCGTGGCGTCTTCGACGACAGCATGAAGGCGGCCAACGGCGGCACTGCGCCGACGTACAAGGCTGGCCTCGAGGTCGTCCAGGAGAACGACTTCAACTCGCTGCAGATCGCGACCGACCCGGCCAACGCGCTCGTGGTGTTCTCCAACGCCCGAATCACGTTGAACGACACCGGTTACTTCGGTGGGACGGGTGCGACAGCCGCAGCAGGGAAGGTCGTCCCGATGACCGGGGCTGCTCCCGGCGGTGGAACGGTCTACGGAACCACGCGTCCGGTGTTCTTCGTGATCAACGAGAACTCACTCAGCGTGGGGACGAAGTTCCAGCCCGGAGGGACCAAGAACTGGGCCCAGGAGCTGTTCTCCGGTCCGGGCAACGTGCTCGCGAGCCCCATCTACGCGTCCAACATCTCGGCGGCGGGCTTCACCCCGTCATACAGCGACCTGGGTGCACCTGGACAGCAGGGCGTCAACTGCACCTGATCCGGCCGTAGCCAACCCCTCGAGCAAAGGACTTACCTCATGAAGTTGAGCATCAGGTCGGCGGTGGCTGGGGCTTCGGCCCTGGCTCTCGCCGGCACCCTTCTGGTGACGGGCGCGGGCGCTGCCTCCGCTGCGACACCGCCGTTCGACCCCGCTTCCAACGGTGCGACGACGGGCAGCCTTTCGCTGTTCGACGCCAGCGGCAACCTGGTCACGTCCGGACCGCTGAACACCCCACCCAAGTACGCCATGGCGAACACCGACACGGGACGCTCCGGTGCCGGTGACACCTTGGCCACGTTGTACGCGGCCACTCCTCAGCAGGGGCAGAACGCGCTGAACTGGCCGAACTCGGCGATCTCCACCGCGGGGACCTACCCGAAGTCCTCGGGCGTGCCGGCGAACCTGCTCAACAAGCCGAACGCCCTGGTCTCGAACATCCTCGTGTGGCTGAACCCGAACGACCCGGGCAGCTACGCGGCGGCGTTCCCGAACACCAACACGGCGGGTTCGGGCTGGGAGAACCTGTACCAGCTTCGGATCAGCACGTCGGGCAGCCAGGGGGTGAACCCGGACATCTACTCGTCGGCCACGATCAAGGTCGACACCACTGCGGGCACCTGGACCCAGGTGTACCCGACCCCGGCGTCGACCACCACCACGCTGACTGCCTCGCCGGCCAGCACCCAGGTGCCGGGCTCGAACGTGACGTTCACCGCGGCCATCGCGCCGGCGGCTGCAGCCGGCAAGGTGCAGTTCAAGGACGGCGGTGCTGACCTCGGCACCGCGCAGACCGTGTCGAACGGCAGTGCTGCCCTCACCACCAGCCAGCTGGCGTGTGGTCCGCACTCGATCACTGCGGTGTTCAGCCCCACTGACGTCGGCGCCTACGCGGGTTCGACCTCGAACACCGTCAGCTACACGATCAAGGGCGGCAACTGCCCGGTCACGGCGACGACTACCACGCTGTCGGCCAACCCGAGTAGCGGCCCTGAGTACCAGACCGTCACCTTGACCTCGACCGTGAGCCCCTCGGGTGCGGCCGGGACCGTCAAGTTCTTCTCCAACGGTGCTCAGATCGGCTCGGCTGCGGTTGCCAGTGGATCGGCTCAGATCACGTACAACACCTTCGCTGCCGGCACCTACACGCTGACGGCGACGTTCGTACCGACCGACCCGACCGCGTTCCAGGGGTCTAGCTCCACCCCGTTCGATGTGACCTACACGTCAACGCAGGCCGATACCTGCATCGCGGGGGTCAACCCGCCGGACGCGGCTGGTGGTCCGAACAACAGCAGCTGTCGGGACCCGCAGCCGTTCAAGGTCTCGGTGCCCGCCGGTTCGCTGGCCATCAGCACGCCGTACTCCGGCACCAACCGGTTCGACCTGGGCACGATGCAGTTCGACCCGAACAACGGCTTCCTGTCGACGCAGGCGGCGTTCCCGAAGGCTGGGGACGGCAACCTCACCATCACCGACCTGCGTCCCGGTGAGCTGGGCTGGACGGCGTACATGACGACCAGCGACTTCACCTCAGGGTCGTTGGTCATCCCCGGTACCGGCCTGTCGTTCAACGGGGTCTCGTACGGTCCGAACGGCGGAAACGCACTGGGGACGGCGTCCAAGCCGATCTCGGTGAGCCCAGTGCCGATCGTCGCTGGCGGACCGCACCAGTTCGCGCAGGCCGCTCCAGGTGCCAGCG
>JBAPUB010000008.1:0-11127 GCA_049282455.1 Actinomycetes bacterium
CCCCAGCACCGCCGCGACGGCGCCGGTCTGCTCCTGGTGGCCCTGGCGATCCTGTCCGCCGCGACCGAGTGGTGGCACCTCGGTGGTCCCGTGGGCTCGGCCACCGGGTCGGTCGTCCACGGGTCGACCGGGTCGGTGTCCTGGGCCGTGCCGCTCCTGCTGATGGGCTGCGCCTGGTGGGTGCTGCGCCATCCTTCGCACGCACCGGCCGGACGCCTGGTGATCGGCTGGTTCGCCGTCCTGGCCGGCGTGCTGGGGATCGTGCACGTCCTCGCGGGCACCCCGCAGCCTCCCGACGGCGCTGCCGCCATGCAGTCCGGGGGTGGGTGGTTGGGCTTCCTCGCGTCCGCGCCCCTGGTCGCAGGTGTCACCGCGTGGGTGGCGGTCCCGCTGCTCGCTCTGCTCACGGTCTTCGGTCTGCTGGTCGTCACGTCCACCCCCATGCACGCGGTACCCGATCGGGTTCGCGGACTGCGCGACCGGCTGCACCGATCCGGGCCCCGGACCGACGACAGCCCAACGCTCGACGACGGCACCGACGACAACGACCACGGGCTCCTCCACCGGGGCGGGAATGCTCCGTACGAGAGCCCGGTGCTCGCCCAGCCCTTGTCCCATGTCCACAACGACGATGTCGATGTCGAAGTCGACGAGACCGTGTCGGTCGACGAGGCGGCGCCGCTGCCCGTCGGTGCGCCGGCCGTCGCCGATCCGTTGCCGCCACGGGCCGAGCAGCTGTCCCTGGCGGGAGACGTCACGTACGTGCTGCCCGACCCCTCGATGCTGCGCGAAGGGTCACCGTCCAAGAGCCGTAGCAGGGCCAACGACCAGGTCGTCGCGGCGCTCACCGGAGTCCTCGAGCAGTTCGGAATCGACGCGCAGGTCACCGGCTTCAGCCGTGGACCGACGGTGACGCGGTACGAAGTCGAGCTGGGGCAGGCCGTGAAGGTCGAGCGGGTCACAGCGCTGAGCAAGAACATCGCCTACGCCGTCGCCAGTGCCGACGTGCGGATCCTCTCGCCGATCCCCGGCAAGTCAGCGATCGGTATCGAGATCCCGAACACCGACCGTGAGGTGGTCAGTCTCGGCGATGTCATGCGCGCGCCAGTGGCACGCAACGACCACCATCCGATGCTCGTGGGTCTGGGCAAGGACGTCGAAGGTGGGTTCGTCTGCGCCAACCTCGCGAAGATGCCGCATGTGCTGGTCGCAGGCGCCACGGGTGCTGGGAAGTCGAGCTGCATCAACGCCTTGATCACGTCAGTCCTGATGCGGTCGACCCCCGACGAGGTGCGCATGGTCCTGGTGGACCCCAAGCGCGTCGAGCTCAACTCCTACGAGGGGATTCCTCACCTCATCACCCCGATCATCACCAGCCCCAAGAAGGCGGCCGAGGCACTTCAGTGGGTCGTTCGAGAGATGGAGCTGCGGTACGACGACCTCGCTGCCTACGGCTTCCGTCACCTCGACGACTTCAACAAGGCAGTGCGAACCAAAGCCGTGCAGCCACCACCGGGCAGTGAACGGGTTCTGCAGCCCTACCCGTACCTGCTGGTGATCGTCGACGAGCTCGCCGACCTGATGATGGTGGCGCCGCGCGACGTCGAGGACTCCATCGTGCGCATCACCCAGCTCGCACGTGCGGCGGGCATCCACCTGGTCCTCGCGACGCAGCGACCCAGCGTCGACGTCGTCACCGGACTGATCAAGGCGAACGTTCCCAGTCGGCTGGCGTTCGCAACGTCGTCCTTGGCTGACAGCAGGGTCATCCTGGACCAGCCGGGCGCGGAGAAGCTCGTCGGTCAAGGTGATGCGCTGTTCTTGCCGATGGGTGCGAGCAAGCCGATGCGCATCCAGGGGGCTTTCGTCTCCGAGTCGGAGATCCACGCCATCGTCGACCACTGCAAGCAGCAGCTGCAGCCGGTCTACCGTGACGACGTCGCCGCCCCGGTCCACCGCAAGGAGATCGACGAGGACATCGGCGACGACATCGACCTGCTCCTCCAGGCGGTCGAGCTCGTGGTGAGTACCCAGTTCGGATCGACCTCGATGCTGCAGCGCAAGCTGCGCGTGGGTTTCGCCAAGGCCGGTCGGCTGATGGACCTCATGGAGAGCCGGGGGATCGTGGGGCCGTCGGAGGGATCGAAGGCACGCGACGTCCTGGTGAAGCCTGACGACCTCGCTGAGGTCCTCGTGGGGCTCCGCGGCGGAGAGTGACACTCGACACATCTGAGCGAGTTCCCGGGCGAGCCTTCGGGAACTGAGCCCGAACTGACCCCGAACGGCCTTTGTCTGACTCGTCGTCACGCGCCTACACTGGAAGCCGGATCGAGCGGGTCGCGGCCGCCTGGTCCGAGCGTGGGTTCGTCGGTGCAGCACAGGTCGATCCACCTCGAGTGCAGACCGTGGCCCGATGAGCCGGGCAGGAGGGGACGACAGTGTCCGACGAGCAGCGCACCATCGGCCAGCAGCTGGCCGACGCTCGTCGTGAGGCCGGGCTCAGCGTCGAGGAGGTCAGCGAGACCACCCGCCTTCGGGGCACGGTGATCCGCGCGATTGAGGCCGACGACTTCGCGCCAGCGGGTGGAGACATCTACGCACGGGGGCACATCCGGGCGATGGCCGCGGCCGCGGGCATCGACGCGGCCCCGCTGATCGCCACCTTCGACGCCGAACGCGCACCGAGTGCTCCCACGGTGACTGAGGTCTTCGAGCACGAGACCAGCGGTCGCATCGACCGACGCGGTCCCAACTGGTCAGCAGTGATGGCAGCGGCTCTCGTCACGGCACTGGTGCTCGTCGGCGTCCAGATCTACCGGGGCGGTGACACAGCGCCTCGGGGTCGCACGACCGTGGCCGAGCCGAGTCCCAGCGCGACGATCTCGTCGACACCTACCCCCGACCCCACCGTCACGTCGAGTCAGACTCCGATCGCCGAGGCACCGCGCACCGAGGTGGTGGTCACGTTGGCGGCAATGCCCGGAAGACGCGGTTGGGTGTCGGTGAGCACTCCCGCGGGTGAGGTCTACCAAGGGATTCTCGAGAACGGACAGACCAAGACCTTCCGCGACAAGAAGCGTCTCGACCTGGTGATCGGCGACGCCGGGGCGATTGCGCTGACGGTCAACGGCACAGATCTCGGGGTCTCCGGCGGCAGCGGCAAGATCGCCAACCTGACGTTCGGACCGAACGACCCCGAGGGTGCCACGGGCTAGACGTCGTGGCCTCACGCGTTCATCTGGTCACCTTGGGCTGCGCCCGAAACGACGTCGACTCCGAAGAGCTGGCTGCGTCGTTCGAGTCCGCGGGGATGACCCTGGTCGCCGATGCCGCTGACGCCGATGCTGTCGTTGTGAACACCTGCGGGTTCGTCGAGTCCGCGAAGAAGGACTCGATCGACCAGCTGCTCGCAGCCGCCGACCTGAAGGGGCCCGACGGGTCGGGGCCACGCGCTGTGGTTGCCGTCGGCTGCCTGGCTGAGCGTTATGGCACCTCGCTGGCCGCTGAGCTTCCCGAGGCTGACGCCGTGCTCGGCTTCGACGACTACCCCGACATCGCCGACCGTGTCCGTGCCGTGCTGGCGGGGCAGACCCCGACGCCGCCAACCCCGCGCGACCGTCGTCTGCTCCTGCCCCTGGCCCCCGCCCAGCGCCCGGAGTCCGCGGTGACACTCCCGGGGCATGGGGGGCCGGCCTCCGGCCCCCGCGCGTTTCGGCGTCGGCTCGACGACGGTCCGATGGCGCCGCTGAAGATCGCGTCCGGCTGCGACCGACGGTGCTCGTTCTGCGCCATCCCCCAGTTTCGTGGCGCGTTCGTGTCCCGCCGTCCGAGCGACGTCCTGGGCGAGGCTCGATGGCTGGCCGAGCACGGGGTTCGTGAGATGTTCCTCGTCAGTGAGAACTCCACCTCCTACGGCAAGGACCTCGGGGACCTCAGGCTGCTGGAGAGCCTGCTCCCGAGCATCGCCGATCTCGATGGCGTGGAGCGCGTCAGAGTCAGCTACCTGCAGCCGGCAGAGATGCGACCGTCGCTCATCGACGTCATGGCCGACACCCCGGGTGTCGCCGCCTACTTCGACCTCTCCTTTCAGCACGCGTCGGCGACCGTGCTGCGGCGGATGCGACGGTTCGGGGACACTGACCGGTTCCTCCAGCTGGTCAGCTCGATCCGCGAACGGGCGCCAAAGGCAGGGATTCGCAGCAATGTGATCGTGGGGTTCCCCGGCGAGACTGACGCCGACTTCGCCGAGCTCGTCCGTTTCGTCACCGACGCCCGCCTCGACGTGGTGGGTGTCTTCGGCTACTCCGACGAGGACGGTACCGAGGCGGCATCGCTCGACGGAGCACTGCCGTCGCAGGAGGTGTCACGTCGGGTTGGCGCCATGACCGACCTCGTCGAGCAGCTCACGAACGACCGCGCCGACGAGCGCATCGGCGAGTCGGTCGAGGTGCTCGTCGAGAGCATCGAAACCGTGCCTCTGGGTCTGATGGTTGAGGGCCGAGCCGAGCACCAGGGGCCGGAGGTCGACGGCAGCACCACGCTCGTCGGCGACCCCGTGGCTATGGCAGACGTCAGGGTGGGAGATCTGGTGCCTGCCACTGTTGTCGCCGCGTACGGTGTCGACCTGGAGGCTCGAGTGTCAGGTGTCGGCTGATGTCGCGAACAGACCCGATGGCGGTTCCACCGTCCTCGGCGTCGCTGGCCAACGTGCCCAACGCCTTGACCATGCTGCGGCTGGCGCTCGTCCCCGTGTTCATCGCAGCGCTGTCGTGGTCGGTCGACAACCCGCAGTGGCGCTACGTCAGCGCGGTGGTGTTCCTCGTGGCGTCGATCACCGACTTCGTCGACGGGGACCTTGCACGCCGGCGTGACCAGGTCACGACGTTCGGCAAGATCGCGGACCCCATTGCCGACAAGGCACTCATTGGAGCGGCGCTCATCGGGCTGTCCCTGCTGGGCGAGCTGTCCTGGTGGGTCACTGCGGTAATCGTCGTTCGAGAGGTCGGCGTCACGGCGCTGAGGTTCTGGGTCATCGAGCACGGGGTGATTCCCGCCAGCCGCGGCGGCAAGGTCAAGACCGTTCTGCAGATCGTCGCCATCCTGGCGTACCTGTGGCCCTGGCCCGACGGGGTCCACTGGGTCGCCCAGCTGCTGATGCTGGCGGCTGTCGTGGTCACGGTGGTCACCGGCCTGGACTACGTGATGCGGGCGCTGCGCCTTCGCCGCAGCGCGACCGCCACGCCACCGGCGCCGTCGGGGCGATGACGAACCCGGTGGAGGAGGCACTCCTGGGAGCGGCGGCGACCCTCGTGCCGCGGCTGGCTGCTGCCGGGCTCACCGTGGCGACGGCCGAGTCGCTGACCGGGGGGCTCCTGGCGACGACCGTGACCGAGGTTGCGGGTGCCTCGGTCGTCTTCCGCGGTGGAGTCGTCGCCTACGCGACCGAGCTCAAGACGCAGCTGTTGGGTGTCGACCCCGACCTGCTGCGGCAGACCGGTCCGGTCGATCCCGGCGTCGCGACCCAGATGGCCGTCGGGGTCCGCGACCGACTCGGCGCGACCTTCGGGGTGGCCACGACCGGAGTCGCGGGCCCCGACGGACAGGACGGCCACCCCGTGGGGGAGGTCTATGTCGCGGTGGCGGGCCCGCACCGGGTGGTGGTGGAGCGGCACGCGTTCTCAGGGTCCCGATCCCAGATCCGGGCCGCCACGGTCGCTGCCGCGCTCGTGGCGCTGGGCGCGGAATCTGCTGGGTGATTACACTGTTACAGAGTCCGGGAGCGCCCGGACGACCGCTGGGACCGGTGGGACATCGTCGGACGCACCACCGGTCGGGCGCCCGTCCGTCGGGTGAACGTCGGTGCGCGACGGTAGCCTGCTTCCCATCGACGCACTACCGTCGAGCACAGTGCTCGGCCTAGGAGGACCCATGATCGTGCTGCGGCGTCACCTCGGTGACGAGCTGCGCCGTCAGCGGCTGCGCCAAGGACGCACACTGCGCGAGATCTCGGGGTCCGCTCGGGTCTCCCTCGGCTACCTGTCGGAGGTCGAGCGCGGCCAGAAGGAGCCCAGCAGCGAGCTCCTCGGGGCCATCTGCGGGGCTCTCGACGTCCCCTTGTCACAGCTCCTGCGCGCCGTCAGCGACGACATTGCCCTCGCCGAGCTTGCGGCCGGGGTGGCTCGACCGCTTCGCGCCGAGTCCGACGAGGACTCCTCGAGCGCTGACGTCGTCGCCGTCGCCTGACGGCTCCGACCCGACCGTCGTGCCGACCGCCTCCGGGCCAGCGTCCTTGGTCAGTGACGCTGTGGCCGAGTCACCGACGCGCAGCCGGTACGGCAACGCCATGGAACGCACGCGTGCGGGCATCGTCGCGGGGGCCAGGGCCGGCATCGTGCGCGACGGGGTTCGTCGGGTGTCGATGGCGACGGTGGCTGACCTCGGCGGGGTCGCCAAGGCCACGGTGTACAACCACGTGCGCAGCAAGCCCGACCTGTTGGCCCTGGTGGCTCACGACCTCGTCGAACGCGTCGATGCCGTGGCCAGTGAGCAGGTGACCCTCGTCGACGCCCTGGTTGCCGCGGCCGGTCTGGCGGCCCAGGACGAGGTCGTGCGAGCCGTCGCCGACGAAGAGCCGGGGGTCGTCGGGCGACTCATGCGCGTGCAGTCCACGCCCGTCTTCGACGAGGCCCGCACGGCCATCGCGGCGCTGGTCGAGCGGCACGGTGTCGACATCACCACCTCTGGCGGCACCGGTACCAGCGGTGAGTCGACCGTCGATCTCGTGCTGCGGTGGCTGGTGTCGGTCGCTGCCAGTCCCTCCGACGACGGCGTGTGCCGGGCACAGGCCTCGATGATCGTCGAGGCAGCTCCCAAGGTCCCACTCACACCGTGAGCTGGCTGGCTGTCGGTGCGTCAGGGGTGCAGCCGGAGGCCCCGCGGGGTCGCGTGGAAACCGGCCCGCTGCAGCGCTACGCCGAGCGGTGAGCTCAAGGCCGCGTCACCGTCGGCGCGCTCGACGGTGAGCCGTCCGAGCCAGCCCTCGCGCAGCGCCTGTGCCAAAGCGTCGACCGCGCGGGTCAGGACTGCGTCCTGGTCGCTCCAGGACAGCAGTGACCGGCCGCCCCGTTCGACGTACAGGACGAGGTCCCCTTCGACCAGGACGACGACGGCCCCGGCCTTGCGCCCCGGTTGGTGTCCCTCACGGCGCGGCCACGGCAGGGCCGCACCGTAAGGGTTCGCTGGGTCGGTCGCGGCGAGCACCAGCGCGGTCGGCTCCTGCTGGCTGGCGACGTCGCGGAGCCGGTCGACCGCACCCGGGACTGCGAACTGCGCAGCGCCCAGCCCTTCGACGAAGTAGCCGCGACGGGCCCGCCCGGCCTCCTCGAACGCGGCCAGAACCCGGTAGGTCGCAGCGAACCCGCCCGGTGTCCGCTCGGCCACCGAGGCTCCGCGAGTGACCACGCCGTGGCGCTCGATCAGCGCGGACGCAGCCGCATGGGCGCGCCGGGTCAGGTCCGTTGACCGTTCGGGCAGTCGGGCCCAGCGGCCGGGCAGCCCCTGCGGTGCCGCGCGCCTGGGGAGCCCCGGTCGGCGTGCGTACCGCGCGCTCGGGCGGGGTGGCCTGCGCTGAGCGGCCGTCTGCAGACGAGCCCGGACGGGAGCGAACGTGTCATTGCCCACCCAGCCCGACCACACGAGGGCCCACAGGAGCTCGGCGACCTCGGGCTCGGGCTGCCCGACACGTGCGACCAGGTCACGGAAGAACAGGGCCGTGCCACCGTCGAGGGCTTCGAGCACGGTCTGGGCGGCTGGGTCGAGGGTGTCCGGGGCTTCGGGCTGGGCGAGCAGCAGGTCGGCGTCGTCGGCCAGGTGCAGCGCCACCCAGCCGTCGCCGCCGGGAAGACCGCCGTGCCCGCTCCAGATCACCTCACCAGACGTGGTCAGCTCGTCGAGCATGGCGGGGGAGTACCCGCTGACCCGGGCTGGAAGCACCATGCGCTCTAGGACCGAGGCGGGAACGAGTGCTCCACGCAGCTGCTCGACCGTGGCCAGGAGGCCCTCCACTCCCAGCAGGCGGGACCGACCACCGATCCCCTGCCACTGGGGCAGGAACCGGCCCAGGGTCTGTGCCGCCACCGGCTCGGCCTCACGGCGCAGGGCGGCCAGCGAGCGGCGTCGGATGAGCCGAAGCACCTGGGTGTCGCACCACTCCAGGCCGGTGCCCTGGGGGCGGAACTCCCCGCTGACCACCCTTCCGGTGACCGCCAGGCGTTGGAGCGTGGTCGTGACGACGGCAACCCCGAGCCCGAACCGGTCCGCCACCGACTGAGGCGTGAACGGACCATGGGTACGGGCATACCTGGACACCAGGTCGCCCACGGGGTCCGCCACGGGCTCGAGGAACGCGGCGGAGACGCCCATCGGCGGCGCCGTGCCCAGGGCGTCACGCAGCCGCCCGACGTCCTCGACCCCCGCGAACCATGGCTGGCCGTCGATGCGCACCACCACGGCCCGGCGGGCAGCCACGAGCTCGCCGACCCAGGCGTCGGCACAGCCGCGGGTGGCCAGCTCGTCGCCGGTCAGTGGTCCGAGCACCCGCAGCAGGTCGGCGACGTCCTCGAGGTCGCGCGCTGCGCGCTCGGGGGTGAGCCGCTGCAGCTCGCGCTCGACCTGGTCGAGGGCGTCTGCGTCGAGCAGCTCGCGCAGCTCGGCCTGACCGAGGAGCTCGGCCAGCAGCGACGGGTCGAGGGCCAACGCCTGGGCGCGCCGCTCGGCGAGCGGCGCGTCTCCCTCGTAGAGGAACGCGCCGACGTACCCGAACAGCAGCGAACGGGCGAACGGCGACGGAGTCGCCGTCTCGACCTCGACGACGCGGACCTCGCCGGAGGCGATCCGGGTCATCAGGTCGGTGAGTGCCGGAACGTCGAAGACGTCCTGCACGACCTCGCGCATCGTCTCCAGCACGATCGGGAACGTGGCGTGCTCGCTGGCGACGCCGAGCAGCTGGGCAGCCCGCTGACGCTGCTGCCACAGCGGGGTTCGTCGGTCCGGCCTTCGACGCGGGAGCAGCAGTGAGCGAGCGGCGCACTCGCGGAAGCGAGCGGCGAACAGCGCGGACCCGGCCACGGCCTCGGTGACCGCGCGCTGGACGTCGTCGGGGTCGAGCGCCAGGTACGGCAGGACGCTCGGGGCCTCGTTCAGTCCGATCTCGACGTCGGGAAGCCTCAGCACGATGCCGTCGTCGCTGGGCATGACCTGGACGTCGATCCCCAGCTCGTCGTGGATTCTCCGGGACATGGCGAGCGCCCACGGTGTGTGCACGCGCCCGCCCAGCGGGCTGTGCACCGCGATCCGCCAGTCACCGATCTCGTCGCGGAACCTCTCGACGACGATGGTGCGGTCGTCGGGCAGGTGGCCCGTCGCGTCGCGCTGCTCGTCGAGGTAGGCCAGCAGGTTGCTCGTCGCCCACAGGTCGAGCCCGGTGTCGAGCAGCCGGGCCTCGGTCTTGTCCCGCGGGGTGGTGCCGACGTCGCGGATGAAGGCGCCGATCGCCCGTCCGAGCTCGGCCGGTCGACCAATCGTGTCGCCGTGCCAGAACGGGAGGCGGCCCGGTTGCCCGGTCGCAGGTGTCACCAGGACGCGGTCGTGCGTGATGTCGTCGATGCGCCACGACGTGGCACCGAGGGCGAACACGTCACCGATGCGCGACTCGTAGACCATCTCCTCGTCGAGCTCACCGACTCGGCGCCCAGGTCCGTCGCCGGCCGCCAGGAACACGCCGTACTGCCCGCGGTCGGGGATCGTGCCGCCGTTGACCACGGCCAGCCGTTGCGAGCCTGGTCGCGCTGTGAGCGTGTTGGCCTCACGGTCCCAGACCAGGCGGGGGCGCAGCTCGGCGAAGGCGTCGGACGGGTACCGCCCGGACAGCATGTCGAGGACGGCGTCCAGGGCCGACGACGGAAGAGCCGAGAACGGCGCCGCTCGGCGCACCACGGCACCGATCGCATCGACGTCCCAGTCGTCCATCGCGACCATGGCGACGATCTGCTGCGCCAGCACGTCGAGCGGGTGTCGGGGGACGAAGAGCTCTTCGATGGCGCCGCTGCGCATGCGCTCGGCGACGACGGCGGTGTTGACCAGGTCCCCGCGGTGCTTGGGGAACACGATGCCGCGGGAGACCCCGTCGACCCGGTGCTCGGCGCGGCCCACCCGCTGCAGCCCGCTGGCCACCGAGGGTGGTGCCTCGACCTGGATCACGAGGTCGACCGCGCCCATGTCGATGCCGAGCTCGAGGCTGCTGGTGGCGACGACGGCGGGCAGGCGCCCGGACTTCAGGTCGTCCTCGATGCGGGCTCGCTGCTCGCGAGACACCGAGCCGTGGTGGGCCCGGGCGATCTCGAGGCCGGGGTCGGCACCGCGACTCGACCCCGAGGCCATGACCACCGCTGGCGCCAGTGAGCCCTCGGTCGGCAGCGTGAGGCCGGTCACGCGCTCGGTGTGCAGCTCGTTGAGGCGGGCACACAGTCGCTCGGCCAACCGGCGGGAGTTGGCGAACACGATCGTGGACCGGTGGCTGCACACGAGGTCGAGGATGCGCTCCTCGACGTGGGGCCACACCGATGCGCGCACCGGCGCCCCGGTCGAGGACTCCGGGGTCGTCGGTGCCTCGTCGATCGCCGCGAGGTCCTCGACGGGCACTACGACTTGCAGCTCGATGGGCTTGTCGCTGGGTGGTCGGACGACGGTGACGTCGTGCGTGCCGCCGAGGAAACGGGCGACCTCCTCGACCGGGCGCACGGTGGCCGACAGCCCGATGCGTTGGGCTGGGTGGTCGAGCAGCTCGTCGAGACGTTCGAGGCTGATCGACAGGTGGGCGCCGCGCTTGCCGCCCGCCACGGCGTGCACTTCGTCGACGATCACCGTGTCGACTCCGCGCAACGTGTCGCGCATCTTCGAGGTCAACATCAGGTAGAGCGACTCGGGGGTGGTGATCAGGATGTCCGGAGGAGTGCGTGCGAGTCGTCGTCGTTCGTCGGCGGGTGTGTCGCCGGACCGGATGCCCACAGTGATCTCGCGCATGCCGGGCCAGTCGTCAAGGTCGGTGCCCGGTCTTGGGGGGATCGCCGC
>JBAPUB010000009.1:0-3997 GCA_049282455.1 Actinomycetes bacterium
CCCTCTGGTCCGGTCGAGGCGGCAGACTTCCCCCGACCGGCCGAGGAGGCTGAGGTAGGCCGGCGCGAACGCGCGGCGAGAGGCGCTCAAGACGATGTGCTCCTCACGCGGCTGGACCTACGAAGCCTCGGACCAGTCCTTGGTCACTCGCTGGGCCGGTGACCCGTTCGACAAGGGGACGAACCACCGCGCACGCAACGTGGTGGTCGGGGAGACGAGCGGTCGGAGGTTCATCGCGTTCGACTACACCTACGACGTCAGGAGAAGCAACGGCGGCGTCGGTTCGAGCAGCACCACCTACCGCTTCACGGTCACGGCACTCTCCCTGCCCGTCGCCCTCCCCACGCTCCAGGTCGTGCCTGAGTCCTGGGGGTCTCGCCTGGCCACCGGAGTCGGGCTCACCAGCGACGTCGACCTGGAGAGCGACGCCTTCAACCAGCGGTTCCGGGTGACGACGAGCTCTCGCAAGTTCGCATCGGACGTGTTGACGCCGCGCCAGATGGAGGAGCTGCTGGCCCAGCCCGCTTTCTGCTGGCGGATCGAGGGCGATGAGATCCTCACCTGGTCCGAGGGGGAGATCGAGACGGACCAGGTTGGGGCGCCGGCTGGGCTGCTGGCCGGCATCCTCGACGGCATCCCCGCATTCGTCTGGCGGGATCAGGGCTACGATCCAGACACGTTCGGGAGTGGCCCGACCGGTGATCCGAGGAGTGCGTCGTGACCTGGGTATGGATCGTCCTCGTCGTCCTTGTCGTGATCGTCGGGCTGTGGTTCGCCGCGACGTACAACAGCCTCATCCGGCTGCGCAACATCGTCGAGGAGTCCTGGAAGCAGATCGACGTCGAGCTGCACCGTCGGTACGACCTGATCCCGAACCTGGTCGAGACGGTCAAGGGGTACGCCAGCCACGAGCGCGGCACATTCGAGGCCGTGACCCAGGCCCGGGCCGCTGCATCGACCCCGGGCTCGACCCCGGCCGAGCAGGCGCAGCAGGAGAACATGCTGACCGGTGCCCTCCGACAGCTGTTCGCCGTGGCCGAGGCGTACCCCGACCTCAAGGCCAACCAAAACTTCCTCGAGCTGCAGAAGCAGCTGACCGAGACCGAGGACCGCATCGCCGCCGGACGGCGCTTCTACAACGCCAACGTGCGGGCCTTCAACACCAAGATCCAGTCGGTCCCGAGCAACCTCGTGGCCAACATGTTCAGCTTCAAGGAGGCCGAGTACTTCGAGGTCGACGACCCGAACATCCGATCCGCCCCCCAGGTCCAGTTCTAGGGCCCTTGGCCCTGGCCCTCGACGCCGGTCGTGGCCCACAGTGAGGGCATGACACGGATCCTCCTGCTCTACGGCACGGCCGAAGGCCACACCGAGGACGTCGTCAAGGTGCTCTGCGGATCGGTCGGCGACGGCCTCGCAGAGCGCGGTCGCGCTGACTCCAGCGTCGACTGCCGGGCCATCGAGAACGCACCGAACGGCATCGAGCCCTACGACGGCGTCATCGTCGGGTCGTCGATCCACATGGGGCAGCACCACAAGGACGTCGTCGGCTGGGCGACGGACCACCACGCGGCACTGGCCTCCGCGCCGTCGGCCTTCTTCCAGGTGAGCCTGTCCTCGGCACAGGGTTCCGACCCTGAACGCCAGAACGAGGCGACCGCCTACGTCGACGGTTTCGTGCAGAAGACCGGCTGGCACCCCGACCTCGTCGGGCTGTTCGGTGGTGCACTGCTCTACACCCGGTACGGCTTCGCCAAACGCAAGATGCTGAAGGCGATCGCCAAGAAGGGTGGGCTCGGAACGGACACCCATCGTGACTACGACTACACCGACTACGAGGCGGTCCGGCACTTCGGCGAGGACGTGGTCGACCTTGTGGTGCACGGGTGACGCCTACTCGGCGCGGCGCCCCCGACGCAGCTCGTAGAGGATGGGCACGATCGACAGGGCGACGAAGCCCAGCAGGAAGAGCTCGAGGTGCTCCTTGATGATCGGCACGTTGCCGAGGTAGTACCCCAGCAGTGTGACCCCGATGCCCCAGACCAGCCCGCCGATCACGGTGAAGAACGCGAACGTGCGGAAGTCCATGCGGACCACGCCCGCCATCACGGTGATCAAGGTCCGCACGATCGGCACGAACCGTGCCAAGAAGATCGCCCGCGGCCCGTACCGGTCGAAGAACGAACGGGTCTGGGTGACGTAGGCGCGCCTGAAGAGGCGTCCGTCCGGGCGGTCGAGCACCATCGGGCCCACCGAACGGCCCACCCAGTAGCCGGTGAGGTTGCCAGCGATCGCCGCGATCGCGATGAGCAGGCACACCAGGGCGATCGGGTAGTCGAGCACCCCACCGGCAGTGAGCAGCCCGGCGGCGAAGAGCAGGGAGTCACCCGGGAGGAAGAACCCGATGAGCAGCCCGCACTCGGCGAAGACGATGACCAGGATCCCGATCAGCCCGAAGGAGGAGATCAGTCCTTCCGGGTCGAACAGGGAGACCGCCAGTGCGCTGGCGACGTGTAAGGGCACCGGGACAGCGTAGGGGTCGCCTCGGCGACCTACGCTGTCGGAGTGGCGCCACCGGAGTCGACCCAGCCCCACCCCGACGATCCGGGGGTGCTGGGAGTGGGACCGCACCCGGTGCCTTGGCCGACGGACACCCGGTACGACTCAGAGCTGCTGGAGCACGGAGACCGCCGCAACGTCGTCGACCGGTACCGGTACTGGCGCAACGAGGCCATCGTCGCGGACCTCGACACGATGCGACACACGTTCTCAGTCGCCGTCGAGAACTTCCAGCACGACTTCAACATCGGGTCGGTCGTTCGTACGGCCAACGCCATCAACGCCAGCGGCGTCCACATTGTCGGCAAGCGTCGGTGGAACCGCCGGGGTGCCATGGTCACCGACCGGTACATGCATGTGCACCACCACACCACCGTGGCCGACCTCGCCCGATGGGCTGCCGGTGAGGACCTGCCCCTTCTCGGCATCGACAACCTGCCCGGGGCCCTGGCCGTCGAGACCTTCGAGCTGCCTGCCAGGTGCGTCCTGCTGCTGGGGCAGGAGGGCCCGGGGCTGTCCGACGAGGCGCGTGGGCACTGCCTTGCCGTCCTGTCCATCGCACAGTTCGGTTCCACTCGGTCGATCAACGCCGGGGCCGCCGCGGCCATCGCCATGCACGCGTGGGTGCGGCGGCATGTGTACGGGCAAGGGGTCGGTCAGGAGTTGGGCCAACCCCGGGGCTGAGGGGGGTCGTCGGGTGGGAGGATGGGACGAAGCCGATCCACCACGCGAGGAGACTCTGATGCCGATCGCATCCCCCGAGGTCTACGCCGAGATGCTCGACCGAGCAAAGGCTGGTCGCTTCGCATATCCGGCAATCAACGTCACGTCGTCGCAGAGTCTTCTGGCCGCGCTGCGCGGGTTCACCGAGGCCGAGAGCGACGGCATCATCCAGGTCTCGTGGGGCGGCGCTGAGTTCGCCAGCGGCCAGCTCGTGAAGGACATGGTGACCGGCGCGGTGGGGCTGGCCGAGTTCGCGCATGTCGTCGCGCCCAAGTACCCCGTGAACATTGCCCTGCACACCGACCACTGTCCCAAGGACAAGCTGCCCGGGTTCATGGAGCCGCTGCTGGCGATCTCTGCTGAGCGGGTGGCGGGGGGCCAGGAGCCGTTGTTCCAGTCGCACATGTGGGACGGCTCCGCGGTCAGCCTGGCCGAGAACCTCGACATCGCGGAGCGCATGCTCGACGCGTCGGTGAAGGCGCGCACGGTCCTCGAGCTCGAGATCGGTGTCGTCGGCGGCGAGGAGGACGGCATCGAGGCCAAGCACGACGCCAAGCTGTACTCCACGCCTGACGACGCCTTGGCCACGGCCGAGCGGCTCGGACTCGGTGAGCGCGGCCGCTACCTGCTGGCGGCCACGTTCGGCAACGTGCACGGCGTCTACAAGCCCGGGAACGTCGTCCTCAAGCCTTCCATCCTCAAGGAGATCCAGGAC
>JBAPUB010000010.1:0-23930 GCA_049282455.1 Actinomycetes bacterium
TCGCGCTCGAGGTTGAGCTCGAGCAGCGCCTTGGAGGCCTGCGCGATGGCTTGGACGGTGGAGCAGACGTCGTGACGGAATCCCGGCAGCGTCAGCTCCTCGGTGCGAAGCCCGCCCCCGATCTGCTCAGCCGCCTCGAACAGGACCACTGAGAGACCGGCCTCGGCCAGGTTGATCGCAGCCACCAGGCCGTTCGGTCCTGACCCGACCACCACAGCGTCGACGTCGGTCACCTTCGCAGCCACAAGGACACCGTAGACGGCTCGATCGTCGAGCTGACGGCGGCAAGCAGGTCCTCTTCGACCCGCTCGGGCTCGACGACGGTTCGAAGGCCATGTCCGAAGTGGTCGACGGTCTGGATCGCGTCGTATCGGCTGCGGTTGAAACGCCGGTCTACGACGGCCTGAACTCTGTGAAGAGCTGGTCGGGCGACGGTCGCTGCTGCCAACGTTGCGGCCGCGATCACCCACGGGGGCGAAGATCCCGGTTCGGTCCGGGAACCGACGACGAGCAGGTCGACGAACCGGGAGAGCAGCCATACGACAGCTGCGTAGGTGCTGACGAGTGCGACCGAAACGACAGCGTAGGCGGCAGTCCGTGAGATCACCCTGTCGATGTCGTATAGGTGGTACCGAAGGATGGCGACACCCATCGACAGGGGGAGCAGAGCCATGGCTGCCGAGAACAGCGCGCTGGACAGGCCTTCATGATGAGCGTCGCTGAGAGGAAGAAAGGGCATTCCGTCGAGCACGAGGATGACCGCCATGAGCGTGCCACCGTAGGCGAGCCAGTGGAACTGGAGCCGTTCGACGCCGTGCGCACGTCTGGCGCGGATGAACACTCCGATGCCCGCCGCGAGTGCCGTGGCCGCGATACCCAGCAGCCCTAAGTTGCGCACGGGCCAGAGGTCGGAGTTCCCCCAGGTGCTGACGAAGGACGGCGAGGTTGGGTTGGCCACAGCCGTGTCGCCGAATGCCCCGAGGATGGGGGAAGCCATTCCGAGAAGGGCCACCCAGACACTGAGCACAGCGGCGACCACAGCCACCCATCGCCAGAACCGCGTCAGGTGCCCGTCGGGGAAGAGAAGGAGCGGGAACGTCGTGCTCAGGGTGAACAGCGGAGCCCACAGCCACTGCATCGTCCAGCCCGCCAACATGCCCCACCAGACGATGGGCTGTCCCTGGTCGAGGGCTTGGGCGACCCCGACGTTGGCGACTCCGAACAGACCGGCCATGGCCCCGGTTGAGAGGAAGACCCAACCTTCGGGGTTGTTGGGCCTGCGCTGGCTCAGCACCCAGCCCGTCGCGGCGAAGGCAAGGTAGGCAACCATCACGGAGTCCTGGGAGATGAGGGCTCCGCCCCACACCATGCGACCGGCCAGGCCGAAGACGAACAACGCCAAGAGGCCCCACCGCAGCACCCGTGCTCTCACGGGGTGGTCGACCATCAGTGTCCCGCCGTCCACAGGGTCACTTGCGACGGTTGCAAGGCCCCGGAGACCACGGCCATAAGGTCGTGGGCCACGTTGTCGGGGTCGACCTCGTCTCTCAGTCTGCTCCCGAACTCGTCGATGGAACGTTGGCCGTCGTAGCGGGTTCGGTCGAAGCGGCGGTCGACGGTCGTCTGTACTCGTCGCAGGATCGGTCGGGCCACGGCTGCCGCGGTCAAGGTGGCGGCGGCGACGACCACCGACGAGCTGGACTGTGTGCCACCTTGCCTGACTCCGGTGACGATCAGGTCGAGCCCGTGGGAGATGAGCCAGACAGCCAAGGCGTACGTGGCGATGAGGATCCCGGTGACGATCGCGTAGGAGGCAGTCCGGGAGATGATCCGGTCGATGTCGTAGAGCCGGTACCGCAACACGGCCACCGCCATCGAGATGGGGATCAGGGCAATGCCCAGTCCCGTGGCAATGTCGATCCACCCACCGGTGCCGTGGTCGCCCTTGTAGAACAATGGAAGGAATGAGAAGGCGCCCGCGAACAGCAGCCACTTCAGCTGCGCCCGCTCTGTCTCGTTGGAGCGGCGGAAACGCGTCACGAGCGAAGCGATGCAGCCCGCGACGAGAACGACGAAGGTGATGGCAAGAACCACCTTGGCGACATTGAAGACCGCGTACATCTGGCCCGGCGTATACGGATTCAGGATGTGAGCGCCGGTGGTGTTGGCGAAGTCCTCGTCCTCGAAGGCGAACGAAACCGACCACAAGGCGATCACGACTCCGGCCGACCAGGCAAACGGTCTCCATCGTCGACTGGGCAAGTGTCCGGTCGGGTAAAGCAGGAACGGGAAGGTCAGCAGGATCGCGAACGGTGGAGCCCAAGCCCAGTTCATGACCCAGGTCGCGAGGACCGTGCCCGCTGGCGGCTGGGCCTGGTCCGCCGCCCAGTGGGCGAACGCGGAGGCCGTTGCTCCGACGAGCAGCAGGTCCCAGATCAAGAGATAGACCCAGCCCAGGGAGTTCTGCGGACGTCGGGCCGCCAGAACCAGGCCCACTAGGCCGAGGGCCAGAACGCCAAACCCCTGCGACACTGCGGCTGTCAGGGCTACCGGACGCACGCTCACTGACGTGCCGCTGACGAGTGCGATCGAGGCAAGAGCCAGAGCCGCACCGAGAACCCACAGCGCCCACGCCAAGGTGGAACTGGCTCGTTGGCTCATCGCTGGGCCTTGAGCCACAGCGTCGTCTGGGTCGGATGCAGAGTCTGCTGGATGGCCGTCAGCAGGTTCGCCTCGATCTGGTTGGCATTAACCTGGGTTCTCAGCCCGGCACCGAACGCTTCAACGGTTCTCGCCGAGTCGTAGGTCATCCGGTTGAACCGGTGGTCGACCCGACGCTGGATCCACCGGAGTGCGGGGCGGAAGACTGCCGCTGCTGCGAGAGTTGCTGCTGCAACCGACAGTGTGGGCCACTGCTTGGGGAGCAGGGACGTGACCGCGACCGCTCCGAAGTAGAGAGCGAGCACGAGGCCGGTCACGATGGCATAGGAAGCAGTCCGCGAGATGACTCGGTCGATGTCGTACAAGTGATACCGGAGCAGGGCAACCACGAGGGCCACCGGCATCAGCAGTGGAGCCAGAGCGGTCAGCGCCGGCAGCGGCTGGAACCAGAGAACGACGGTGAGGATGATGCTGAACGTGTACCACTTGAGCTGCGCTCGCTCGGCATCTTCTGAACGTCGGAACCGGACCAGCAGTACGGGTATCGAACCAACCATTCCGACGGCGTAGGCGAAGAAGGTTGCGGAGGCCAGGAGCGAGAGGAGAACCGTCGCTCTCGGGTTGTCGACACCGAGCAGGTAACCGGCCGTGAGACCCGCCGTTCCCGCAACCAGCAGGCGGGTGACCCAGCGCCAGGGGCCTTCGATCGGACGTCCGGTGGGGAACAGCTGGACCAGAAGCGCGAACAGCATCCCGAAGGTCACGTAGATTGCAACACCGGTGCGCTGCAGGACTGTGGAGCCGAGCTGCTCCACCTGGGCACCGGGTGCCGAAAGGGCCAAGATCACACCCATCGCCACGAGCAGCCAGGGGATGAACTGGCTCGGCCGCTGCCACACCAGCAACGCGCCGAGGGCGAAGTAGACCAAGGAGTAGAAGACCAGTAGCCCAGGACGTTGCTCACTTCCCTGTCCAGGAGGGGCGTCGACGAAGAGCGCGACGCTTGCCGAGGTGACCACGATCACGAGGCAGAGGACCAGCGCGGTTACCGTGCGCTTGGTATGCCTCATGACTCGCTCCGCAACCAGAGCGTGACGATGGTCGGACTGATAGTGCTCTGCACGGTGGCGCTCAAGCCTGATGCGACGGACTCCAGGTCTACCTCGCGTTCGAGGCGGTGTGCGAACTGGGCGACCAGGGTCTCGCCGTCGTAGCGGGAGCGATCGAAGCGTCGGTCCACCCGGGCGCGGACGTTCTGGAGCAAGGGTCGAAATGCTGCTGCGGCCGCAAGGGTGGCGGCTGCCACCGCGAACTGGGATGACCCTCCTCCCAGGAGTCGAGAGACTGCGGTCACCATGACCGCGTAGATCAGCAGGGCGGCACCAGTCACGAGGACGTAGGAAGTCGTGCGGGAGATGATCCGGTCGATGTCGTAGAGCCGGTACCGGAGGACCGAGATGCCGACCGCTGCCGGGATGAGCGGAGCGAAGACGATGAACGCATACACAGGCTCAATTCCGAGGACAAGCATGCCCAGGAATGCCGTAGTGAGTAGCGCTACCGCGAACGAGACCCACTTGATCTGGAGCCGCTCCTTGGCGTCTGCACGGCGGTATCGCACGACCAGGCTCGCCAGCGCCAAGACGAGAACGCCGATCTCGACGAGCTGGTAGGCGCTGTACACGGGCGCTATGAGACTCGGCGAGACCAGGTCGACGGGGTCGGCGAAGAGGTAGTTGTTGTGGAAGTTGACGTCCGACAGCGCGGTGGAAGTTGCTCCGACGCACGTCGCGGCAACCGCGAGCCAGATCAGCCAACGCCAGCCCGCAGAGACCGGTCGTCCGTTCGGGAACAGCATGATGACGAGAAGAACAGGCAACAGGCCGAGCTCGGTGTAGATGTTGGCGAGCCACGCTGACCATCGGATCGCGGTGAAGTCGGTGATGGGTGGTGTCACGCTCGCTGGGTCGCCGTACGCGCTGAGGTCGATGGGACCCGCCACCGAGACGGCGACAAGTGCGAACGCCCCAGCCAGTCCGCCTGCAAGACAGATCCAGCCGATCGCATTCCCAGGTCGACGTGAGGCGATCACCGACCCGACCAGGGCAAAGGCGAACTGTGTCGGGACGAAGACCAGGACGGAGGCAGCGTTTGCGCTTCGAACGGCGAGGAAGACGCTCAGGGTGAGGAGCACACAAGCGACGACGAGACCGAGCGCGGCGAGCGCTGGTGCTGCTCGAAGAGCTGTGGGCCGGGCCTCGACCTCTTGCCCGGGGCTCATGAAGGGGTCCTAAGCCAGAGCGTGCAGCTGGTGGGACTGACGGTGCTCTGCACGGTGGCGCTCAAGCCTGATGCGACGGACTCCAGGTCTACCTCGCGTTCGAGGCGGTGCGCGAACTGGGCGACCAGGGTCTCGCCGTCGTAGCGGGAGCGGTCGAAGCGTCGGTCGACCCTGGTCCGAATCGAGCGGAGCAGCGGCTGGAAGGCTGCGGCCGCCATCAGCGTGGCCGCAGCAATAGCGAAGGAGGGTGAGTGCCCCAGGAGTCGCGAGAAGGCGGTGACCGTGATGGCGTAGATGGCGATCACTACGCCGCTAACGAGCGTGTACGACACGGTCCGGCTGACTACTCGGTCCAGCTCGTATAGACCGTGACGCAGAACCGCGACGGCGATGCCGGCCGGCAGTGCCGCGCCCGCGCAAGCCCAGACGAGCGATCCGTGCAACGGTCCTTGGTGCCAGTGGGAGATGAAGCCGTCGATGATGATGATGGCCGGCCCCGCGATGCCTCCGATCACGACCCAGGTGACCTGCCGTCGTGGTTCCCCGTTTGCCTTGAACCAGCGCAGGGCTAGGCAGGTTGCGCCGAGGGGCACTCCCAGCATGACTGCCGTTGAGGTGACGCCCATCACCAGACCGAGGAAGGGCACTGCGAAGTCCGGGGCTATGGCCACGCCGGAGGGGTAGCCGTCCAGTGAGTCGGACGTCGGGCCGCTCAGGAGCACCGAGGTGACCCACAGGGTGGACGTGGTGACGAAGGCGCGAACGATCCACAGCCAGGTCCGGTCGAGCGGCCGGCCGGTCGGCGCGAGCATCAGGAGGAGCAGCGCAAGGCTGACGACTACGAACTGGGCCGCGCCGAACACGCCGCCGAGGACGGCTATGAACGTCGTTGGGCCCTCGACGTGGACCACCGTCAGGCTGAGAACCCCGCTCAGGTCCTGGACGACGGAGGCGCATGCGAGCCCGAGCATCAGTGGTCCCAGGCGGTTTCCCACCACGCGGGTCGAGATGAGCAGCCCTACGACTGCGTACGCAAGCGTGCCCACGGTGGTCTCTAACCAGTAGCCGTATGGGTGCGTGTACCCGACTCTCAGCTGCCAGCCGGTGACGGCGTCGCTGACGACCAGCCCCAGCAGCACGCAGCCGAACACGACCCAGGGCCATCGCCGGGTCGTGCTCGGAGCGGTCATGTCTGCTCGGCTCAGGTGCGTGACGATCGCCGCACAGCCCGCACTGGGGTCGTGACCATGTGGACGCCGGACCGGATCCCGGCGTTGTGCCGCACGTTCTTCCAGTTGCCCCAGAGCCGCTTGCGGTCCACGCAGACCGTGTGCTCGACGACCTCGGCATCGGGCACGCCGTGGTCGGCAGCCAGGTTCTTCAACGTCGCCGTCCAGAACACGTCTTCCTTGCGGCGCATCACGGGCCAGCCGAGCTCGTAGAGCGGGTCGTTGGTGCGGATCAGGATCTTGATCTCAACCTCGGTGCTCTTGGCCACCTCGGCTGCCTGGAACGTGATCATCCCGGCGAACATGTGCCCTTCGGGGGTCATGAACGTGAAGGAGTCGTCGTCGGCGTACAGCACCATGATCCCGGTCGCCAGCGTCATCCCCGGTCCGGTGCTGATGCCGATGGGGGCTACAGCGCCGGGCGAGACTCCGGTGAGTGCTGTGTGGAACGTGGCGCCGTCGGGCCAGTACTCACCGAAGTTCTTCTTCCAGTCAGAGACGAGAGCCTGTGGTTCGATCGCCGTGCCGAGGTTCGTGGTGTAGGTCCTTTGCCAGAGCTTCCCGAAGCCTTGTTGCGGCCCGGTGATCTTGCGGCCGTGGATGTTGTACCCGGCCTCGGTCTGTTCGGCTCCAACTTCCAGATGGTCGACGTTGGCAGCCCAGCTTGCGGCGTTGCGAGGGAGAGGCTTGTCTCCATCGGGTGTGGTCATGGGTGGCTTCCTCCGGTCATGCTGCGGCGAGAGCGCTGGATTCTGTCTCGTGGATGGCGATGGCTTCGTTCAGCCGAGTCAGCTCGAAGATCTGCTTGTAGTGGTCGCTGAGCCCGAACGCGGCCAGCTTCTGGTGCTGGCGGTTCGCTCGGACCAGAAGGGTCACGAGCATCCCGATCCCGCCACTGTTCATGTAGTCGAGGTCGTCGAAGTTGAGGATCAGCAGCTGGGTGCCGTTGGTGCTGGCCTGCTCGTAGGCCGACATCATCGTGGTCTCGCAGGCTGCGGTCACCTCTCCCTTGATGTCGATGACCGCGACGCCGGGCGTGGGGTGCCTGACGTCCATCGAGAGGACTGGATCGTTCATGTGACGCTCCCTCGTGCGTTCATTGAATGGTGACGCCGTCGACGGCGCTGTCGACGTCGGAGTAGATCTGGATGAAGTCAGACAGCCTTGTGATGGCGAAGATGCGCTCGTAGTGCTCGGTGAGGCCAGACGCACGCACTTGTCTGCCCTCGGCCCGTGCGCGCCCGAGCACCCCAACAATCAAGGCGATTCCAGTGGAGTTGATGTACCCCACCTGGCTGAAATCCAGGAGCACGACCTTCGGGTCGTCGACCACAGCCGCTTCGTAGGCCAGGCTCAGCGAAGTCATGGCGTCACGGTCGATGTTCCCTTCCAGGGCCATGACAGCGACGGGCGGCTCGCCTCGCACATCCACCTCATACGTCGACATCGGACTCCTCCTCGGTGGTGGCATCGTCGGCGGTCAGGTACATCACCAGGCGCACCGTGTGTCGGCCGTCCGCGGTGGACTGGTCCACCTCGTCGACCATGTTCTCGATCAAGAACAGGCCCCAACCGCGGGGCGTCTGCAGTCCGGCCAGCTTCAGGTCGATGTCCGGGTGCGTGGGGCCGACATCCCCGACCTGACCGCTGTGGTCGGTCACCGTGACGGCGATCTGGGAGCCCTCGTCGCGCACGACGATGTCCACCGCGAGCTCCGGACGGTTCTTGTTCCCGTGCTCGATGGCGTTCATCGTGGCCTCGGCCACTGCGGTCTTCAGTCGTTCCCGTTGGTCGTCGGTCAGGTCGTATCCGCCGACCGCGTCGGCCACCCTCGCCAGCGCCTCCCGTTCGTTCCCCGGTTCGCTGGCGAGGCTGAACGCGGCGATCACGCCAGGAGCCAACGAACCGTGGGCCGCCCCTTCGGTTCGGCGAAGTCCGACCAAGGTGATGTCGTCCTCCTGCTCGACTTCTGGGCCGGTGAACGCCGCGAGCTCCGAGATGCACAGGTCGGTGAGCTCGTCCCCTGCGCGAGCCCTCGCGACCAGTGCTTCGGTACGCCCGAAGCCGAACATCTCGCCGGCAGCGTTGTGCTGCTCGGTCAGGCCGTCGCTGTAGAGCAGAAGCTGCTCACCTGGAGCAATGACGGCGCTGCTCTGCTCGTAGGTCATGCCCGGCATCAGTCCGAGCGGCATACCAGTGGCATGCAGCTCGCGGACCGTGCCGTCGGCTCCTCTGACGTACGGGAGGTTGTGTCCAGCGTTTGCGAACTCGACGGCACCGGTGGGGGGGTCGAGAACCATCGCCAGGCAGGTCACAAACATGTGGGCCGGGATGTCCTCGCACAACAGTTCGTTGACCCGCTCGAGGACGGCGCTCGGCGATGCGAGTCGCGGGCCGGTCTCGCGGAGCAGGGCATGGGTGCTGGCCATCACGAGCGCGGCAGGCACGCCCTTGTCGGTGACGTCGCCGGTGACGACCATCACCCGACCGTCCGTCATCGGGATGAAGTCGTAGAAGTCACCGCCAACCGTACGGGCGGGACGGTAGAACGCCGCGATGTTCCAGGTCGGGAGGTCCGGGAGAGCCTTGGGCAGGAACTGCTGCTGGATCAGCTGCGCGATCTTGAGCTCCTGCTCGTAGCGTTCGCGCGATCGCGCCTCGGCCTCCTGCTCCCGGACGAGCTGGCCGAGCCGAAGCGCTGGCGCCGCGTACCGCGCCAGCGACTCGAGGAGCTGGCGGTCGTCCTTGGAGTAGTCGCGTTCGGACAGTCGTGGCCCCAGCTGTAGCAGACCGACCAGCTCCCCTGACGTGACCAAGGGGACCACCATGACGACGCCGGCCTCCCGCATGGCGTCGAGCGCAGGCGACTCGATGGCCAGGGTCCGGATGTCCACCACGCCTGGCGTGGTGTGGAAGTAGCCCAGGATGGGGTCGTTCGGGGCGATGTCGATCTCCGGGCCAGGGGTGGGCACGGGCGTGGGCTCTGGCGCGTCGTCGGAGCTTCGGCGGCGAAGGCGTCCGCCCCGGCGCCGTCCGGGCGTGGCCTGGGCAGCTACAGCGTCGTTGGGGGCCGGCTCGACGTCGGGTGTCCCGTCACTGTCGAGCACCGAGGCGGTCTCCCGCTCGACTCCGGTCGAAGTGCCCATGTCGCCTCCTCCTGGTGGGGCAGGTGCTCGCTGGATCTCGGGTCCACCGGCGTCGGGCGTGTCGGTGTCTGGCGATCCGTGCGCTTCGATCATCTGGGGTCCCCGTTCCGGGATCGTTACGAAGTCAGCTCGGTTTCGAAGTTCGTGGACGGTACTTTTCCACCGAACCGGGGTGCCGGCAGGCGGTTGACGGGATCGGAGGAGGTGGCCCCAGACGTGACCCCAGAGGTGACCCCAGAGGTGACGCACGCGAAGGACCGGGTGCAGCTGACCCTGTTCGGCCCCCCTCGGGTCGAGCGTGGGGGACAGCGCCTCACGTTCGACACGCGCAAGGCGGTTGCGCTGGTGGCCTACCTTGCGATCACGGGACAGCCGCACCGCCGTGACGTCCTGGCCGCCCTGCTCTGGCCGGACTCGGACCAGACCAAGGCCCGAGGTGCCCTGCGACGCACGTTGTCCGTCGCAGGAGCCATCGGTCCCGGGCTCGTCGTCGCCCGCGAAGAGGTGCGCCTGGACGCCGACCTGGTCGACTGCGACGTCACCGGCTTCGAACGCCTGCTGGCCGACGCCGACCAGGGCGGGCGGCGCCGCGCCGTCGAGCTTGCCTCCGACGAGTTCATGGCGGGCTTCAGCCTGCGGGACAGCCCGGGGTTCGATGACTGGCAGGCGGCGACAGCGGAGCGGCTGCGTGACCGGTCGGTCACCACGTTGGCTGCCCTGGTCGACGCGGACGTCGCCGACGGCCGTCTCCACGACGCCCTGGATCTCGCCCGGCGATGGCTGGTCGTGGATCCCATGAGTGAAGCGGCGCACGTGCAGCTGATGAGACTGTTGACCTGGACTGGTCAACGCCCCTTGGCACTTCGGCAGTACCGAACGTTGGTGCGCATGCTCGACCGCGAGCTTGGCGTCGCACCGCTGCCGGAGACCATGGCGTTGTACGACCAGATCCGCAGCAACCGGCTCACCGTCCCTGCCGGTGCACCGGCAAGGGGCAGACGCCGACGGCGACCGGCGCCCGACGAACCCGGACGTGCAGTTGCGCCCAGGGCCTCCGCCTCCATCTGCGTCGGGCGCGAGCCTGAGCGGGCTCGCCTTCGCCAGGCTTGGCAGGACTCGTCGCGGGCGGCCGGTCTGGTGGGTGTCGTGGCGCAGCCGGGTTTCGGGCGCACGACGTTGGTTGGCGACCTGGTCTCGGAGGTCGCCCTCAGCGGAGGACGCACGGCGGTCGTCCGAGCACACGAGGGGGAGAGCCGGCTGGCCATGGCGGCCGGACGTGACCTCGTCCGGGCGTTGGCGCGCGACGGCACCGCCACCCGCCCCCTGGACGCCGAGCTCATCGACGAGCTCGGGCGCCTCGACCCGTCGATGGCCGGTGGGTCCGAGCCGCCGCCCGCACTGGCATCGCCTGGGGCGCAGATGCGCCTGTTCGACGCCGTCCGCGAGCTGGTGGCCTCCACCTTGGTCGGAAGGCCCGCTGGACTGCTTGTTGTCGAGGACGCGCACTGGCTCGACCCGACGTCTGCGGATCTTCTGGCGTACCTGGTCCGGCGTCGTCCCCAAGAAGGCCTGCTCGTGGTCGCGACCTGGTTACCAGGTGTGGGCTCGACGACCCTTCCGTCGGCGGTTCTGGACGTCGGGGAGGTGCTGGCGCTCGACGGTCTGTCACCCCAGGGCGTCGCCGAACTGCTGTCCGCCGCCGGTGTCGAGGACCTGGTGCCTGATGACGTTCATCGGCGAACGCGCGGAGTTCCGCGTCTGGTCGTCGAGTACGCGGACGCCGCACGTGCGGGCACCGACGCGGGTGGGCCGATCCGGGACCTGGTCCGGACCCGGCTCGAGTCGGCGTCCGGAACCGCCCGTCAGCTGTTGGGTGCGGCCGCCGTGCTCGGTACGGTCGCTGACCCTGAGCTACTGCGCGCGACGGCGGGCCGCGACGAGACAGAGACGGTTGACGCCCTCGAGGAAGCCGTGTCCCGGGGACTGCTCGTGGAGGATGTCGAACGTGGGGGCTACGACTTCCCGCACGAGATGCTGCGCCACGTGGTCAGCGAGCACACGAGCCTGGCCCGTCAGCAGCTGCTTCATGGTCGGGCTGCTGACTTGCTGATGCGTCGTCACGCTGCGGCTCCGGCGCAGTGGCCGGCGGCCGGGGTCGCGCGCCATCTCGGTGCGGCAGGGCGCTCCGACGAGGCGGCCGCGTGGTACTGGACCGCCGCCGCCGAGTCACGTGCCCTGTACGCACACCGGGAGGAGCTCGACCAGCTGCGGTCCGCTCAGGCGGCAGGCTTCAGCGTCACCTTGGTCCATCAGGCCGTCGGTGATGCACTCACCCGACTCGGCCGGTACCGAGACGCCATGGTGGCCTACGAGCAGGCAGCGGCGACGACCGATGACGAACCGGAGCTGGCCGAGATCGAGCACAAGCTGGCGATCGTTCACGACCGGCTGGGGGAGTGGGCGATCGCGCAGGCGCACCTCGAGAGCGCGGCCGAGCTGCTGGAGTCGACCGACCTGTTGGCCGTGCGTGCACGCGTCGGCGCAGATCTCGCGTTGGTGCTGCACCGGCGCGGCCACGGTGACCAGGCGAAGATCTACGCCGAGCAGTCGGTCATGTGGGCCGAGGACAGCCGCGACTCGTTGGCCTTGGCCCAGGTGCACAACGTGCTCGGGGTCCTGGCGACGGGTCGCGGCGAGATCCCCGAAGCACTCACGCATCTCGAGCTGAGCGGATCGCAGGCAGCCATGCTCGATGATCTCGGCCCAGCTGTGGCTGCGGCGAACAACGTGTCGCGTGTCTACGCGGTGGCGGGGCGGACCGACGACGCGTTGGACGCCGCGAGACGGGCCCTCGAGCTCGGCGAGCGGCACGGCGACCGGCACCGCGTCGCGGCGCTGCACGCAAACCTCGCCGACCTGCTGCACCAGGGGGGACGCGACGACGAGGCCAAGGAACACGCACGCGCGTCGGCGCAGGCCTTCGCCGACGTCGACGAGGCGGTGGTTCGACCTCAGGTCTGGACGCTGGTCGAGTGGTGAGAGTCCGGACCAGTCACGCCCCGTGAGGACGGATGGCCAGCCCGCTGGCCTGGTCGAACAGGTGGAGCCTCGTTGCATCGACGGTGAGCCGGGCGCGATCCCCGGGACGCAGTCGCGTCCGCTCGTCGAGGGTGGCGGAGAAGACCTCGTCCGACGTCATGCTGGTCGGCGCCGGTAACGCGGTATCACCCATGCCCGGCCCGCCCGACTCTGACTTGACCGGCGCAAGTCGGAAGAGCACGTTGGCCTCGGTCCCCAGTCCCTCCACGACGTCGACGACGACCTCGAGCGTGGGGCGCCCGTCGGACTCGCCGGCCCCATGCTCGGCAAGGTCGGTCGGCCTGACGCCCACGATGACCTGAGAACCGACGTAGGTCGACAGGTCTGAGTCCTCCGGGGCGGGAAGCGCCTGACCGGCGACGACGAGCCGGAAGTGGCCGCCCTCACGTTCGACGGTGGCCTGACTGAGGTTCATCGACGGCGAGCCCATGAACGACGCCACGAACACGTTCACCGGGCGGTGGAACAGGGCGTGAGGTGTGTCGAGCTGCTGGAGGACTCCATCGCGAAGCACCGCGACCCGGTCCCCGAGGGTCATCGCCTCGATCTGGTCATGCGTCACGTACAGGGTGGTCGTGCCCAGACGGGTGTGCAGCCGGTTGAGCTCGGCGCGCATCTGCACGCGCAGCTTCGCGTCGAGGTTCGACAACGGCTCGTCCATCAGCATGGCCAAAGGCTCTCGGACCATTGCGCGTCCCATCGCGACCCGCTGCCGCTGTCCGCCGGAGAGCTGGCCGGGCTTGCGGTCCATGAGGCCGTCGAGGGCGAGCAGCTCGGCAACCTCGGCGACGCGTCGCTCGGCGTCATCCTTGGGGTGCTTACGCAGGCTCAGCCCGAACCCGATGTTCTGGGCCACCGTCATGTGCGGGTACAGGGCGTAGTTCTGGAAGACCATGGCGATGTCACGGTCCTTGGGCGCGAGGTCGGTGACGTCGTGGTCGCCGATCCAGACCTCGCCCGCCGTGACGTCCTCGAGGCCCGCGACGATCCGCAGCAACGTCGACTTGCCGCAGCCCGATGGCCCGACCAGGACGACGAACTCGCCGTCGGCGACCTCCAACGACACATCGTTGACCGCCGGTGCCACGGAAGGGTCGAACACCTTGGTGACCCCGTCCAAACGGATCTGTGCCATCGCCTAGGCCTCGTCTCGCGTTGGCAGTTCCTGGAGCGAGTCGACACCGACCAGCTCGTAGCCTCGGGCGGTGAGCTCGGCGATCAGCGTGGGCAACGCGGCGGCCGTGACCGAGGGCCAGGAGTGAAGCAGCACCACCGCCGAGTCTCCCTTCCGAACGACGTCGTCGAGTACGGATGCTGTCAGTTGGTCCACGGTCTTGTCCTCGAGCCAGTCCTGCGGCTCGACATTCCAGTGCACGTTGCGGTAGCCGCACTCGTCGAGCAGCCCCAGCACCCGCGGATCGTCGTGCCCGGCGCCGAAGGGGCACCGAAACCACGGCCGCGGCGAGACGCCGGTCACCTGTGCCAAGGCGGACGAGGCAGCCTCGACGTCTCGCCTGACACCGTCATCGGTGAGGGACACGAGGGGTGCATGGTGGTGGCTGTGGCAGCCGAGCAGATGCCCCTCGTCGACCACGCGGCGGGCCGTGTCCGGCTCCGACCGAGCCCACCGCCCCTGGACGAAGAACGTCGCTCGGGCGCCCGCAGCCTGGAGGGCGTCCAGCATGCGCCCGGGGTTCGCGGGGTCGTGGCGGGCCCGTGACGGGTGTTCCATGTCGAAGGTCAGGGCGACTCGCCCGGCGTTGGGGCGTCTCGCGTCCTGGCCCATGGCAGCTCCTTGGCGGGTCGGCGTCCTTGACCGAGGTCGAAGGGGTCACTAACGTCGATCATATTAGTTAGGAAACTTTACAAACGAAAGCACCCAGGGCGAGGAGGGGGTTCGGTGGCACCGGATGACGCCGGGTACCCGAGCGGGACGCCGAGCCTGCTCAGGTCGCTCAACACCCGGACCGTGCTCGACCTGATCGCAGCGTCAGGCCCGATCTCGCGCGCGCAGGTGGCGCGAGCCTCGGGGCTGTCCAAGCCGACGGTCTCCGCGGCGCTCAACCGGCTGGTCGGCAGCGGCGTGGTTCGCGAGGTGGGCCGCAGCACCGGAGGCAAAGGTGCGGCAGCGGTGCTCTACCAGATCGACCCGCAGGCCGGCTTCGTCGTCGGTATCGATGTGGGGCGGGCGTGGCTGCGCGCCGCCGTCTCGGACCTTTCGGGGGTCGTCGTCGCCCAGAGGCGACAGCGTTCGACTCCCCGCTCCGCCGTGGCCCTGCTCGACGGCCTTGCCTCACTTCTCGCCGAGCTGCTGGACGATGCCGGCATCAGCCGGTCGCAGGTCACCCGGTGGGTCCTCGGAACCCCCGGAATCGTACGGCCCGGCGACAGCCACCTGGCGCTGGCGACCAACCTGCCGGGCTGGGGGAAGCCGAGTGTGCTGCGAAGGCTGCACGAGCTGCTCGGGGACGTGGTCGTCGAGAACGACGTGAACCTCGCGACGATCGCCGAGCAGCGATTCGGCCATGGCCGCGGGGTCGACGACTTCGTCGTGGTCTCCATCGGCACCGGTGTTGGCATGGGTCTGGTGCTGGGCGGGCGCCTGTACCGCGGCTCGACGGGTGCCGCGGGCGAGATCGGCTACCTCCCCATGGGGGAGCCGTCGACGGTGCGGGGAGGACAGGGCCTGCTCGAGTCGAGCACCGGAGCCGCAGCAGTCGTGCAGACCGCGCACGAGCTCGGCATGTCGGGGCGCCTGACGGCAGAGTCGGTGTTCGAGGCTGCCCGCAGCGGGGACGACCTCGGTCGGCGCGTCGTCGCTGCGGAGGCAGACCGGATCGGCCTCGCCCTCGCGGCGGTTGCCTCGGTCATCGACCCCGCTCTGATCGTCCTGGGGGGCGGCATCGGGCGCAACGCCGACCTTCTGCTGGAGGGGGTCCAGCATCGGCTTCGTGCCGTCTCGCCGCTCGACCCGTTGGTCGTCGTCTCCGCGCTTGGCCCCGACGCCGTGCTCCGCGGGGCGCTCTCCACCGCCTTGGACCTTGCCCGTGACGACTTGTTCGTCAAAGCCACGAACCACCCGGCGACGCTGACCGCGGCGCCGGCCTGACGAGGAGGACAACCATGCGAAGGATTCGCCGGCACGTCGCAGTAGTCGGACTATCGAGCGTGGTTCTGGCGCTTGCCGCATGTACCGCGGGCGGCGGCAGCAGCTCACCGTCCAGCGTTCAGGCGATCGACCCGTCTGCGTCGCACGCACCCACGACCATCGCGGTCTGGGGCGCCTTCACTGGACGGGAGGCCCAGATCGTCCAGGACTCACTGGACCGTCTGCACGTCGAGGTCCCGTGGCTCACCGCCAACTACGTCCCTGGCAAGACCGACGAGGACATAGCGAAGTCAATCGCGAGCGGACAGCCTCCAGGTGTGGTGATGTCGCAAGGGCCGGACAACGTAGCGAAGTACTGCGACAGCGGCGCCTGGCGTGACCTGACGCCCTACATCGACGCGTCCGGGCTGGACATGGCTGCCACGTTCCCTGCCCCGGCGCTGTCGTACACCTCCTACGCCGGGAACCAGTGCTCGCTGCCCCTCCTGACCGACGCCTTCGGCCTCTACTACAACAAGGACCTCCTGGCAGCCAAGGGCTACACCGAGCCGCCGAAGACGAGCAGCGAGCTCGCGGACATGGCCAAGAAGCTGACGCAACGTGACGCCGACGGGACGATCAGGGTCGCCGGCTTCGTCAGCACCAACCAGCAGATGTACGAGACCAACCAGATCTACAACGGTGTGAACTGGGGAGCCCAGTGGTACGACTCGAACGGCAAGTCGGCCATGGCCAGTGACCCGCAGTGGCAGGACCTCCTCACCTGGGACAAGCAGCTCACCGACTGGTACGGCTACGACAACATCGTCCGCTGGTTCGCGCCGTACCGTGACCACGAGTGGGACGCCGGGAACGCGTTCGAGCAGGGCAAGGTCGCCATGATGCTGGACGGCGAGTGGCGCGGCGCCTTCATCAAGGCGAACGGCTCGTCCGTCAACTACGGCACTGCTGCTTTCCCCGTTCCTGACAACAAGGCCGACACCTACGGCGTCGGACAGATCGGTGGAACGGTGGTCGGGATCCCTCGTGACGCCAAGGACGCCGATGTCGCGTGGCTCGTGACGCAGTACCTCACGACGGACACCCAGACCCTCAACACCCTCGCAGAGCGTCTGCAGAACGTGCCGACCACATTCGACTCGCTGCAGACGACGGCGCTCAACAAGGAGCAGAAGTTCCAGCCGTTCATGGCCATCTTCAAGGACCCGGGCTCCCGTTACCGCGAGCTGACACCGACCGGACAGGCTGACGCCGACCTGTTCTCCCAGTTCGTGACCCAGTGGGAGAAGGGCAAGGTCACCGACCTTCAGGCCGGGCTCCAGCAGGTTGCCGGGCAGATCGACAAGCTGGCGACCCTCGGATGACCGCTGTCACGGCGACGCCTGACGCGCAGCTGGCCCACAAGGCGGCTGCGCGTCAGGCACGCCGGCGCGCGAACTGGCGACGCCGGGTGACCGTCGTGGCTTTCCTGTCTCCGTGGATCATCGGGTTCTCCACGTTCGTTCTCTACCCGATGGTGTCGAGCCTGTACTTCTCGTTCACCAAGTACGACCTTCTGGGAGCACCCACGTGGGTCGGGTTCAGCAACTACCAGTTCATGTTCACCAGCGACGACATCTTCTGGATCGCTGCGCGCAACACCCTGTGGGTCGTCGCGATCATGGTGCCGGCGCAGGTGCTCTTCGGCATGGCCGCTGCGTGGGTCCTCACGCGCCCTCGCCGTGGCGCCGGGGCGTACCGAACGATCTTCTACCTCCCGGCCATGGTGCCGACGGTCGCTGCAGCGTTGGGGTTCTTGTTCGTGCTCAGCCCTGACGGGCCGGTCAACCACGTTCTCGGGTTCCTGGGCGTTCCCGAAGGCAGTCTGCCGTTGTGGTTCGCCAATGCCTCGCTCGCCAAGCCGAGCCTGCTCCTGCTGTCCTTGTGGGCCATCGGCAACACCATGGTGATCTTCCTGGCGGCGATGCTCGACGTACCGGCTCAGCTCTACGAGGCGGCCGAGATCGAAGGTGCGGGCGCGTGGGCGAAGTTCCGCCATATCACACTGCCCACCATCTCGCCGGTGATCTTCTTCTCGCTGGTGATCGGCGTGATCTACGGCTTCCAGTACTTCACCGAGGCGTACGTCGTGTCGACCGCCAGTGGTGCAAGCGAGCAGGCGGGTCAGTCCCTTGGTGCTCCCGACAACTCGCTGATGTTCTACGGGACCTGGCTGTACCGCCAAGGATTCGGGTACTTCCACATGGGGTACGCGTCGGCGATGGCGTGGGTGCTGTTCCTCGTCATCATGCTCTGCACGTTCGCGCTCATCCGAAGCTCCAACCGGTGGGTGCACTACGGAGGTGCGCTCAGATGAGTGTCGCGACCCACACCGCGACGATCGTCCCCAGGCAGCCCCCTGCTCAGGTGCGTCGCCGCCGGATGCTCTATGCCGTCGGGAACCACTCGATGGCGATCGCGCTGAGCCTGATGTTCCTGATCCCGCTGTTCGTCGTCGTGGTGACCGCCTTCATGTCACGCCAGCAGGTCGGGACTGGCCAGCTCATTCCTCACCCGTTGTACTTCGGCAACTTCCACAAGGTGCTCACGGAAATTCCCTTCCTGCGCTACTTGAGCAACACCGTCATCTATGCGGTCTTGGCGACCATTGGAGTCGTCGTCTCCAGTGTCCCGGTGGCCTACGCGTTCTCCCGGCTGCGGTGGAAGGGCCGCGATGCCGTGTTCGTGCTGGTCCTGGCCACGATGATGCTTCCGGCGCAGGTCACCAGCGTCTCGCTGTACATCGTCTTCACCAGGCTGCACTGGGTCGGCACTCTGCTGCCGTTGATCGTTCCGACGTTCTTCGGGGACGCCTTCACGATCTTCCTGCTCAGGCAGTTCTTCATGACTATCCCGCAGGAGCTGTCCGAGGCCGCCCGGATCGATGGGGCCAGCGAGTTCACGATCCTCCGCAAGGTCATCATCCCGCTGGCCAAGCCGGCGATCGCAGCTGTGGCGCTCTTCCAGTTCCTCTACTCGTGGAACGACTTCTACAACCCGCTGCTCTACACCGGGAACAGCGCCAGCAACATGACGCTGGCAGTGGGACTGACCCAGTTCACGACTCTGGCCAAGGGGAACGCCTACGAGGTGCAGATGGCCGCTTCGCTCATGTTCGTGATCCCGGTCATCATCATCTTCTTCTTCGCCCAGAAGGTGTTTATCGAGGGCGTCACGCTGACGGGAGTCAAAGGATGAAGATTGCCGTCATCGGCGGAGGAAGCACGTACACCCCTGAGCTCATCGAAGGCCTGGTTCGACGCCCCGAGCTCCACGTCGAGGAAGTCGTGCTGCACGACATCGACGAGTCCCGCCTGGATGTTGTAGGCGGTCTTGCCCGACGCATGGTCGGTGCGGCCGGCTGGGGCGGCCGCTGCTGGTCGACCACGGACCTGGACGCTGCCATCGACAGCGCAGGCGCGGTTCTGCTCCAGCTGCGAGTCGGCGGACAGGCAGCGCGGTTCAAGGACGAGACAATCCCCCTGGAGTACGGCTGTCTCGGCCAGGAGACCACCGGACCCGGCGGGTTCATGAAGGCCCTTCGGACTGTCCCAGTCGTGCTGGACATCGCCGAGCGAGTCGATCGAACGGCCGCCCCAGGCGCCTGGATCGTCGACTTCACCAACCCCGTCGGGATCGTGACCCGTGCCCTTCTGGACGCCGGCCACCGCGCGGTGGGGCTGTGCAACGTAGCCATCGGGTTCCAGCGAAGGATCGCCCATCTGCTCGGCGTCGAGCCTGGGCGCGTTCAGCTCGAGCAAGTCGGCCTGAACCACTTGTCCTGGATTCGCGCGGTCCGCGTCGACGGAACGGACCGTCTGCCCGACCTTCTCGACACGTTCGGCGAGGCGTTGGCCGATGAGATCGACGTACCTGTCGAGCTGCTTCGCACCATCGGCGCCATCCCTTCGTACTACCTCCACTACTTCTACTGTCGAAGTGAGGCGCTGGAAGCGATGCGTCGAGGACCCACCCGCGCAGAAGAGGTCATGGCGATCGAGCGCGACCTGCTGACCATGTACGCCGATCCGGCGCTGACGACCAAACCCGCCCTGCTCGAGGAGCGTGGTGGCGCCTTCTACAGCGAGGCAGCCGCCCAGCTCGTCAGCTCACTGGTCAACGACACCGGCGACGTGCAGGTCGTCGACGTCCGCAACGACGGAACGATCGACGGGCTCCCTGACGATGCCGTCGTCGAGGTGCCCTGCGTCATCGACGGGGACGGGGCTCACCCGGTGAGACAACGTCCGCTCGCTCCGGAGATGCTCGGACTCGTGCAGCACGTGACCGCGTACGAGCAGCTCACCATCGAAGCCGCTCTGACGGGCAACCGCTCGGTTGCGCTGCGTGCGCTCCTTGCCAACCCACTGGTCGGTGAGTGGTCGGTCTCCCGTCCGATGCTCGACGCGTTGATCGACGCCAACCGTCCGCTGCTCCCCTCCTACTGGTCATGAGGACAGTTCTCGCGGTCGACGGCGGCAACTCCAAGACCGACGTTGCCGTCGCAGACGTCTCCGGCAGACTGTTGTCGCGCGTCGTGGGACCAGGGTGCTCGCCGGATGCACTCGGGGTCGATGGGTGCGTCGAGGTCCTTGCACCGCTGGTGGCGACGGCCAGGAAAGAGGCGGGCCTCGATCCTGGGGCTGCGTTCGACGCAGCTGCCCTGCTGCTGGCCGGTGTCGACCGACCTGAGCAGGAGATCGTCGTGGCAGGAGCCGTTGACAGGCTCGGCCTTGGACCTGCAGTCGTCGTGTCCAACGACACGTTCGCCGTGCTCCTGGCGGGGAGTGCGCACGGCTGGGGCGTGGCCGTCGTCTGCGGAGCCGGGCTGAACGCCGTCGGCGTCACGCCTGACGGCCGCGTCGGTCGCTACCAAGCGCTGGGTGAGCTGTCCGGCGACTGGGGCGGCGGCTATGCGGTCGGACTCTCCGCTCTGGGTGCTGCCATCCGGGGATCCGACGGCCGCGGGCCGAGGACCCTGTTGACGCCCGAGCTGTGCGCCCACTTCTCCGTGCCGGAGCCACAGGCTGTCGCGGCGTCCATCCACGAGCAGCGGATGGACAGCCAGGTGCTGGTGGGACTGGCGCCTTTGGTTTTCGGCTGCGCGTCTCGTGGAGACGACGTTGCGCAGGCGATCGTCGAGCGGGTGGCCGACGAAGTGTCGGTCATGGCTGTGGCGATGCTCCGTCGACTGGGACTTGACGCCGGCGAGACCGATGTCGTGCTTGGCGGCGGTCTTCTCCAGGCCGGTCACGCAGCCCTGGACGAGCGAGTACGGCGCCTCGTGCTCGAGGCTGCGCCTCGGGCCCGGGTCTGCGTTCTCGACGTGCCGCCTGTAGTGGGGTCCGTGCGAGCAGGACTGGAACGTCTGGATGTTCCCCAGCCGGAGGTGGAGATGGCGTTGAAGCGGGTCTCCGCCGCTGTGGGTGCCGGCTGATGCCGTCCCAGATGGCGCTCGAGATCCGGGAGCAACCTGCGGCTCTGCAGGCCACCCGCGACGCGCTGCGTCCCCTGCACGACGACCTGCGCAGCCTCGCACGCGCCACGGACCGGGTGGTGCTGTACGCCAGGGGGTCGTCGGACAGCGCGGCGACGTACGGGCGGTACCTGCTCGAGGTCGCGGCGTCGGTTCCGGCGTCCATGGGTGCCCCGTCGATGGCCACCCTGTACGACGCAGAGCTCGATCTTTCCACCACGCTCGCCGTCATCTGCTCGCAGAGTGGGCACACCGGCGAGCTCGTCGAAGTGGCCGAATGGGCGCGACGCCGCGGAGCCCGCATCGTCTCGGTGACCAATGACGAGCGGAGCCCGATCGCGCAGGCAGCCGATGTCGCGATGGTGACCCGTGCGGGCGTGGAGGTCGCGGTGCCGGCCACCAAGAGCCACTCGACCTGCTTGCTCGCGCTGGCCGAGCTCGCCGTAGCCGTAGCTCCCCGATCCCGTCCGCGCCGAGCAGCGCTGCTCGAGGCGCTGGACCGAGTGCCTGAGGAAGCCGAACGGTTGCTCGCCGAGGCGGCAGCTGCCGAGGAGCTGGCAGGCACCCTCGTGAGCAGCACGGCGATGTGTGTCGTGGGACGGGGGTTCACCTTCACCACGGCGCAGGAGCTGGCCCTGAAGATCGAGGAGACGACGTCGATCCCGTGCCTGGGCATGTCCCAGGCGGACCTCCAGCACGGGCCGGTCGCCGTCCTCGGGCCGGACCGGCCGCTGATCGTGGCCGCCGCTCCGGACGGTCCGACGCTGCCCGGGCTGGCTGCGGTCGCCAAGGCTGCGCACGACCGCGGCGCCGCCGTCATCGTTCTGGGAGGCGGCGCCTCGCTCAGCAGCGGAGCTGTCGGTGTGCTGGCGGGTCCTCGGCTTCCGGAAGAGGTCGCGCCGATCGCGTTGATCGTCCCCGGACAGCTGCTCGCTGAGGCGCTGAGCCGGGCGACCGGCCACGACCCGGACCACCCGCCGGGGCTGTCCAAGGTCACGCAGACGGCCTGACCGACCTGCGTGAGTTGCGGTCGCGGGAGCTCGGTTCAGTCGACGACGACCCGGTGCTCGCCGTCGTCGACCCACGTCAGGACGGCTGCGCGGGACAGCGTTCTCGGCCCGCAGTCGCACCATGCGGGAAGGCTGTCGTCACCGGCAGGGGCGCCGACGAGCAAGTCGAACCAGCGGTGCGGGTGCTGGTCGCCATGGGGCTTGTCGGGGAGGTCACGCTCACCGTGCGAGCGTCCGCGAACCGGCGCCGCGTACACCAGCCCGATGGTCGTGTCATAGACCGAGGCGACGTGGTGGCTACGGGCACAGTGAACCTGGAGTCGGACCGCGTCGTGTCCGCCGTGAGGCAGTGCGGACCATGCATCCTCGGCCAGCTGGGCGCGATCGTTGTGGAGATGCTTGGTCTTGGTCATGCCCCCATGGTCGATCCCAGGTGGACGGTTCGGTAGGGCAGCAAGACCCTGAACCGGCGCCGAGGCGCCTCACCCGGTTCCCCACGACCGGCAGGAGCGGTACGGTCCGAGCGTGGTCGATCTGCCTGTGCGACCAGAGCCTCAGGACTCCCTGCGGCTGGTTCGGGGAGCATGCCCTCACGACTGCCCGGACACCTGCGCTTGGACGGTCAGCGTGGAGCACGGCCGTGCGACGAAGGTGCAGGGGGATCCGGAGCACCCATTCACCAGGGGTGGCCTGTGCACCAAGGTCAATCGTTTCCTCGACGACCGCGTCTACCATCCCGACCGGATCCTCCAGCCGCTGCGACGAAGCGGACCCAAGGGCAGCGGGATGTTCACCCCGGTGTCATGGGACGAGGCCGTCACGCAGATCTCCGCCGGACTGAGCGACGTCGTCCAAGCACACGGCGGAGACGCGGTGATGCCCTACAGCTACATGGGGACCCAGGGACTGGTCCAGGGCGACGCAGTGAGCCAGGTGCTGTTCTCGCGGCTGGGAGCCACGAACCTCGTGCGAGCCGTGTGCGGCAGCGCCGGCAACTCCGGCGATGCTGTCACGATGGGAGGTGGTGCTGGGCTTCTCCCCGAGGAGCTCGAACACTCTCGGTTCGTCATGTTGTGGGGAACGAACACACTCTCGACCAACCTGCATCTGTGGCCGTACCTGCGCAAGGCGCGTGACGGCGGGGCGACCATCGTGGTGGTCGACCCACTGCGCACCAGGACAGCCGCTGCCGCCGACTGGCATGTGCGCCCGTTGCCGGGCACGGATGCAGCCTTGGCGCTGGGAATGATGCGCGTGATCGTGGACGAGCATCTGGTTGACGACGACTACGTCTCCGACTACACGGTGGGGTTCGACGCACTTCGAGACAGACTTCGTGACTACCCGGTCGACCGGGTCGCAGCCTTGACCGGAGTCGAGTCCGAGGAGATCGTTCGGCTGGCCCGGGCTTACGCCACGACGACGCCGGCCGCGATTCGTCTGCTCGTGGGCCTGGAGCACCACGAGTTCGGCGCCGAGACCTACCGCACGGTCGCATGTCTGCCCGCCCTCGTCGGCGCCTGGCGTCATCGGGGCGGGGGGCTGTGCCACATGACGTTCCAGCTGTTCGGGGAGCTCGACTGGTCGTGCGGCCTGCACGTTCCTGAGAACCCTGCGCGTGAAGTGAACATGGTGCAGCTGGGCCGCGCCCTGACGAGCCTGCAGCCGCCGCTGCGCGCGCTTGTCGTCTACAACTCCAACCCTGCGGTCATCGCCCCGGAGCAGAACCTCGTCCTGAAGGGCCTGGGCCGCGACGACCTCTTCACCGTCGTGGTCGAGCACTTCATGACCGACACGGCACGCTATGCCGACTACGTGCTGCCGGCGACGACCCAGGTCGAGCACCACGACGTCCTTTGGTCCTGGGGCCACACCTACCT
>JBAPUB010000011.1:0-17013 GCA_049282455.1 Actinomycetes bacterium
GCTCGTGGTCCAGAGTCTCGAGCAGGTGCTCGGCCGCTGCGGTCGGCGCCGCGCCGGCATCCAGGAAGCCCGTCAGGGCCGACAGCAGCACGATGGGGCGGTCGGAGGAGCCGTACGTGGGAAGCGGGTTGTGCAGGGAGTACAGATCACCGGGACGAGACATGCCAGCCACAACGCGCCGATGGCGGCAATCCTTCCCCCGTCACCTACCCTGGGCCGGTGGCGTCATCACCTTCTCTGCACCGTCCCCTGCGGTCCGGTCTGCGAACCCCCGTCCTCGCCGTCGCGCTGACGACGTTGGCCGCCCTCGTGGCGCTGCCGACCCCCGTCGCGACGGCCGCCGTGAGCACCCCCACGGTCGACACTGTCACGACCTCACCGTCGAGCGTCACCCTCGTGCGCAAGAACACCGCGCCGGTCACGGTGACGCTCCACCTCGTCTCCCCGACCGGACAGCAGGCGAGCTTCGGCTCGCCGGCGCGCAACGTCCCGGCAGTCGTCGACCGCGGGCACGCGGTCGACTTCGCGCGTACTGCGCTCACTCTCAAGTCCGGTACGTCGACCGATGGCGTCTGGCAGGCCACGCTCACCGCAGGCTCGATGATGAATGGCGCACACCCCCTGGCCGTCGAGCTGTGCCCCGTCGGACGTGACTGCGTGGCCAACGGACCGGTGCGCCTGTCCCTCGCGCGGACGGTCACGGTCAACGGGTCCGACTGGCCGGTTCTGGGCCGCACCACCCAGAAGCCGTCGCGCCTGTCCGCCGGTGACACGACGGGGGCGAAGGCCGTGGGACGGGTCGTGTTCTCGCAGACGCGGGCACCGGCGCGAGGCGTCCAGGTCGTCGTCAAGCGCAAGCCCGCCGGAACTGGTGTCGTCGTCGACCGCTCGAACCGCAAAGGTGCGTTCACGGCTCCATGGCCCTGGCCCTCCCCCGACTTCGCGACTCTCGAGCTGGCCCTTCCGGGCGTGCCTGGCGTGAGGTTCGGCCGTCATCTCCTCGGCTTCCCAGCCACGACGTTCGCTGTACGTGTCACCCATGCACCGGCGGTCGCCTCGCTGTCGCACCTCTACACCGTGACGGGGGTCGTGACGCCGGGAACGCCCGCACGTCGGCTCGGCGCGGTCGTCCTCGAGATCCGCCGCAACGGACACTGGCGCATCGTCGACCGCAGCCCCCTTCGACCGATCACCGGAGCTGGGGCGTCGGCTCGGCGCGCGCACTTCACCCTGACGACCTCGATCGACACGGTCGGACGCCAGCTCTTCCGGGTCCGCAAGCCCGCTGCCTTGTGCGCTCATGGCCGCTGCCGCGTTGCCGAGGGCAGGAGCCGCAGCTTCGACGTGATCACAGGAAACCGCGCGTACTTCGTCGAGCGCAAGCTCGCCCGGTTGCACGTCCCGGTCGGCTCGGTCGACGGCGTCGTCGACGCCAGGACCCGGCAGGCCCTGTGCGCCTGGCGTGACATGTCCGGCCGGGCTCCCAACCGCAACGGCCTCACCCCGGGGGTCGTCGACTCGGTACTGCGGGCCCACCGGCTCCCGCGTCCTGACCGTTCGGACGGCCTGTACGTCAACCAGACCTGCCAGATCCTCTTCCAGGTCGTCGACCACGCATTTCGTCGCGTCGTGTGGGCGTCGTCCGGAATGCCCGGGTACGAGACGCCCAACGGGACCGGCGCAGTCTTCCGCAAGATCGAGGGCCCCGTCGAGAGCACTCTGTATCCGGGAGCCTTCATGTACCACCCGATGTTCTTCTTCACCAGTCGACCGGCCATCGCCCTGCACGGCTCTGCGACCAACGACCTGGTGCTCCCGTACCCGGCGAGCCACGGTTGCGTGCGGGTGTGGCGTCCAGACATCTTCCGGATCTTCAAGGAGACGCCGCTCGGCACCAAGGTCCAGGTCTACGGGAAGTACTGATGACGACGCCTTCCGGCCCACCGCAACCACAGCGCCTTCCAGCGCTGCCTGAGGACTTCGAGCGCGTGCTGTGCGTGGTCGCCCATCCCGACGACATGGAGTACGGAGCCGCCGCGGCCGTTGCCAAGTGGACGTCGCAGGGCAAGTCGGTCAGCTACCTGCTCGCCACACGGGGCGAGGCCGGTATCGACGGCCTGGCCCCGGCCGACGCGGGTCCGCTGCGTGAGCAGGAGGAGCGCGACGGCGCAGCCGTGGTCGGCGTCGACACCGTCGAGTTCCTGGACCACAGCGACGGCATCGTGGAGTACGGGCTTGCGCTGCGGCGCGACATCGCGGCGGCGATCCGGCGTCACCGGCCCGACGTCGTCATGGGAATGAACCACCACGAGCGGTTCGGCGGTGGGTTCACCAACCAGGCCGACCACCGTGCGGTTGGGTTGGCGACCATCGACGCGGCCAAGGACGCCGGCAACCAGTGGATCTTCCCCGAGCTCATCGAGCAGGGCCTGACGCCCTGGAGCGGCGTGCGCCTCGTGGCGCTCGCCGCCTCACCGTCAGCCACCCACTTCGTCGACGTCTCCGGACACCTGCAGGCGGCGATCGAGTCGCTTCGCGCGCACGCGGCCTACCTCGAGGGGCTGGGTGACGCTGCACCGGACCCCGCCGAGTTCCTGACCTGGATGGCCGCGGGCGCCGGCGAGCCCCAAGGCGTGGAGGCGGCAGTCCTGTTCGAAGTCTTCGACCTGTGACAGAGGACTCCGAGCGCCACAGCCCGCGCCGCGCCAATCGTCTGCGAGACACCGAGAACGCGGTCGAGGAGCGGGTCGAGCGAGCCACCGAACGTGCGGTGGAGCGTGCGGGCGACGTCTTCGACCGGGCGCTGCCGCACGTCCCTGAGTCGGTCCGTCCTCACCTGCGTGGATGGCTGCACCTCGGGGCCGTACCGCTGGCGCTCGTCCTGGGAGCCCTCGCGCTGGCGCTGGCACCGGCCGGTGCAGTCCGATGGTCGGTCGCCGTCTACGTCGCAACCACGGTGCTGCTGTTCGGGGTGAGCGCCACCTACCACCGTCGCCAGTGGGGACCGCGTACCGCGGGGGTCCTCAAGCGCATCGACCACGCCAACATCTACCTGTTCATCGCCGGCTCCTACACGCCGTTCGCGGTGGCTCTGCTCTCCGGAACCACGCAGAAGGCCCTGCTGTGGATCGTGTGGACGGTGGCCGTCCTCGGCGTGGTGTTCCGGGTCGTGTGGGTCGGCGCTCCCCGGTGGCTGTACGTCAGCACGTACATCGCGCTCGGTTGGGTGGCCGTGGCCTTCCTTCCCGCGCTGTGGACATCCGGCGGCGTGCTCATCGTCCTGCTGATCGCGGCAGGAGGCGTGCTGTACACCTTCGGTGCCGTCGTCTACGCGCTCAAGCGGCCCGACCCCTCTCCGACCTGGTTCGGGTTCCACGAGGTGTTCCACGCGTTCACGATTGCGGCCTACCTGGTGCAGTACGTCGCCGTCCTTCTCGCCGTCGAGCAGGCGCCGGGTCAGTGAGCACAGTCGCGCCTACGACAACAGTGCTGCCACGCGCGACGCAGCAGCCGTGACAGCCCCGCCGAGGTCGTCGAACCGCGCCACCGGGATCCGTCGCTCGGGACCCCACACGTTGACCACCGCGATCGGACGGCGTCGAGCGTCGAGAGCCGCCGCCGACACCCCGTTGGTGAACGCGGCGTCCTCGCCGGCGCACTCTGCATAACCCCGCTGACGCGCACGCTCCAGGTCGGCGTCGAGCACGGAGCGGTCGACGATGGTGCGGTCGGTGAACCGTTCGAGGGTGCGGGGGATCGCCCCTTCTCGCTCCTGGTCGGTCAACCAGGCCAGGAAGATCTTTCCGCTGGACGTCGAGTGCAGCGACACCCGATCCTGGGTCCACGGATGGAACGCGACGCCGTTGACCGCAACGTGGTCGACGTAGACCAGGCTCAGGCTCTTCACCACGGCGAGGCTGACCGTCTCGCCCACCCGCGCCGACAGACGCTCGAGCTCGGGCCTGACCCGTCGGACCAGTGCGTCGAGGTCGGCAGCGGCCCCGAGCCGGAATGCGCCGTAGCCGACCAGGAAGCCCCCGCTGTGGTCGCGCTCGACCATCCCGTGCGCCTCCAGGGTCGCGAGCAGGCGCCAGGCGGTGCTTCGGTTGAGGCCGCACCGCAGCGCGAGCTCGGCGACCGGTGCCGGGTGGTCACTGCTGGCCACCGCCGCCAGCAGCGTCATCGCCCGGTCCACGGACTGGACCGACTGGGCCGGACCGGTCGGAGCCGACATCCCGACCTCCCTTGACAGCACCCGCACTCACTCGTACTTTCGTCGCACGATAGTAACGAGCTGTTCGTATTGTGCAACCAACGGCCAGCTGGGAGGGCCCCAAATGCCCTCACCGACGTCCGTCAGACCTGTGGAGGTCCCGTGCTCCCCGTCTCGTCCGCCGCCTTCATCACCTGCGCCGTCACCGGGTCCGGTGACTCCACCGGCACCAGCGACAAGGTCCCCGTGACTCCTGAGCAGATCGCGGCGTCAGCTCTCGAGGCAGCGCAGGCCGGGGCCGCCGTGGTGCACATCCACGTGCGCGACCCAAAGACCGGCAAGGGTGCTCGGGACCCGCAGCTGTACGCGAAGGTCGTCGAGATCATCCGTGCGTCGAGCACCGACGTCGTCATCAACCTCACGACGGGGATGGGCGGAGATCTCGTCCTCGGGGGTGCCGAGTCACCGCTGCCGCCGTCGACCGGCACGGACATGGCCGGCGCCACCGAGCGGCTGGTGCACGTGGCGGAGCTGCGCCCCGAGATCTGCACCCTCGACTGCGGCACGATGAACTTCGCCGCCGGGGGCGACTACATCATGGTGAACACTCCGGGCATGGTCCGCGAGATGGCCCAAGGCATCCAGGCGCTGGGCGTCAAGCCCGAGGTCGAGATCTTCGACACCGGCGACCTCGTCCTGCTGAACGAGCTCGTGGCCGACGGACTGGTCGACGACCCCGCCATGGTGCAGCTGTGCATGGGTATCCCCTACGGAGCTCCCAACGACCCCTCGACGCTGCAGGCGATGGTCAACAACCTGCCCGCGGGATCGGTGTTCTCGGCCTTCTCGATCGGACGCTTCCAGCTGCCGTACGCAGCCATGGCCACGCTCATGGGCGGAAACGTCCGGGTCGGACTCGAGGACAACCTCTACCTTTCCAGGGGCGTCCTGGCCACGAACGCCCAGCTCGTCTCGCGTGCGGTGACACTGCTCGAGTCGATGAACGTGCGCATCAAGACGGCCGCTGAGGTCCGAGACACGCTGGGTCTGGTCAAGCATGGCTGACCCGCACGGGGGGCCCGGCGCCCGGCGCCGGAGGGTCGGGCTGCTGGGTGGCGGCGTCATCGGTGGCGGCTGGGCCGCGCGCTTCGCACTGAACGGTTTCGACGTCGACCTCTACGACCCCGACCCCCAGGCCGCCCGCAAGGTCGACGAGGTCCTGGCCAACGCACGACGGGCCTGGGACCGCCTGACCGACGCGCCCCTGCCCGACGAGGGCGAGGTGTCGATCGTCGCCACGCCGGAGTCCGCGGCCGAGCGCGCGGAGTTCGTCCAGGAGAGCGCTCCGGAGAACGAGGCCGTCAAGCGTTCGCTGCTCGCAGCCGCGAGTCGGGCGGCCGGGCCCGACGTCGTCATCGGGTCCTCGACGTCGGGTCTGCTTCCCACAGCCCTTCAGTCGGACATGACCCACCCCGAGCGGCTCGTCGTGGGACACCCGTTCAACCCGGTCTACCTGTTGCCACTCGTCGAGGTGGTTCCGGGGAGCCAGACCAGCGCGCAGGCCGTGGAGCGGGCTGTTCAGATGTACACAGAGCTGGGCATGCGTCCCCTCGAGCTGCAGCACGAGATCGACGGCTTCGTCGCCGACCGGCTGCTCGAGGCCCTGTGGCGCGAGGCCCTGGGCCTGGTCGCAGACGGCGTGGCAACGGTCGAGCAGATCGACGACGCGATCCGGTTCGGCGCCGGACTGCGCTGGGCCTCGATGGGAACGATGCTCACCTACCGGATCGCGGGGGGCGAAGGAGGCATGCGCCACTTCATGGCCCAGTTCGGCCCCGCACTCCAGTGGCCGTGGAGCCGGCTGACCGACGTCCCCGAGCTCACCGACGAGCTGCTCGACCGGATCGAGCGGCAAAGCGACGCGCAGGCGGGCGGTGCCTCGGTGCGAGACCTCGAGCGGCTGCGTGACGACTGCCTGGTCGCGGTGCTCCAGGGTCTGCGCAGCACCGGGTACGCAGCTGGTGAGGTGCTGGCCGGCTACGAGCGGGCGCTGCTTGAGCGCTCCGCAAGCGCGTCGTGAGCAAGCTGGGTCTGGAGCAGCAGACCAGCCCGGTCCTGGGGGAACTCGGTGACACCGCCGTTCACGGAGTCGACGTGCAGGTACAGCGAGTCACCGGTTGCCACGACATCGCCTCCCGAGTCGAGAACCGTGGTGCTGAGTCTCACCCGCTTGCGGTCGTGCGAGACAAGCCGGGTCTCGGCATGCAGCTCGTCGTCAAGCGAGACCTCCTTGCGGAAACGGATGTTCATCTCGACGGTGTACAGCGAGCATCCGGTGGCGTCGCGGTAGGACGCGCTCATGCCAAGGGCTTCGAGGAACAGCTCGTTCGCGTCGGTCAGCACTTGCGCATACGCGGCGTCGTTCATGTGCCCGTTGTAGTCGATCAAGGCCTCGGGAACCCGGAATCGGTACTCGGCGAACGGCGCTGCGACACTCATGACGTGATGGTGCCACGAGGAGTGAAGCGATGAGTCCTGACCACCACGATGCGGAACAACGCATCACCACCCCACGCGAGGGTGTGGCACACGCGGGCTGGGACGACGACGCACCCATCGACGCACCCCTTCGGCTTCACGAGACGAGCGTTCCTCACTCCTGGGTCGACTACAACGGTCACACGAGCGAGTCGTCCTACCTGCTGGCCGTGGGAGACAACGCTGATGCGTTCTTCAGGTACTTCGGCATCGACGAGGACTACCGCGCCAGCGGCGGCTCGCTCTACACCGCGGAGACCCACCTGCACCACCTCCGCGAGACCAGCGAGGGCGACCGGCTGTTCTTCACCCTGCAGGTCCTGGGAGTCGACCCCAAGCGCGTGCACATCGTCCACGAGATCCGCCGCGCCGACACCGGTGACGTCGTGGCCACCGCCGAGCAGATGCTGCTCCACGTCGACATGGCTGCCGGGAAGGTTGCACCCATGCCCGACGAGCTGCTGCGCAGGCTCGAGGCCATCCGCGACGCTCATGCCAGGCTTGCCGTGCCCGACTACGTCGGACACGTGATGAGGCTCCCCCAGCGATGAACCGGTCACCAGCCCGCACCAGTGGAGAGGCACCATGGACTTTGCCCTGACCGACGAGCAGCGCGCCATCGTCGACACGGTCCGCAGCTTCGTCGAGCGAGAGCTGATGCCTCACGAGGACGACGTCGAGCGCCTGGACGAGGTCCCTGCGGAGCTGCGGACGTCGATTCGGCGCAAGGCGCTGGACGCCGGCCTCTACGCACCGAACATGCCCGACGAGCTCGGCGGGGGTGGGCTGGATTCGCTGTCCCTGACGTTGGTCGAGCGAGAGCTGGGCAAGACCTCGTTCGCACTGCACCATCTGGTAGCCCGGCCGAGCAACATCCTTCGTGGGTGCAGTGGCGAGCAGGTTGACCGCTACCTTCTTCCTGCGGTGCGCGGCGAGCGCTTCGAGTGCCTGGCGATGACTGAGCCCGGGGCCGGTTCCGACGTCCGCGGGATGACGACGAGCGCCGTGCCCGACGGCGACGACTGGGTGATCAACGGCACCAAGCAGTTCATCAGCCACGCCGACATCTCCGACTTCATCATCTTGTTCGCCACGACTGGTGTCGACGAGACCGAGCGGGGCCCCCGCAAGCGCATCACCACCTTCCTGGTGGACACCGACGTGCCGGGGCTCACGATCACTCGCGGTTCCCCCAGCGTGTCCCATCGGGGCTACCACCACAGCGAGCTGCACTTCGACAATGTCCGCGTTCCTGCAGCCGCCGTCCTCGGGGACGAAGGTCGCGGCTTCGACCTGATGGGCACCTGGCTCGGAGCAACACGACTGGCCGTCGCCGCCAACTGCGTCGGCCGCGCCCAGCGCGTGCTGCAAACCTCCTTGGAGTGGGCATCGACCCGTCAGCAGTTCGGCCAGCCGGTGGGGCGCTTCCAGGGCCTTGGGTTCCAGCTTGCCGACTCCGCCGTGGAGATCGAGGCCGCTCAGCTGCTCACCCTGCAGGCCGCGTCACGTTCAGACGCCGGAACGCTCACCGACATCGACGTCGCCATGGCCAAGCTCTACGCCACCGAAGCGCTGGGCCGGGTGACCGACCGGGCCGTGCAGACGTTCGGTGGCATGGGCCTGGTCCGTGAGTACCAGATCGAACGCTGGTGGCGGGATGCCCGGGTCGAGCGGATCTGGGACGGCACCAGCGAGATCCAGCGACACATCATCTCGCGAGGTCTGCTGCGACCTCTGGAGGCGAGGGCCCGATGAGCGTCGGCACATCCGTCGACGGCAGCACGCTGGTCGTCACTCTGGACAACCCCAAGGCCAACGCCGTCAATGTGGCAGTGAGCCGGGCCCTGTACGAGGCGTTTCGGCAGCTGCGCGACGATCCGTCGCTTCGCGTGGGCATCATCACCGGCGCGGGCGAGCGCTTCTTCTGCGCTGGCTGGGACCTCAAGGCCGCTGCGGCCGGTGAGGCCGTTGACGCCGACCACGGGCCCGGTGGCTTCGCCGGCCTCACCGAGTTCTTCGACATCGGCAAGCCGGTCATCGCGGCGGTCAACGGTCTCGCGCTGGGCGGCGGCTTCGAGCTGGCGCTGGCGGCCGACCTGGTCGTCGCCGCCGACCATGCAGAGTTCGCACTGCCAGAGGTCCGCCTTGGGATCGTGCCCGACTCGGGCGGCCTGCTCAGACTGCCGGCGCGCGTCCCTCGGGCGATCGCGTTGGAGCTGCTGCTCAGCGGCCGCCGGCTCGCAGCGGCAGAGGCGCAGACGCTCGGGCTCGTCAACCAGGTCGTCACCGGCACTCAGCTGCTTCCGGTGGCGATGGAGCTGGCACGCACCATCGCCGCGGCGGCACCGTTGGCCGTCGCGGCCGTGCTCGAGGTGCTGCGTGAGACCGAGGGCCTGGGGGTGCAGGAGGGTTATGAGCGGTTGCGCAGTGGCTCACTTCCCGCGTACCAGTCGATGCTCACGTCAGACGACGCACTTGAGGGTCCCGCCGCGTTTGCGGAGGGACGCCCCCCGGTGTGGCAGGGCCGCTGACGAGCCGAACGGGGCCTACAGCTCGTCCAGGATCTTGGCACGCTTCGCCGCGTACTCGGCCTCGGTGACCAGACCCTGCGACTTCAGGGTCTCCAGCTGCGCCAAGCGGTCGTTCGCACTCGCCTGACCCACTGCCGGCGTGCCGTGGAGGGCATCGGCGATGGCCGCCGCGTCACGGTGGGAGTCAGCCTGCTCGTCGGCCTCCACCTGGGCGAAGATCAGCTGACGGACGTTCTGCGGGTTCGGAATGTTCTGGAAGACGGTGTTGCCCATCTCCGCCGCCGACTCGATCGTGACCGTGCCGTTGTTGAGCATCCGGGCGATGACGCCCTGGTCGAAGTTCACGTTGTTGATCCGGTTCAGCGGGATCGAGACACCACGTCGGCTGACCAGTCCTGACTGGTAGGCCACCCGCTTGTCGGTGATCGCGAAGTTGGTCGTTCGCCACAGCACGAAACGCACCAGCGTGCCCAGCACGAGGACGACGCCCGCGGCGAGCGCGAGCCACAGGAGGACGCCGCTGAGCCAGTCCGGTGCGACCAGGCCGAGGACGGCCACGGCAAGCACGCCGAACGCGGCGACGACGTACTTCCAGAAGTACCACCAGTGAGGGTGCGACTTCAGGATCAGCTTCTCGCCCGGCAGCAGGGCCAACGGATCGTTACTCACAGCGCGAGAGCCTAGCGCCGTCTGACGCCGGGACACGAAGAACGGACCGGTCAGAGCAGGGTGGCGACTTGTAGCCCCTCGAGGACTGCCTCTTCGACCGTGCGAGGCGCCAGGCAGTCGCCGACGAGGTGAACGTCGCCGATGAAGCCGCTGGCGGCCGCATCCAGCTCTGCAGCGAGCACCGACACGGCCTCATGGCCTTGCGCCAGGACGAGGGCGGACACGTCGTCCACGATCACCGGCTCACCGGTCAGCACGTGCTGAAGATAGACCGTGTCGGAGTCGGCACCGAACGGTCGCACCAGGGTGACCACCTCAACCCCGGCGAGCAGCGCCCGCTTGGTCAGCTCGTCGCGGACGTACTGCTGGATTCGCTGCCCCGCCATGTAGCCGTCGACGGCCAACGTCACCTTGCGGCCCCGCTCGGCCAGCATGGTGGCCACTCCGAGGCCCACCCAGTCGCACCGCCAGTCGGCGACCACGACGCGCCCCGACGGCACCTCGACCCCTTCGATGACCTGCCACGAGTCGAGAACCACGGGGTCGTCGAGCAGCTCGAGTACGGGACGACGCGGGCGAGCTCCGGTCGCGACGACGACGACGTCGGGCCCCGTCTCACGTACCAGTTCCACGTCGACCGAGGTTCCGGTGACGACTTTCACGCCCGCGCGTTCGACCTCTCCGAGCAGGTTGGTCACCGCGCCGCCGAACTCGGCACGTCCGGGCAGCTGCTGGGCCAGCAGGACCTGACCGCCCAGCCGCCGGGCCGACTCGTACAGCGTGACGCGATGACCGCGACGCGCAGCGGTCACTGCTGCCTTCATCCCCCCGACGCCCCCGCCCACCACCATCACGTCGCGCGACTGCTTGGCGGGGACGGTGAGACCGTACGTGAGCTCACGGCCGGTCTCGGGCCGCTGGATACAGGAGATCGGATACCCAGCATGGAAGTGCCCGATGCACGCCTGGTTGCAGCCGATACAGGCCCGGATCTCGTCGATCAGACCTGACGACGCCTTGGTCGGCAGCTCTGGGTCGCAGATCAGGGCACGCGTCATCGCCACCGCATCGGCCTGTCCGGAGGCGATGACCTGCTCACCCTCGTGCGGCTGGTTGATGCGCCCGGCAACCATCACCGGAATGCCCACGACTCCCTTTACCGCTGCGGCCAAAGGTGCCGTGTACGCCGCCGGAAAGCTCATCGGGGGCGCGATGTGGTCTGAGCCGGACAAGGTGGCTGACGTTCCAGCCACGACACTCACGTAGTCGATGGTCCCGTCCGCGTCGAGCGCGGCCAGCATGGGAAGGACTTCGTCGAGGTGAAGGCCTTCGTCGGACTCCTCGCTGCCGGAGATGCGAAGGCCGACCACAAAGTCGCCGCCCACCTCACGACGTACCGCGGCCAGCACCTCGCGCAGGAATCGCAGCCGGTTCTCGTCGCTGCCGCCGTACTCGTCGGTCCGCTGGTTGACCCGAGGGTTGAGGAACTGGGCCGGCAGGTAGCCGTGCGACGCGACGATCTCTGCACCGTCGAGGCCAGCGTCACGAAGGCGTCGGGCCGCACCGGCATACCCGTCGACGATCTCGCGGATCAGGCTCACCGGCATCGCCCGGGGCATCACGTGGAACCGCTCGTTCGGTACGGCCGACGGCGCCAGCGAGACCGGCAGCGAGCCGTCCTGGCTCTCCATGATCTCGCGGCCGCCGTGGAACAGCTGGCCGAACACCTTGCAGTCGTGGGCGTGAACCGTCTCGGCGATGCGACGGTAGCCGGGAATGCCGTCGTCGGTGTCGGCCATCAACACGTGGTAGGTGTACTTCGCAGTCTCGTGCACCCCCGACACCTGCAGGACGATGAGCCCGGCTCCACCGGCGGCCCTTGCCTCGTGGTAGGCGACGAGGCGGTCGGTGACTTGACCGTTCTCGGCCATCACCGTGTCGTGCCCCGACGACAGGATCCGGTTCTTCAGCGTCACCGACCCCACCTGAAGCGGGCTGAAGAGGTGGGGAAACGTCGGTGCGCTCATGGCGTGCAGCGTAGGGGCGAGAGTCCCGCGTCGTCTCGCGGTGTCGGGTGAGGCAGGCTCCATGGGACGCGCGTGGACTGCGTAGGGTCTGGCCATGACCCCCCGCCCGCTCGCCGAGCTGGTCGACCCGGGCTGGGCCACCGCCTTGGAGCCCGTGGCCGGGCAGATCACTGCGATGGGCGAGTTCCTGCGGGCCGAGGTGTCCGCCGGACGGAGCTACCTGCCGCGGGGCGACAAGGTGCTTCGGGCCTTCACCCAGCCGCTGGACGCTGTGCGGGTCCTGGTCGTGGGACAAGACCCCTACCCGACCCCCGGACACCCGGTGGGCCTGTCGTTCTCGGTGAGCCCGGACACCCGACCGCTGCCGCGCAGCCTGCAGAACATCTTCCGCGAGTACTCCGACGACCTCGGTCTGCCGAGTCCGTCGACCGGAGACCTCAGCGCGTGGTCCGGCCACGGTGTCCTGCTGCTGAACCGGGTCTTGACGGTGGCGCCCGGCTCTCCTGGATCGCACCGCGGTAAGGGGTGGGAGGTCGTCACCGACCAGGCCATCTCGGCCCTGGTCGACCGCGGAGGGCCGCTCGTCGCGGTGCTGTGGGGCCGAGATGCCCAGTCGCTGACCCCCCGACTTGCGCGGGTTCCCATCGTGGCCAGCGCACACCCCAGCCCGATGTCCGCCGAACGCGGGTTCTTCGGCTCCAGACCGTTCAGCCGGGTCAACGCCCTGCTGTCCGACCAGGGTGCTCCGCCGGTCGACTGGCGACTGCCCTGACGCCCGGGTCGGCGACCGTGGCCCATGGTTCGCGTCCCAGCGGATCTTCGTCCTCCTCAGTCCGCGACGGCTGGGCGGGCCACCAGAAGCGCTCGCCGAAGACGAAGGCAAGGGCAGGAACCAAGACCGTGCGAACGAGCAGCGAGTCCAGGAGGACACCAAGGCAGACGATCAGGCCGATCTGCGCCAAGGCGATCAGCGGAAGGACGCCCAGGACGGCGAACACCGCAGCCAGCAGGATCCCGGCGCTGGTGATGACGCCGCCGGTGGCGCGCAGTGCGGCCAGCATGCCGGCTCGGGTGCCGAGCCGGCGCGTGTCCTCCCGCGCTCGGGTGACCAGGAAGATGTTGTAGTCGACGCCCAGGGCGACGAGGAAGAGGAACGAGAGCAGCAAGACACCGCTGTCCAATGCCGGGTAACCGAGCACGTTGGCGAAGATCCACCACGAAGCCCCGACCGCGGCGAAGTACGTGCCCAGCACTGTGGCGACCAGGAGCACAGGAGCGACGAGCGCCCGAAGAAGCACGACGAGGACACCGCCCACGATGAGCAGGACCAGCGGGATAATCACTCTGGCGTCCCGCGCGGCTGCGTCATCGGCGTCCAGCCGCTCAGCCGCAGCCCCCCCGACCACGGCGTCTGCACCCGCGACCTGGGACAGCGCTGCACGCAGATCGCGGATCGTCGTTGCGGAGGCATCAGTGCCCACGGCGTCCGCGAGGACGACGTCGACCTGTGCGACGTCACCGACGCTGACACCTGGGCGCACGGAGGCCACTCCCGGCACCGCCTCGGTCCTCGCGATGACGGCGTCCTGCGACGCGGGGTTGGTCAGGACGACCGTCAGGGCGGTGGCACCAGCCGGGAAGGCCGCAGCCAACGTCTCCTGGCCCAGGACGGCCTCAGGCTTCGTCTGGAACTGCTCGTTCTCGCTGAGACCGACGGTCAGGCCGATCGCACCGGTGGCGAGGACGACCAGGATCGCCGTCGTGGTGACCCCGACGAGATGGGGTCGCCGCGCCACCAAGGCGCCGACTCTGCCCCAGAACCTGCCTTCGCCGACTGGGTCTCCGACGCGAGGAACGAACGGCCAGAACAGCCGTCGTCCGAAGACGACCATCGCCGCAGGCAGGACGATCAGGCCCGCGAGCATCGCCATGACAATGCCCACGGCCGCGGAGAAGCCGAGTCCGCGCAGCGACTGCTGGTCAGCCAGCAGCAGGGTCAGCAGACTCAGGGTGACCGTGACCGCGGAGGCGATGATGGGCTCTGCAGTTCGTTTCAAGGCGGTGCCCATCGCGTCGAACCGGCTGTCCTGCTCACGAAGCTGGTCGCGGTACCGGGCGATCAGCAGGAGGGCGTAGTCGGTGGCGGCCCCGAACACCAGGACGCTGGTGATCCCAGACGCCGCATCGTCGACGTAGACCCCAACGTGTGGTGCAAGCAGTGCGACGAGCTTGGCCGTGACCTGCTCTGCACCTGCGACGACCACAAGCGGAACGAGCCACAGCCAGGGGCTTCGGTAGGTCACGATCAGGAGCAGAGCGACCACAGCGACCGTGGCCAGCAGGAGGGTGACATCTGCACCGTCGAAGACCTTGCCCAGGTCCGTGGTGAACGCCGGCGCTCCGGTCACCTGCGCCTTGAGCGTCTGCGGGAGGTCGTTGGCCGCAGTAGCGCGGATGTCGCCGACGACCTGCGACTGGGCGAGGTCGGTCGCGGTGGTGTCGACCGGTACTGCGACGAGAGCCACGGTCCCGTCCGAGGAGTACTGCGATGGAGGGAGCTGCTGCGCCCCCGCCGCAAGACGCCTGAGGGGTTCGACCGTCGCGGCGACCGCCTCCTTGTCGGCCGCGGAGAGTGCTTGGGCGTCGACTCGGCTGTAGACCACGATCGCGGGGGCGACACCCGGGTCAGGAAGGACGGCCTGCCGCAGCTCGGCGGCTGCCGACTGGTAGCTGGCAGGCAGGCCCGACGAGACCGTCGGAGCAACCCGAGCCGGGGCGGCCAGGGCGAAGACACCCACGGCGGCCAGCGCGGCCAGAACCAGGACGAGCAGGGCGGCGCGTCGACTCGCGACGTGCGCAGTAGGAAAGCTCACCACATCTCCAGAGCACGATCGTTCGCGGCCGCGTGGGCCACATCACTAGACTGTCTAGCGATATGGACGCTACCGACGATGTGCTGACCCCGCATCCGGAGGCTCCCGACGCCTGGGCTCCCAGCGAGCTGGCTGACCTGCTGCAACGGGTGCTGATCCTCGCTGCGGACGTCCGCTCGGCCATGGCCCAGCGGATGAGCCTCAACCCGACCGACGTCTCGGCGATGGAGCACTTGATGGGCGAGCCCATCGGGCCGGTCGAGCTGTCGCGCCGTCTGGGTATCTCGTCAGCCTCCGGCACGGTCCTGGTGGACCGTCTCGAGGAGGCCGGTCACGTCCGCAGAACGCCCGACCCCCAGGACGGACGACGATGCCGCGTGGTCCCGACCGAGCAAGGCGCCCGGTCGGTGTTCGCCGAGGTCGCTCCCCTGGTGACCGATCTCCTCGCGGCCGAGGAGGGCCTCGACGCGCACGACCGAACCGCGGTGGCCGGCTACCTGTCGCGGGTGGCCGAGGCCCTCAGAGGTCACGGTCGCGACGCCTGAGGACCGAGACGTCGGACCTTCAGGAGGTCGCGCAAGCGACGCCGTCACCGTTGGCGTCGAGGTGGTACTGGTCCCGGCCGGTCACCCGGACGGGGCCGGTCACGTCAGCGCAGTCGAGGTCGACCCGCACCGGAAGGCAAGGGCGGTAGCCCTTGGCGCACGTGCGGACTGACGTGCCCGACGTGCCCGAAGTGACCGAATGGCCGGACACGTGGGCGGGACGTTCGATGTTGCCGTTGCAGGTGTCCTGGGCCCAAAGGCCGCGACCAGAAGCTCGGGCCGCGCGCTCGGCGCGCTGGAGCTCCTGCTGCCATGCGTACGCCGCGTCATAGGTGTACTCGACGGCGTAGCCCGCGCGAACGGCCCGCTCGTTGAACATCGACGAGCCACCGACCCCTCTGGTCCACACGTAGGCCAGAGTCCGGCCGTAGCGGTCCAACCGGCCTTGCGAACGGTCGAACTCCAGCAGAACTGGCTCACCGGCCAGGGTCCGCTCAGCGAACTGCGAGGCCTGCGGGCCGAAGCACATGACCGGTGTCGCCGGAGCGACCGTCTCCGGTGTGTCGATCCCGATCAGGCGAAGCGTCAGGGACCGCCGTCCCTTGTCGACGACCACGGTGTCGCCGTCGACCACACGCGACACCGTCCACCCACGGCTGACCGGTCCCTTCGGGCGAGGGGTCTTCGTGCCTGGACGTCGGTGATGCTCGGTCTGACCGCTGGGCGCAGACGCTCGCAAGGGTGACACCGCACGCTGCGTGCCAGTGCGGCTCATCCGCCCGTGCGCCTGGGGTGCTCGGTCAGCCGCACACGCCGACAGGGCGAGTAACAAGACGGACAGCAGCACGGTCACCACGACGGACGGGGCCGTCGCCGGGCGGAGGGACCGGCTCGGGTCGACATTCTCGGCTGCTCGAGCGAAGGTGAGTCTGGTCCGGGCCATTGGGGCCACGGTATGGCATCAGTGGCGCTCAACGACGATCACAGGGGCGACGAAGCCGGTTCCACATCGACCAAGGTGTCGTGGAAGTCTCCGCCTCCACCCAGGTCCGAGATCCCGTCAGATGTCAACGCGTTGGCCGACCTGCCACCCGGCGAGGCCGATGCCCACCACCCTGACGGGACCGAGACGACTCCAGGCCGGACGCTCTCACCGACCTCGGCCTTCAGAACCAGCGAACCGCGGTCGTTGAAGACCCGGACCTGTGACCCATCGACGATGGTGCGCGCGTCCGCGTCCACCGGGTTGATCTGGACGGCCGGTTCTCGTTCGGCACGCCGCGCTCGGTCCACATGGCCGTAGCTGGAGTTGAGGAAGTGGTGGGCTCCCTTCGCGGTCAGTGCGACAAGGGGATACCGCTCGACCAGCGTGGCGTCGCCGTGGACACCCTCGCGCGCGGGTCGATAGGCAGGCAGCGGGTCGAGACCTTCGTCTGCGCGTATGGAGCTGAAGAACTCGACCTTGCCGGACGGCGTCGCGAACCCGCCGTCCGAGTAGGGCACGACGTGGCTCTCGTCGTCCATCCGGATCCATCCCTGCGACTTCAGGAGTGCGACCCGCTCGGCACCCAGCGGGGCGACAACGGCGTCGGCAAGTGACAGGTCGCTGCCGTTGAA
>JBAPUB010000012.1:0-2566 GCA_049282455.1 Actinomycetes bacterium
GGCAAGATCGTCGGCATCGCCGGTCTAGTGGGTTCGGGTAGGACGGAGTTGCTACGGGCGCTCTTCGGCCTGGATCCCATCACCGGGGGCCATCTCCTGATAGACGGGCGCGAGCGCAGATTCCGCAACTGCCGGGACGCGATTCGATCGGGGGTCGGTCTCGTGCCCGAGGATCGACGGGGTCAGGGGATCATCGCCTTGCGCTCCGTTGAGGACAACATCACGTTGACCTGGGCAATGAGAAGCCGCGGGCGCGCGTGGAAACGAGATAGCGCTGTTCTGGCACGCGGTTTCGTCGCGAGCTTGCGTATCCGAACCCCCAACATCGCGAAGCAGATGGGCCTGTTGTCCGGCGGGAATCAGCAGAAGGGCGTGGTCGCCAAATGGCTTGCGGTGGCGCCGCGTGTGCTGCTGCTAGATGAGCCGACGAAGGGCATCGATGTGGGCGCAAAGGCCGAGATGTATCAACTGATCGATCGGTTGGCGCGGGAGGGGATGGCCGTTGTGATCGTGTCCTCTGACCTGCCCGAGTTGCTGGGGCTCGCTGACGAGATCGGTGTGATGCGCGAGGGGCGGTTCATGGGGATGGTCGATGGTGAGGTCTCGGAGGAGTCGGTAATGCGTTTGGCGATGGGCCACGTTCAGAGGGGTGGGCAGTCCGTATGAGCCTTGGACGAGTGCGTTCCTGGGCGAGGGCATTGCGCGGCAACCAGATCGTGGTGTCGCTGTCCATCTTGTTCGTGTTGATGGCCTTCTTCTCCGTGACCAGCGACAGGTTCTTGAGCTGGGACAACCTGCAGAACGTCACCCGGTCCACCTCGACGGTGGTCATCGTCGGCAGCGCTGTCACGCTGGTCATGATTGCGCGAGGATTGGACTTGTCGGTCGGCAGCGTGCTCGCGGCCAGCGGTGTGCTCGCGGCGTTCCTCGCAGCTGGCGGCATGAATCTGTGGCTGGCCTACCTTGTCGCGATCGGTTTGGGTGCGGGCTTCGGGGCTCTTAACGGGTTGCTCGTAGTCGGATTCAAGGTCACCCCCATCATCGCCACCCTGGGAACGTTGAACATCGCCCGCGGCATGGCATACCTGATCACTCCCAGCGCAATCCTTGTCGGCCTTCCCGACAACTGGGGCGAACTGGGAACCAGCAGCATCCGAGGGTTGCCCGTCCCGGTCATCATCGCAGTGGTCGTCGCCTTGTTCTTCGGCTGGCTCCTAGGCCGCACCGTCTTCGGCCGACACGTCTACGCCATCGGCGGCAACGAGGAAACTGCGCGGCTGTCCGGTGTCAACGTCAAGCGCGTCCTGTTCCTGCTCTATCTGATGAGCGGCATCGCCACTGGCGTCGCGGCTGTCGTCCTCACTTCACGCTTGGGAAGCGGAGATCCCAACATCGGTATCGGCTTCGAGTTCCAAGTCATTGTCGCGGTCATCCTCGGCGGGACCAGCCTGGCCGGCGGAGAGGGCCGCATCGCGGGCACGATCATCGGCGCGCTCATCGTCGGTTTCCTCGGCAACGGCCTCAACCTCATCGGGGTCGAACCATTCTGGCAATACGTCGCACAAGGCGTCGCTCTCATCGCCGCGGTCATCTTGGACCGTCTCGCACGACACGAGAGAGACGAAGCCGGCACCCGCAGCTCCTTGGACGACGACGACACCAGCCACGACTCCGCGACCGTAACCATGACCACATCCACCACCACAGTCACCCTCACCACCAGCAGCACGGAGTAGCAGTGACACACCACATCGCCGACGGCCTCGACCGGAGAGTCGGCTGCTCAATCATCCATGGGGCCCACCCCCGTGTTGCAGGCGCACGTGTGGATCGAGCGAACGAGTCATGAGAGCCCTGAGGAAGCTGCAGCCCGGCCAGAACTCGATGGAGGTAGTTGAGGTCCCAGTGCCGGAACCAGGGGCCGGGGAGGTGCGGATCGCAGTCTTCGCAGCGGGAATGTGCGGGACGGACCTGCATATCATCGACGGCACCTACCCAGCCTCGCCGCCCGTTACCCTTGGCCACGAGATAGCCGGCGTCGTCGAAGCTGTTGGCCCAGGTGTCGCCGATGACTGGATCGGTGTCCGCGTTGCGCCCGAGCCAGCGGTTGGCTGCGGCCGCTGCGAGTGGTGCGATGGCGGCTACCCCATGCATTGCCGGGAGCGGGTATCGACCGGCACTCATGTGGACGGCGGCTTCGCACCCCAGGTGATCGTTCCGGCGCGCAACCTGCACGCATTGCCGGATCTACTGTCCGACCATGCCGGCGCCCTCGTAGAGCCGCTCGCCTGCGTGTGCAACGCCCTCCTCGACCCGTCCGCGATCTCGTTCGGCGACCGCGTGGTTGTGACCGGTCCGGGGACGATTGGGATCCTGGCTGCACAGGTCGCCATGGCCGCTGGCGCGGAGACGACACTCATTGGACTGACCCGTGACGCGCCCCGACTCGCGATCGCCTCTGACATTGGTCTGGACGCTAGGTCGCTCGATGACCCCAAAACTCTCGCGTCGTTCAGTAGCGAAGTTCAGGAGCGCCGCATCAACACTGTCATTGAGTGTGCTGGAG
>JBAPUB010000013.1:0-8608 GCA_049282455.1 Actinomycetes bacterium
ACCGCGCCAACGGTCGGGTCGGCGTCGGCCGCTCGCAGCTGGGTGGTCAGCTCGGCGAAGGCGGCACGGTTGAGCGCGTTGCGCCGTTCCGGCCGGTTGAGGGTGAGCACGGTGATGTCGCCCTCGCGGCGCACGAGGAGCCGGTCCTGGGTCGAGTCGTTGGTCACCTCGCTCATGACACGGCCCGTGGCTGCATGACGTCGTCGCCGTAGACCTGCTTGCCCAGAGCCTGTCCGCCGTCGACCACAAGCACCTCGCCGGTCACGTACGCAGCTTCGTCGCTGAGCAGGAACACCGCGCTCGCCGCGATCTCGCCGGGGGTGGCGAACCGACCTGCGGGCACGCCGGCGAGGATCCGGCGACGGGCCTCGTCGCTGGACCACAGGGCCTGGCCCGCACCCTTGGTCTCCGTGGGGCCAGGGGCGATGCAGTTCAGCCGCAGTCCGTAGCGCGCCCACTCGACCGCCAGGGTCCGGGTCATCGCCAGCACGGCGGCCTTGGCGGCGGCGCTGTGGACCACTCCGGGATGACCGGTCCACGCGTACGTCGCGATGACGCTCAGGACACTGCCGGAGTCACCGGACGCAATTCGGCGACGACCGAACTCACGGGTGCACTGGAAGCTCCCTGTCGCGACGATGTCCATCACCGAACGCCACCCGTTGGGCGACAGCTGCTCGCTCGGGACGACGAAGTTGCCCGCAGCGTTGTTCACCAGAAGGTCCACCCCGCCGAACTGTCGCTCGACGGCGTCGAACGCGGCCTCGACCGCTTCGGCGTCTCGCACGTCGAGGGCGACGCGGTCGGCGTCAGCACCCAGCGCACGGAGGGCATCCACCGTCGGGTCGAGGTGGTCGGGGTCGCGGCTGGCGACCACGACCCGTGCACCTTCGGCAGCCAGCCGCTCCGCGATGGCCCGGCCGATGCCGGTACCACCGCCAGTGACCAGGGCCGTCTTGCCGGCGAATCGGGCGGACGTCATGCGTTCTCCTGTTCGAGGTCCCACTCCAGGTGTGCGTCCAGTGCCACCGCACCGGAAGCGGTTGCCAGCACGGGGTTCAGCTCGAGGGCCTGGAGCTCCGGGTGCGAGGCCAGGGTTCGCGACACCGCCGCGACGACGTCCGCCGTGGCCTCGAGGTCGACCGGCGTCGAGCCACGGAAACCCGTGAGCAGGGGCAGCGCGCGCAGGCGGTGGATCATGCGCAGGGCCCCGGCGCGGTCGACGGGGGCCAGCTCGACGACGACGTCACCACTGACCTCGGCCTGAACTCCACCGAGACCGACCAGCACGATCGGACCGGCGCCGAGGTCGTGCCTGGCTCCGACGATGAGCTCGACTCCGTGGCCTGCCGCCATGGACTCGACGACGACCAGCCGGGGTCCCAGTCGGGTCGTGATGTCCTCGTAGGCCGAACGCACCATCGACGCGTCGGCCAGGCCGAGCTTCACCCCGCCGACGTCGGACTTGTGCGCGAGGTCAAGAGCCTTGAGCACCACCGGGTAGCCAATGCGGTCTGCCGCAGCCACAGACGCCTCGACGGTCTCGACGAACTCGGCCTCCGGAAATGCAACCCCCGCAGCAGCGCACAGGCTGCGCGCCACGACGTAGGCGTCCTCCGGGGCGACGGTCGCGGCCGGGGCAGGGACCGCGGGGACGCCTCGACGCTCCGCCACCGCAGCGAGACCGGCCAGACCGGCAACGGCACCCTCGATGCGACGCAGCACCGGTACTCCGGCGTCACGCAGCACCGACGACGTCGGGCTGTCGGGGGCGACCGAGTGCACCAGCGCCGGGCGCCCGGTGTCGGCCACGGCGTCGGCCAGGGCCATGGCGACCTCGACCTCGCGGCCGGCAAGCCGGGGCTCGTCTGTTCCGTAGGCACCGAAGTAGCCGGTGAGCAGCGCTGCGTCGACGGCGCCTGACGCGAGTACCACGCCGACCGTGCGCGCGTAGTTCATGTGGTCCTGCTCGCCACCGCCGGCGAGGTCGACCGGGTTCGCCGCCGTCGCCATCGGGGGAAGGGTGCTGAGCAGCTCGCGCTGAACCACGGCGTCGAAGACGGGCAGTGAGAATCCGGCGCTGGCCGCGAGGTCGGCAGCCACGACTCCGTGACCACCGCCATCGCCGACCACGCCCAGCGTGCGTCCGCGAAGTGACCCCTTGGCCGTCAGCGCATGTGCCACGTCGATGAGCGCGGCGGGGGTGTCGACCAGGGCGATCCCTGCGGCCCGACAGGCGGCCTCGATGGCCGCGCGCGACCCTGCGAGGGCACCGGTGTGGCTGGCTGCCGCACGACGGGCGACGTCGGAGCGACCGGCGGCGAGCAGTGCCACCGGTGTTCCGTCCTCGATACAGCGGTGGGCAGCCGCCGCCAGCTCGCGTACACGTGAGAAGTCCTCGAGGTACAACGCGACAACCCGGGTCTGCGGGTCGGCCGCGACGGCACCGAGCAGGTCGGAAGCGGTCAGGTCGTGCTCGTTGCCGAGCGAGGCGAACCGCGAGAAGCCGAGCCCTTCATGCGCCGCCAGCCTGCCGAGCTCGATGGCCAGGTTCCCGCTCTGGCTGAGCAGCGCGATCGACCCGGTCGGCAGGTCACCCCAGACCAGGCGCAGCTGGGCGTGCGTGTCCGCAACCCCCATGCAGTTCGGTCCCAGCAGCACGGCCCCGGCCTCGCGTACCCGGCGCCCGATCGCCCGGCTGGCTTCGGTGTCGACCCCGGCGGTGACCCCGACCAGCGCCTTCACCCCCGCCGCCAGCGCCTCGTCGACGACGGCTTCGTACGCGGCGGCAGGGACGGCAATGACCACCAGCTCCGGCACTTCGTCGAGCCCGCCCAGGGTAGGCACCGTCGGCTCGCCCAGCACGTCTTCACCCTTGCGGTTGACCAGGTGCACGCGTCGACGCCCGCGACCCTCCAGCGCTCCCCTCGCCAGCCAGTAGCCCCACTTCGACGGGTCACCGGACGCGCCGACGACCGCGAGACTCGACGGCGCGAAGAGTGCTTCGACGTCGCGTGGCCGCGGGTCGGGAGCCACCGTGGGGCTCACCGTGCGAGGCGACGGCTGATGATCAGCCGCTGGATGTCCGACGTTCCCTCTTCGATCTCCTCGAGCTTCGCGTCACGCATCCACTTCTCCACGAGGAACTCGCGGCTGTACCCCCAGCCGCCCAGGGTCTGGACGGCGGCCCACGTGGCGAACATCGCGGTCTCGGACCCGTAGAGCTTGGCCATCGCGGCTTCCTTGGTCGCGTCGAGCCCGGCGTCGAGGCGCTTGGCCGCGCGCCACGTGAGCAGGCGCGACGCCTCCACCCGGGTGGCGACGTCGGCCAGCCGGAACCCCACGGCCTGGTGCTCGATGATCGGCTTGCCGAACTGCTCGCGCTGCTTGGCGTACTCCACGGCGGTGTCCAGTGCCGCCTGGGCCAGGCCGGTTGTCGACGCCCCGAGGATGACGCGGGAGATGTCGAAGGTTCGCATCAGTCCGGAGAAGCCCTGCCCCTCCTCGCCCAGCCGGTTGGCTGCCGGCACGACGACGTCGTCGAGCACCAACTCGGTGTTGCGGATGGCACGTTGGCCCATCTTGCGGAACGGCTCGCCGGTGCTGAGGCCCGGTGAGTCGGCATCGACGACGAACGCGGTGATCCCTCGGGACCGAAGGCTGGCGTCGGTCGTGGCGAACACCACGTAGCTGCTTGCCAGACCGCCGTTGGAGATCCAGGTCTTGCGGCCGTTGACGCGGTAGTCGTCTCCCTCGCGGACGGCGCGGGTCTGGATGCCTCCGGCGTCCGACCCGAACTCAGGCTCGGTAGTCGCCAGCGCAGTGAACGGCGGGAGGTCGGCGCACAACGGCGTGAGGAAGCGCTCCTTCTGCTCGTCGGTGCCGATCTCGAGCACCGGGTCGGCGTAGAAGCCGTTCGACGTGACGAGGTTGCCGATCGCGATGTCGCCGTAGGTCAGCTCCTCCTGGGCGATGCACTGGGTGAACACGTCGGTGACACCGCCGCCGCCGTACTGCTCCGGCAGCATGAAGGAGGTGATGCCGACCTCGGCTGCCTTCGCCCACACGGCCAGCGGGACCTCGACGTCGGCCTCGTCCACCTCGCGGGCCACCGGACGGATCACCTCGCGGGCGAAGTCGCGGCACAGCTCGCGCACGGCTCGCTGCTCATCGGTCAGCGGCACGAGCTCTTCGGGCAGGTCGGCAGGCATGGTCTCTCCACGTTATTGACTGACGAGTCAGTAAATAGGTTACTCTCGGGCCGTGTCAACGACCAAACAGCGCCGCCACCGCGCGGCCCCCGACGAGCGCCGGGTGGCCATCCTCGACGCCGCCGCCGACGTCGTGGTCGAGCGGGGCCTGGCCGAGACCCGCGTCACCGACATCGCCGACCGGGTCGGCGTGAGCCACGGGCTGGTGCACTACTACTTCCCCACCAAGGACGCTCTGGTCACCGCGACGATGCACCACCTCGCGGACGCGGACACAGCACGCCTTCGACGAGCTGTGGGCTCCTCGACGGATGCGAAGGAGCGCCTCGACCGACTGCTGCGAGCGTCGATCCCCTCACAGGGCTCACGCGACGGGTGGCTGCTGTGGGTCGACGCCTGGTCGGCCGGGCTACGCAACGAAGCAGTGCGCCGGGTGCACGAGGATCTCGACTCCGCGTGGTCGAGCACGCTGCAACAGGTCATCGTCGACGGCGTCGCCGACGGCGAGTTCACCTGCAACGACGCGGCGACCTCGGCGGCCCGCCTCACCGCGCTGATCGACGGGCTGTGCCTTCGACTCGTGCTTCGCCACCGCGGAGTAACCAGGTCGGGCGTCCTGGCTCAGCTGCGCGAAGCTGCCGATCTCGAGCTCGGGCTCACTCGGGTCAGACGTCCAGCCCGGCCAGGACGCGCAGGTTGACCAGCATCACCGGTGAGCGGTCCTGCGGGTCACGCAGCACCTCGAGCACGTAGGGCGGCAACCCGGCCGGACGCTCGTTGTCGTCGGGCAGCAGCTCGTCACCGCTGAGGACGGCCAGAACCTGGTCGACCGCCACGCCGTAGGAGCCACCGACACCGGAGTTCAGGACCAGGACGTCGCCCGTCTCACCCGGGTACGCCGTGGACCGAAGGTCGATCACGGGCAGCGGGTCGCCCCGAAGCTCGAGCACCCCGCTCACGGGGGCACGGGTCCCCGGCAGGGCGTCGATCCCCACGGCACGAACAACCTCGCGAACCTCGTCGAGGCGGCAGGCCAGCTCACGCTCGTTCATCGTGAACGTGATGTAGCCGCTCACCGTCGTCTCCGTCCTGCATGGGTAGCGGACCCGGAGGGTGCCGGGCTCGCCGTCGACGTCGGCCTCGTCGCCGCCGCCAGCTGTCGGCACAGGTCTACCAAATCCGAGACCGCTCGACCATCGAGGAGGTCGGCAAGTGCCTGGGGTGTCGCCATCGGAAGTGTCTCAGCCGCAGCCGCGAACGACAGGGCCGCTGCCTCAGGCTCGCCCACCCGCGACAAGGTGGAGGCGAGCAGGAAGTGGGCGTGCCCGGCTGACGGGTCGAGGAACACGGCCTTGCGCAGCACCTCGAGCGCGGCAGCGTCGTCCCCAGTGTTGGACAGGGCGCGTCCTTGGATCACATAGGCCTCGACCGACATGGGGTCGGCCATCGCCACTGCAGCCGCACGCTCGGCGGCCTCCGGGTAGCGACCTGCGGCCAACGCTGCGCGGGCGTCGGCGAGCTCGCCTTCCTGAGTGCTCGGCGCAGCAAGGGGGGTTCGTGCCTTGATCACTCGCACGGGCGCGAGCAGACGGGCGCGCGCGAAGCGACGTGGTGGCTCGGGACGTGCTGCAGCGCGCACCGGAGGTCGCACGACCGGCCGGGCTGGTCGGCCCACCGGTCGGGCCTCACGTCGGTAGGCGAACGCGTCGGACACAGGCACGAGCGAGAACGCGTCAGAGACCTGCCACAGCGTCTCGGCGTGGCCGAGCACGAGGTAGGACCCGTCGCGCATGGCCCCATGGAACCGGTGAACGAGGTCACGGGTCGTCTCCCGCGCGAAGTAGATGGTCACGTTGCGGCAAACGAGCAAGTCGATCTCGTTCATCGCGAACGGCGGGGGCTCGGTGACCAGGTTGTGAAGTCGGAACTCCACCAGGTCGCGGACCTCACGCTTCACCCTGAAAGCGCCGTCGTCGAGCGGGTCGAACCACCGCTCGGCAGCGCCGGCCTCGGCGAGCTGGATCGTGCGGCCGGCATAGACAGCCTGCGACGCCACCGCCAGGGCGGACGCGGACACGTCGGTGCCGAGGATCCGGACCGGAACCGGACGGGAACCCACAGCCTCCTGGGCGAGCATCGCCAGGGTGTACGGCTCCTCGCCCGTCGAGCATCCAGCCGACCAGATCGTGAGCGGTCGCCGGGTCGCTGCCGCGTGGTTGACGAGCTCGGGCAGCAGGTGTCGGCGCAGGGCCTCGATCTGCGGCACGTTCCTGAAGAAGTGGGTCTCCTGGATCGTCACGGCATCGAGCAGGGTCTGCCGCTCAGCCGCACCGGACGGCGTCACCACGAAGTCGAGGTACTGCGCGACGGTCGAGCTGCCCGTGGCCTGCAGCCGTTCGTGCAGGATGGCGCTCAGGGCGGCCCGGCGGCTGTCGTCGAACGCCAGACCTGCGAGCTGCACCAGCACACCCGCGGTCTCGGCGTACTCGGCGTCGGTCAACGTGTGGACGCTCATCGAGCACCTCCCACGGACGCGACATCGGCGTCGGAGGCCTGAGCCGAGGGGTCGGCTGCGGCGGAGACGATGGCCGTCCCGATCAAGGGCAGCGCCAGCTCGAGGTCGACCGCGTCGAGCTCCTGCGCAGCCGCGGGCATGCCCCACACGACCGACGTCGACTCGTCCTGGCCGATGGTGAAGGCACCGGCGTCGCGCATGACCCGAAGGCCGGCGGCGCCGTCACGTCCCATCCCGGTCAGCAGGACGCCGACCGCGTTGCCGCCTGAAAGCGTGGCGATGCTGCGGAACGTCACGTCGACACCCGGCACGTGGTACTGACCAGGTGGCGGGTCGGACAACCCCACGCGGAAGCCGGGACGAACCACGAGGTTCTGGTTGGCCGGTGCCAGGTAGACCTGCCCGGGTTGGATCCGCTCCCCCTCGACGGCGACCATCACCGGGAGCGGGCAGATGCCGTCGAGCCAGCGGGCCAAGCCCTCGACGAACCCCTCGGCCATGTGCTGGACGACGACGACCGCCGCGTCCAGGTCCGCGGGGAAGTCGGTGAGGATGGTGGCCAGGGCCGGCGGGCCACCGGTCGATGCTCCGATGGCGACCAGACGTGGTCCGCGCTTGCGGTTCAGGGGCCGCGGCTGAACGAGGTCCCGGATGCGCTGCTGGCTGCCGGCGTCCGCGGCCGGTCGGTTGCGCGACGAGGACACGGCGGTTTCCCGCGTCGACGCGCTGCCTGCTCCCTCATCCGACGTGCTCGGCGCAGCGGCGCCCGGCCCTGCCGGACGCGGCCGGTCCAGGGGCGGCGAGGGCATGCCCCTGCCTCGGAGTCGGCCCCGGGGATGGGTGATGACGCGGACCCGACTCGCCACCTTGAGGTGACGCATCACGATCTGCGCGTACTCGGGGGTGGCCGGGGACACGTCCAGGGCACCGACCACGTCGACGGCGCCGGCAGCGATGGCCGCCTCGGGGTGCTCAGCAGCAGCACCGATGACGACGATGGGGGTGGCACGCACCGCCATCAGCCGCTCGATGGTCTCCAGCCCGCCGCTCCAGAGGTCGAGGTCGAGCAACACGGCATTGGGTGCCGCGGACAAGACGAGCTCCTGGGCGCCGCTGGGGTCTTGCGCGCTGCCGCACACGACCAGGCCCGGCTGGGCCAAGAGCCGCTCGAGCGCCTTGATCCGGGTCCTCGTTCCGGCGACGACGGCAACGAGCAACGGGGGGCCTGAGACTCCTGCCCCCGAAGGTGGCCCTGAGGGCGTACCCGGCGCCGGCAACCCGACCTCCTTAGAGGACGGCGCCCCGCGACCCTCACCCCGCGCCGTTCCCCCTGGGTGTCGTCGGCACGGGGGCCAACCTTGAGCCTGGGGGGTGACCCCGTGTGGTCAGCCCTGGGATCACGTGAGCGTGAACGACGCCGGCTCGCTGCGGACGTCGAGGTTGCGCCCGACGACCTGGTACTGGCCAGGGTCGGCGAGTGGCTCGCCGGAGGGGCAGCCCGGCTCGGACCGCTGCCGAGACCACGACACCGGCTGCACGAACCGGTCACCGGGTCCGAACACCCGCTCGGCCGCCGGGCCCCCGGGGTTGCAGTCGTCCGACGACCACACCTGGACGCCGCCAGAGCTCACGGTCAGCTCGAGGGCACGCTGACCCACGTCGCGCCGGCAGGTCTGGGTGCCGACGTTCTCGACGGCCAACGTGAACGTCGGCAGAACGTCCGGCGGGTAGCTTTGCCGGTCGGTCGTCACCGTCACCTGAATGTCCTTGGACCGGCACTCCGGCTGGGCCGGGGTGGTCGACGTGCTCGGCTTGGGGGACGAGGTCGCCGTGGAGTCCGGCGAGCTCGAGCCCGTGGGGGTCGGCGTGGCCGACCCTGAGG
>JBAPUB010000014.1:0-6385 GCA_049282455.1 Actinomycetes bacterium
CCCGAAGACCCCGTAACCGCGGACGATCCGGTCGACTTCGACCACCAGGCAGCCGGATGGTTCCTGGAGGACGGCGATCTGCCGCGCCCAGTCGACCGTCAGCTCCCCGACGTCGAGGGCGTCCAGCGCTGAGTCCGGCAGCAGGCCCTGGTAGGCGGCGCGCCAGCCCGCCACCTTGATCTCCGCAACAGCCCGCGCGTCCTCGACCACTGCGTCACGCACGCGGCTCGAGGACCGGACCGGCTGCTCGTTCAGCTCAGCGCGCTCCCCTGGCGCCACTGCGCCCACGGGATGTTCCAGTCGGTGTACCCGTTCCAGGGCTCCATCGACCGGACGCCGTCGACGTAGTTCACGACGTCGCCCACCTTGCTCAGGCCGTACAGCCAGGCGGCGTTCTCGTTGCTCATACCGGTGCAGCCGTGGCTCACGTTCGCGTGGCCCTGGTCGGCGACCGACCACGGAGCCGCGTGGACGTACTCACCGCTCCAGGTCACCCGCATGGCGTACTCGACGTTCAGCCGGTAGTACTCAGGGTCGTTCTTCGGCACGTCGAGGGTCGCGGCGTCCATGACGACCTCGCGGTCCTTGGAGATGATCACCTTGGTGCCGACCCGGGAGTCCCAGCCGGGCTTGCCGGTGGTGACCGGGATGGTACGGATCACCTGGCCGTCACGGCGCACCGTCATCGTGTGGTTGCCGATGTCGACGGTGCTGACCATGGCGGCACCGATGCTGAACCGCACGGTGTCGTTGTCGTCACCCCAGACCCGGTCGCCCAGGCGCACCCCAGCCTGGTTGGACGTGACCCGCACTGTGGTACCGGACTTCCAGTAGGTCTTCGGGCGGTAGCGCACGACGGTGTCGCTGACCCAGTACCAGCCACCCGGCTGCTGCGGAGACGCCGTCACCGACAGGTGCCGTTCGGCGACCGCGTGGTTGGGGACCGGCTGGTCGAACGTCACGATGATGGGCATTCCGACGCCGACCACGGCGCCGGTACCCGGAACGATCCACGAGTGGACCAGCGACTTGGGCTTCTCGGTGCGGAAGGTGCTGCGGACCCGTGCCGGCAGGCCGGCCGCGTCTTTGGCGCGAGCCGTGACGACGTACTTGGTCCCGAAGGGGAGCAGGCCTGAGGTCGAGCGCCAGGTCGTGTCAGAGGCGTTGAACCGCCCTCGCAGCGTCTTGCCGTCGACGGTGCGCACGGACACTGCGTCGAAGGTGCCGTCGGCCACGCTGACCTTGATGGGACGGTCCGGTCGCCAGGTCTGCCCCTCGGCGGGGTTCACGCTGATCACGGCGTCGGACTCGGTCGCCGCGGGACTCAGGGGGCTGAAGGACCCGGCCGGTGTGCAGGCAGCCAGCACCCCGACTCCGACCAGGCCGACGAGCCCGGCACGCAGCCTCACAGAGCTGAGCGTGACCAATGGAACCCCTGTCGTGGGAGACGAGCCATGGTGACCCGCCTCACCGTGCATCGGCAAGTCAGGCACAGCACCTGACCCCGTCTCGTGACCTAGTCGCGGGCGAACTCGCCGACGTAGTACTCGAAGAGCAGGCCCACCGTGGAGCACACGACCACGAAGGCGCCGAGGATCAACAGCCATACAGAGTGGTAACAAAATCCCAGGGCCGTGATTCCCGCTCCGAGGGCGATCGGCAAGGGCCACCAGCTGTGCGGGCTGAAGAACCCGTACTCGCCGGCGTAGTCGCCCACGTTCGCTTCCTCGTCGTCCTCCGGAAGCGGCTCGACGCGCCCGGCCGTGAACAACAGGTAGAAGGCCACGAGGAACCCCAGGCCGGCCGTGAACACCAGGGCCGCGGTACCCGCCGGCTCCTTGGCCAGCCACCAGTACACGGCCCCGACCAGGGCGAAGAACGCGGCGATGCTGCCGAAGAGACGACCGGTGACGCGCATGGGTCAGGCCTCCTTGCCGACGACTTCGGCGCTGGGCTGGTCCGCGTACTCCAGGGCGGCGATCTCCGGGTGGTGCAGGTCGAACGCCGGTGACTCGGAGCGGATCTTGGGGATGGAGACGAAGTTGTGCCGAGGCGGCGGACATGACGTGGCCCACTCCAGGGAGCGCCCCCAGCCCCACGGGTCGTCGGTGGTGACCCGCTCGCCCTTCTTGTACGTGCGCCACACGTTGTACAGGAAGGTCAGCGTGGACAGACCGAGCAGGACCGATCCGACGGTCGAGACCTCGTTCATGAACGTGAAGCCGTCGCCGGCGCTGTAGTCGCCGTAGCGCCGCGGCATGCCAATGACTCCGAGCCAGTGCTGGATCAAGAAGGTCACCTGGAAGCCGATGAACAGCATCCAGAAGTGGATCTGCCCCAGCCGCTCGTCGAGCATCCGTCCGGTCCACTTCGGCCACCAGAAGTAGAACCCGGCGAACATCAGGAACACGACCGTGCCGAACACCGTGTAGTGGAAGTGCGCCACCACGAAGTACGAGTCGGAGACGTGGAAGTCGAGGGGCGGGGAGGCCAAGATGATGCCGGTCAGCCCGCCGAACAGGAACGTGACCAGGAAGCCGAGCGAGAACACCATCGGGGTCTCGAACGTGACTGCGCCACCCCAGATCGTGCCGATCCAGTTGAAGAACTTCACGCCCGTCGGAACCGCGATGAGCATGGTCATGAAGGCGAAGAAGGGCAGGAGCACCGCCCCGGTCACGAACATGTGGTGCGCCCACACCGCGACGGACAGGGCCGCGATGCTGATCGTGGCGAAGACGAGTCCCTTGTAGCCGAAGATCGGCTTGCGGCTGAACACGGGGAGGATCTCGCTGATGATGCCGAAGAAGGGCAGCGCGAGGATGTAGACCTCAGGGTGCCCGAAGAACCAGAACAGGTGCTGCCACAGGATGGCGCCGCCGACCTGCGGGTCGAACACCATCGTGCCGAACTGTCGGTCGAACTCGAGCACGATGAGCGCCGCCGCAAGGACGGGGAACGCCATGAGAACCAGGATGCTCGTCAGGAGCACGTTCCAGGTGAACAGCGGCATGCGGAACATGGTCATGCCCGGGGCGCGCATGCAGGCGATCGTGGTGATGAAGTTGACCGCGCCCAGGATCGTGCCCAGACCACCCATCGCCAAGCCCATGAGCCACATGTCCGAGCCGACGCCTGGGGAGCGCACGACGTCGCTGAGCGGGGCGTAGGCCGTCCAGCCGAAGGCCGCGGCTCCGCCGGGGGTCAGCAGGCTGGACAGCACGATCAGGCCGCCAAAGGCGAACAGCCAGTACGCCAGCATGTTCATGCGTGGGAAGGCGACGTCGGGCGAGCCGATCTGCAGCGGCATGATCGCGTTCGCGAACCCCGAGAAGAGTGGAGTGGCGAACAGGAAGAGCATGATCGTGCCGTGCATCGTGAAGAGCTGGTTGTACTGCTCGAGCGAGACGAACTGCATCCCCGGTGCCGCCAGCTCAGCGCGCATGATCAGCGCCATCGCACCGGCGATGAGGAAGAACCCGAACGAGGTGATGAAGTACAAGTAGCCGATCACTTTGTGGTCGGTGCTCGTCGCCCAGCTGACGATGAGCCGGCCCTTGGTCATCGGCGGCTTCGCCGGTTCGGGCGAAGCCTCGGTGATCGGCTCGTTGAGAATCGTCACTGCTGTACTCCCAACGGGTTCGTGAAGTCGCTCTGGCCGGGCTGGCCGATGCTCGTGTTGCCCTGGTTCTGCGCGTCGGCGTTCGCACGCCCGGTGGCGAGTAGGCCCGACTGCCCCGAGTTGGCGAGGTCGGTCATGTGCTGCTCGTACTCGGCGGGGCTGACGACCTTGACCCAGAACAGCATCTGGGAGTGGTAGGTGCCGCACATCTCAGCACACTTGCCGGCGTAGGTGCCTTCCTTGGTCGGGGTGAGCTCGAACTGGTTCGCCCGACCGGGGACGACGTCCATCTTGAACAGGAACTGCGGCACCCAGAAGGAGTGGATGACGTCGGGAGAGGTCAGGACGAACCGGGCCTTCTCGTTGACCGGCAGGTAGAGCGTGGGCTGCTGCTGGGGGGTTCCCGCCTCGTAGACGTTCGAGTCGAGGTAGTTGAAGCCCCAGTTCCACTGGTACCCGACCACGTTGATCGTGATGTCCTGGTCGTCAGTCACCTTGGTGATCTGCGCCTCGTCGCGCGCGGTCGGGTAGAAGAACCCTGCGATCAAGATCAGTGGCGTGATCGTGTAGAGGACCTCGATCGGCAGGTTGTAGCGCGTCTGCGCAGGAACCTGCTCGGCGTGACGACGACGGAACCAGAACGCGCCGCCCAGGATCAGGGCCCAGGTGAAGAAGCCGACGACCCACAGTGCCAACCAGGCTTCCTGCCACAGTGCGTAGGTGATGTCGCCGCTGGTGGTGACCGGGTCAGGAATCGACAGCTGTGCGGGCAGGTCCTGGACCGAACAGCCGGTGGCGGTCAGCAGGACCACGCCGGCCAGGCCGGCTACCGCGATCCTCCGGCGCGCGGAGCCGGCAGGGCGGGTCGAGATCACAGGGCGCCTTCTTCGAGGTGGACCGGCCAACGCACCTCGCGGCGCCTCGGAACCGGTGGTTCGAGCTGGTTTCGGGCCACACGCTAGCGCAGGGATCCCTCGTAGGCCCGGTAGGGGGCCAGGTCCGTTCCGGCGTGGTTTCCCCGGCCGTTCCCGAGCCCGGGGGGACCTAGATCACGGCTCGATAACGAACCCCGGGTGAGGGGTCGCCAGCTCCTCCGGGAGCGGGAGCCCCAGGGCCTGGTCCAGCAGGTCCCGGTACCGCCTACGAGGCACCTCGACCGCGCCCAGCCGGGCCAGGTGGGGGGTCCGCCACTGCACGTCGAGCAGACGGTCGGCGCCGTCGCGGGAGAGCAGGCTCACGAGGCCGGCCAGGGCCACCTTGGAGGCGTCTCGGCTGCGATGGAACATCGACTCGCCCGCGAACAGGCCACCTACGGCGACGCCGTACAGCCCGCCGACCAGAGTGGTGTCGTCCCAGACCTCGACGCTGTGGGCCCAGCCCAGCTCGTGCAGACGCCGGTAGGCAGTGACGAACTCGCCGGTGATCCAGGCCCCGTCCCGGTCCGCGGTGGCGCACCCGGCGACGACGTCGCCGAAGGCCGCGTCCACGGTGACGACGAACCGGCGCCGGGACGCACGCAGGGACCGGCTCACCACCAGGCCCCGGAGGGGGAGCACGCCGCGCGGGTCCGGCGACCACCAGCCGAGCACGTCTCTCGTCCGCCCGAGGCCCCGAGCCGTGCGCTGGGTCACGCCCATCGGGAACAACCCGCGGGTGTAGGCGGCCAACAACGTGCCCGGCTCAAGATCCGCCCCGACGGCGACGAGGTCCTCACCGTCGAGCTCGGGAGGAAGGTCTCCTGCATCGGGCAGCTGCCACGGCGTCGGCTCAGGGACGACTGCGTGCGTCACGGTCACACGGCAACGGTCAGCTTTGCCGCCACCTCAGCGCCCGAACGGGGCCCGTAGGCCTGGGTCAGCCGCTGCACGAAGTCGGCGCCGTCGAACCGGTACTCCTGCGTCCCGACCGTCTCCAGCACGTAGGTGGCGAGCATGCAGCCGACCTCCGCGCTGCGCCGGTCAGGCAGTCCCCAGGCCAGCCCGGTGACGAACCCGGCCCGGAAACCGTCTCCGACGCCGGTGGGATCTGCCTTGCGCTCCTCCTGCGGCACCTCGACGGCGACGACTGGCTCGCCGAGGCGTTCGACGAGGGCACCCCCAGGTCCGCGGGTGGTGACCCTTGTGCCCACTCGGCGAAGGATCTCGTCGGCGTCCCACCCGGTCTTCTGCTCGGTGAGGGCGGCCTCGTACTCGTTCGTGAACAGGTATGCCGCACCGTCGATGAGCCTGCGGATGTCCTCTCCGCTCATCCGGGCCAGCTGCTGCGACGGGTCTGCGGCGAAGGGGATGCCACGCTGACGGCACTCGTCGGTGTGCCGCAGCATGGCGTCGGGGTCGTCGGGACCGACGAGGACGAGGTCCAGACCGCCGAGCCGCTCGACGATCGGCCCGAGCTCGATCGTGCGCGCCTCGGCCATGGCACCCGGGTAGAACGAGGCGATCTGGTTCTGGGCTTCGTCGGTGGTGCAGATGAAGCGAGCCGTGTGGTGCACCTCTGACACGTGCACCGACGCGGTGTCGACGCCGTGCCGCTCCAGCCACGACCGGTAGTCGGCGAAGTCGGCTCCCACAGCGCCGACGAGGGTCGGGTGCAGCCCCAGACATCCCATCCCGAAGGCGATGTTCGCCGCCACACCGCCGCGCCGGATCTCCAGATGGTCCACCAAGAAGGACAGTGACACCGTGTCGAGCTTGTCGGCCACCAACGAGTCGGTGAACCGCCCCGGGAAGGTCATCAGGTGGTCTGTGGCGATGGATCCGGTGA
>JBAPUB010000015.1:0-1991 GCA_049282455.1 Actinomycetes bacterium
CATCCCGTGAATTCGCTCATCGGAGGCCCCCCTGTCGACGACGCTCGAAAACTGGTCAGTTTCGACGGTGAAAAGTGAACACTCAACGATTGGAGTGTGATCACTTTGGAAGATTGGGCGTTGATTCGCAGGCTGGACGCGGAAGGGGTGCCGAAGGCGAAGATCGCGAAGCGGTTGGGCATCTCGCGCACGACGGTCCTCAAGGCGGTGGTGTCGGACGCGCCGCCGAAGTATGAACGCAGTCCGCAGCCGACGTCGTTCGCGTCGTTCGAGCAGCGGGTGCGTGCGTTGTTGGAGACCGAGCCAGACATGCCCGCGACGGTGATCGCGGAGCGGGTGGGTTGGTCGGGGTCGATCACCTGGTTCCGTGAGAACGTCAAGGTGCTACGCCCGTCGTATCGGCCGCCGGATCCTGCGGACCGGTTGACGTGGGAGCCCGGTGACGCAGCCCAGTGCGACTTGTGGTTCCCGCCGAAACGGATCCCGCTCGAAGACGGAACCACGGCGTTGTTGCCGACGTTGGTGATCACCGCGGCGCACTCGAGATTCATGACCGGGCGAATGATCCCGACCCGCAAGACCGAGGACTTGTTGTTGGGCTCGTGGGAGCTGATTCAACAGTTGGAGCGGGTGCCGCGCCGGTTGATCTGGGACAACGAACCGGGCATCGGGCGTGGTCTGCGTCGCGCCGAAGGAGTCGCGTCGTTCATGGGGACGCTGGCGACCAAGCTGGTGCTGCTCAAGCCGCGAGATCCGGAGTCCAAAGGCATCGTGGAGCGACGCAACGGGTTCTTCGAGACGTCGTTCATGCCCGGGCGAACCTTCAGCTCCCCGCACGACTTCAACGTCCAGTTCACCGATTGGTTGGAGCGCGCCAACGCCCGGGTGGTGCGCACGATCAAGACCCGCCCAATCGATCTGATCGACGCCGATCGGGCGGCGATGTTGGCGTTGCCGCCGATCCCGTTGCATCTGGGTTGGCGCAACCGGGTCCGTCTCGGTCGCGACTACTACGTGCGCTGCGACACCAGCGACTACTCGGTGGACCCAACGGCGATTGGACGGATCGTCGAGGTCAGCGCCGATCTGAACCGGGTGCGTGTGCGCATGGAAGGACGTGTTGTCGCTGATCATGTGCGGGTGTGGGCCCGAGGAATGACCGTCACCGACCCCGCCCACGTCGAGACCGCCCGGCTGCTTCGAGCAGAGTTCCAACGTCCTCGCATCATCGAGGTCGTCGATGACCTCACACGCGATCTCGCCGACTATGACCGGGCGTTCGGACTCAGCTGCGACAGCCAGGTGATCTGATGGCCGCCAAGACCACACCTGATTCGGTCAAACAAATCCACTACCTCGCCGCGGCGCTCAAAGCGCCACGCATCACCGAAGCCGCCGCCCGCCTCGCCGATCAGGCTCGTGATGCCGGCTGGACACATGAGGACTACCTGGCCGCGGTGCTCGAACGAGAAGTGTCCGCCCGCAACGCGTCAGGCGCCGAGTTGCGCATCCGTGCCGCCGGGTTCCCCGCCCGTAAAACCCTCGACGATTTCGACTGGGAGCCCCAACCAACCGTGAGATCTCAAGTCGGGGCGTTGGCATCGGGCGGGTTCTTGACCGAGGCCCGCAACGTCGTGCTGCTCGGCCCACCCGGAACCGGCAAAACCCATCTCGCCACCGGGCTCGGGATCAGCGCCGCACGACACGGGCACCGGGTCCTGTTCGCCACCGCCACCGACTGGATCACCCGCCTCACCGACGCTCACCGCGCCGGACGATTACCCACCGAGCTCACCAGGCTGCGCCGCTACGGGCTCATCATCGTCGACGAAGTCGGCTACCTCCCGTTCGAACAAGACGCCGCGAACCTGTTCTTCCAACTCGTGTCATCACGCTACGAACACGCGTCGCTGATCTTGACTTCGAACCTGCCGTTCTCCGGCTGGGGCACCGTGTTCGGAGACCAAGCCGTCGCCGCCGCGATGATCGAC
>JBAPUB010000016.1:0-10687 GCA_049282455.1 Actinomycetes bacterium
CCGGAGTCTCGATCGAGAGGACCGCCCATGCAGAAGTTCCTCGTGCTGTACCGATCGAAGATGACCATGGGGGAGCAGATGTCCAGCTCAACGCCGCAGGAGCGCCAGGCCAGCATGGACGCATGGATGGCCTGGGGCGCGAAGGCGGGAGACGCGCTGGTCGACTGGGGCGTACCGACCCAGCCGGTCAGCACCGACGACCCCGGGCCCGCCGGCTGGGTCGGTGGCTACTCGATCCTCCAAGCCGAGGACGCCGATGCCCTTGCTGCCCTGCTCGACGGCCACCCGCACAGTCAGGTCGGCACCTTCGAGGTGCTGCAGATGCTGGACATGCCCGGGTCCTGACCCCCACTGGCAGCCGTGACCACACGCACGACTCCGGTGAGGTCGTGGCACCTTCAGAAGCGGAGCCCCGAACGCATGCTCGGTTGTCCGGCTGCGCGGCCGAGTCGGGGGTAGCCCAGGATGTCCTCGGTGGTGGCCAACAGCGAGTACAGGTTCTGGTCGCTTCCGTCAGTAGCACCCGGTGTGACGTACGGGGAGACGACGAACGTGGCGATGGCGCAGTCCGGGTGGGTCGGGTAGTAGGCGGGGTCGGTGCAGTCGACGCCGTTGGTCTGCGGGCCCGAGCCCTCGTCGAAGGTGATCACAATCAGCGTCTTGCCGGCCAGGTAGCTCGGCATCGCCGTGAGCCGTGGGATGAGCGTGGAGAGCCAGCTGTCCCCGACAGCGACCCGGGAAGTCTTGGGATAGGTGCAGTTGGTGTCCCAGTGCATGTCGTTGCACAGGTTGGGTGCGATCCACGAGTACGTGGGCAACGAGTCGGCGTCGATGTCGGCGTCCAGTGCCGGCGAGGCGGGCACATCAAAGGTCTTGCAGGTGTTGGTCGGGGACCTCAGGTTGCTGTACCAGTACGCAGGGGTGTGACCTGACTTGTAGATCGGCGTCGTGGAGCTGTTCGGGGCGCAGTTCGCCGGCATCGACTCTGCGTACACCCGCCACGTGTCACCGGTCGCCTGGGCCTGGTGGAAGATGTTGTCGTTGGTGGTCCGTGTTCCCAGAGGGGTCGCGAATCCCGAGGTCGCAGCCATGTAGTTGGGCTGCGACGGATGCGTCGCAGCGTGCATGTTCGTCTCCGAGCCGCAGGTCGACCCCAACGAGTGCAGGTACGGCGCCTGGGTCGACTTCGCAAGTGCGGCGTAGCTCAGATTCTCGTCCATCACGACGACGACGTGTTGGTAGGCCGGTGGCCGGGTCGGGTCGTACGAGAGGCTGCCGCACGGCCCACCGGCGGCAACGGCCGCTTGCCCCGCCCCCAGAGACGTGGATGAGAGCAAGGCGCCCAGCAGCACAGTCGCCGCGCCAACTCTGCGAACACTGCGTCGTGTACGGGTCGATCCCACTCTGGTGGTCCCCTCTTCGATGTCTGACCGAACGACAACCATCATCGGTGCACGCCCCGAGCTGCGCAGCGAATACGGCAATCCCACCGACAGGCCGTGCCGAGAACCTCGAGAGCGAAGCCGGACCCCTTCCAGGTCAGGCGGCCCGCACCTAGCCTGGGGGCATGAGCCATACCCCCCGCAGCCCCGCCCGCCGAGTCCTCCGTGGAGTCCTGATCGTCATCGCCGTCCAGGTGGCCGCACTGGCTGCAGGGCGGGCCCTGGCCCGACGCCTGGATACGGGTGAGGTCGACGACGACGAGATTCGTCGGACGGCCCTGATGAACGGGGTCGACATCGAGCTCACGTCCCAGTCGTTTCGACATGGGCGGGTCGACCTCGGGATGGGCGGGGTCAACATCGACCTCACCAGGGCGGCGCTCGCTCCTGAGGGGGCCACGATCGAGGTCCACGGGGCGATGGGTGGCTTGAACGTCCAAGTTCCCGAGGACTGGCGGGTGACCGCGGAGTCGGACAGCCGTACCACCGGTCTCAATGTGACCGCCTCTCCCGCGGACCAGCTGTCCGCCGACGCACCACACCTTCACGTGGTCTCGCACGCCAAGATGAGCGGGGTCAACGTCGAGGCCCTCTGACCCGCTGCCTTCCGATGACGAAGGACTCTGCCGTCGGTGGCACACATCCGAGACGGTGGAGTCGTGACCATCCCGGTGACACCGCACTGAGGAATCGGATGACGGGCGCCAGTCGGCTGGCCTTCCTCGACAACGTGAAGGTCGCGATGATCGTGGCGGTCATCGTCGGGCACACGCTCGTGGCCTGGTCCGGGTTCGGCTCCTGGTACCTGTACGAACCCAAGCTGCCCGAGCCGTTGCTCACGGTCGCGGTGCTCGTCCTCCTGGTCGGGGCCCTGTGCGCGATGCCCATTCTGTTCCTCGTCGCTGGTCGGCTGACTCCAGCCAGCTGGGCCCGCAAGGGGACCCGTCGGTTCGTCGGTGACCGTGTCGTCCGGCTGGGCGTGCCGCTACTGGCCTTCGCCTGGTTGGCCAGTCCGCTCCTGGAGTGGGTCGACCCGGAGAACCACGCCGCGCGAGCGCGGGGATTTGCGCGGTTCACATCGGATCTCTTATGGCCCCTGGTCCCAGGCCCCGCGTGGTTCCTCGAGGTTCTTCTCGTGCTCTCGATCGGGTACGCACTGGCCCGGTCAGCCGTCTCAGCCCGCCTCCCGGGATCACTCGCTTTGCGCCACCGCCACCTCGTGGTGGCTGCCACGATGGTCGCCGTCGGTTCGACCCTGGTCCGCCTGTGGGTGCCGCTGGGCGAGGAGCGAGCGCACCTGGCGCTCGGCCAGGCGCCGGCCTGGGTGGTCTTGTTCGTCCTCGGTGTCCTGGGGGCCGAGCGCGGATGGTGGGAGTCGGTGCCCGTCGCGCTGGTCCGGGTCTGGGCCCTGCTTGCCGTGGCAGGTGCGCTTACGGCCGTGACCCTGGGGCTCGTCTTCGGCGCCGACTCGCCGGAGCTGATCGCAGGCGGACCGCACTGGCCGGCTGCGCTGCTCGCCTTGAGCGAGGGCCTCGTCGCGGTAGGGGCGTCCGTGGCCGTGATCGAGCTGTTCAAACACCGGTTCGCCGGCCAGCGCAGGCTGGGAAGGATGATGGCCCCTGCCGCCTACGGCGCATTCCTCGTGCACCCGCTCGTGCTCGTCGGCCTGATACTCCTGGCGCGCCAGGTGGAGATGTGGACCGAGCTCCGCTTCGCCGTGGTCGCAGCGCTCGCCGTTGTCGGTTCCTTCGTGATCGCCTCGTTGCTCCGGCGGGTCCCTGGGGTCAGGCGTGTGATCTAGCGCGGTTCAGGTGTGGGCGGACTGCTCGTGTCGTCACTCATCGGGGTGCGCGTGGTAGAGATGCTGCGTGGACGACGACGAACGCCGGCCGGCTGCTCCTCAGGGGACGCAGGCCTCGCACACCGGGATGTTCGGGCGCATCGAGCGGTTTGTCTTGGGTACGAGCTCGGCCGCGGACAGGACCCAGGCGAGGCAGTGGTGGGGTGGCTTTCCCTACGCGGTGTTCAAGAAGTACTCCGACGACGGGGGGAGCCGGCTGGCGGCACTCCTCACGTACTACGGGTTCCTCAGCCTGTTTCCGCTCGCCCTCGTCTTCGTCGCCGTCCTGACCATGGTTCTGCAGGGCAACGAACAGCTGCGCAACGACCTGCTCGAGCAGCTCTTCGGCGCCAACTACTCAGACGCCATCGTGAACTCCTACGAGCAGCTGCCGTCGGGTGGGCTACCGCTGCTCATCGGTCTCGTCGGGCTGCTGCTCTCGGGCATGGGCGGCGCTTTCGCGTTGTACGTCGCACTGAACCAGATCTGGGCGGTGCCTTGGCGCCGACGGTTCGGGTTCGGTCCTCGCTACCTCAGGGTTCTCGGAATGCTCGTCGTGCTCGGCCTCGGCGCGGTGACGGTCGCGGCGGCGGGAGTCCTGGCGGCCACGGTTCCTGTGCTGTCCACGGTGTCGCGCCTGCTCCTCGTCGTGGCGTCGGCGGTGGTTGCCACCCTGGTGCTCATCATCGCGACCAAGGTGCTCACGGCGCGGACCATGCGTCGCAACGAGTACCTGCTCGGGTGCGTGCTCGGAGGGCTGGTCGTGTCGCTGGTCTTCGCGATCGGCAGCCCGCTCCTGGCCCGGCTGGTGTCGAACGCCAGTGCTGTCTACGGAGTCTTCGCGACAGTCATCGGGATCCTCACGCTGTTCTACCTGACTGCGCAGAGCATCATCATCTGCATGGAGGTCTCCGCTGTCCGCGCCTGGAAGCTGTGGCCTCGGGGGCTGGACATCAACCTGTTGTTCCCTGCCGACTGGCGGGCGTACCAGCTGCTCGCCTTCATCGACGAGCGCATGCCGTCGCAGGAGAACTCGGTTCGTTTCGACCGTTCAGGCAACGACGACCCCGACCGCGACGACGATGAGAAGCTGCGCGCGCGGGGCTCCGACCCCTTGTCGCCCTACGACTCCTTCACCACGGAGTAGCCGATACGGTCGGCAACGCCGACCAGCTGCTCGGAGATCCGCGTCATCCGGCGGTACAGCTCCTGGTAGCCGACGACCCTTCGCAGGTCGTCGCCGTCGATGAGAGTCGACATGGCCTGCCGGTACACACGCTCGAGCCGGCGCTGTGCCTTGATCGCGGCGGCGGCCTCGGCAGCGGCTTCTCCGTGGTTCTTGGGGAGGCCCTGGAACGCGAGTCGCAGATGGTTCACGCCTTCACTGAGCAGCACGGCCATGTCGGCCATCGCCTGGTCGGGCTCGATCTGCATGACCTCGGCCTCACGGACGGTGTTCTTGGCGCCGTTGATGACCTCGTCGAGGCCCCTGGAGAGCTCGAAGAGGTCCTCGGGCTCGAGTGGTGTGGTGAAGGCCTCGCGCACCGAGTCGATGAGCTTGGCCTTCGCATCGTCAGCCGTGTGCTCGGCTTCGCGGACGTCGTCACCGCAGGCGGCCTCACCGGCAGCCCACCGACGGAACGCTGTCATGCCCTCGGACGTGATCTCGGTCTGCTCGTTGAGCATCTCCAGCAGGTCGGGGCTGTCCGGCAGGAACCATCGGGTGAATGAGGGAGTCACAGCGATGACACCCCTTTCGCGAAGTAGTAGAAGGCTGCAGCAAGCCCTGCAGCCGCAGGAAGCGTGGTCACCCAGGCGAAACCCATCGCTCTGACGACCTCCCATCGAACGTGTCGCCACCGTCGTCGTCCGGCCCCGACCCCGACGACCGACGAGGCGACGATCTGCGTGGTGCTGACCGGTGCACCCAGCAGCGACGCGGTGAAGATGACGCTGGTCGACGTGGTCTGGGACGCGAGCGAGTCGATGGGCTTGATGTCGAACAGCCGGTGGCCGATGGTCTTGACGATCCTCCAGCCACCGGCGGCGGTACCGAGGGTCAGGGTGACTCCTGTGAGGACCTTGACCCACAGCGGCACCGACAAGGAGTCGGTGTAGCCGGTGGCCAGCAGCAGCGTCGCGATCACCCCCATGGCCTTCTGGGCGTCGTTTGCGCCGTGGGAGTACGAGAGTCCGGCGGCGGCCACCCACTCGCCACTCACGACCGGTCCTCGCCACCGGTTGGTCCAGGGGCGAGAGATCCAGCGCAGGGTCACCACGAGCAACCACCCACCGGCGAAGCCGATGGGTGGGGAGATGAGCATGGCGAACAGCGTGCCCCAGACGCCCTGCGGGTGGAGTCCGTCCATGCCGCCCCAGTTGACGGCGCTGACACCTCCGTCGACGAGCGCGGCACCAACAAGTCCGCCGACCAGCGCGTGCCCCGAGCTCGACGGCAGGCCCCGCCACCAGGTGAGCAGGTTCCACGTGGTCGCCCCGGCCAGTCCGGAGCCGACCACGAGCACGGTCTGCGTGTCCGGTACCTGGACGATTCCCGCGATCGTGTCGGCGACAGCCGTGCCGAGCAGCACCGCGCCCAACATGTTGAACGTTGCTGACAGGGCCACCGCCTGGCCCGGAGTCGCCCCTCGAGTCGCCACCAAGGTCGCGATGGCGTTGGAGGCGTCGTGGAACCCATTCGTGAGGGCGAAGGCCAGCGACAGCGCGATCGCCAGCAGCAGGGACAGATCCACCCGCCGAAGTGTTCCGTGTTCACCCTCCGTTCACCTAGGGGTCTTACGTCCCGACGGGTGCTGGGGGACCCGGACCACCAGCGAGCGGGGTCGGACCTTCACCCGGAAGCCGTGGCCCGGCTCCACGAGGTCGCCGTCGATCTGTCGTGGCCGCGCAGCGTGGGTGCTCACGACGACCTCGTGGCCCTGCAGGAGCGTTCGCGACGCTGCGTTGCCCGGGGACTTGCCCCGGGCCAGCGTCCAGGTCGTCCGGGCCCAGGCCGCCGGGCGCGTGGGGTCGAGGACGAGGACATCGAGCAAGCCGTCGTCGACCTTCGCCTCGGGAACCAGCTGGAGCCCGGCCACCAGCGTTCCGACGTTGGCCACCAGGCAGGTGCGGCCGTAGTAGCGCGTCGGTGGCGAGCCGTCGACGCTGATGCGCATGCGCAGCGGGTGCTCGCGAAACTGCTTGGCCCCTTCGAATGCGTAGGCCGCCCAGCCGATGCGCTGCTTGAGCGTCTCGTTGACGTCCATCATCGCGGCATCCCATCCCGTGCCGACCATCACCAGAGACGTCCGGACGACTCCCTGTCCGAGAGACACCGCGAGGGTGTCGATGGCGTGGTCGAGACCGAGGTAGGCGGTGCGGACCGCTCCGCTGAGGTAGAGGGGGACGCCGAGGTTGCGGGCCAGCAGGTTCCCGGTTCCGCCGGGAAGGAGCCCCAGCGGCACGCCGCCGGAGATCATTGCGTCGGCGACCGCGTTCACGGTTCCGTCGCCACCCCAGACGAGGATCAGGTCGACGCCCTCGGCGAGGACGTCGCGGGCCTGGTCGGTTCCGGGCCTGTCGGCCGTCGTGGTGATCCAGGTCGGCGGCTCGAACCCGAGCTGACGGACCGCGACGTCCAGGCGCGACTGCGCCAGATCGAGATCGGTGAACTTCGTGGGGTTCACGATCACAGCGGCGCGCACCCGCCCACCGTACGCAGTGGTTGCACGTCGTGGTGGACTGGCCTGGTGATGCGTGTGAGGACGCCGGTCGGCCGACTGCCCTGGTGGGGTGTCGTCGCCGGCAACGTCGTCTTCTGGCCGGCTTGGACCTTCGCGTGCGGCTACGCGGTGCACCGCGTGAGCGCCGAACGGTTCGCCTCCGATGGCGTGGTGACGCGGCCGCGCGGGTTCGAGGACGACGGTCACTGGTACGAGAAGACCCTGCACATCCAGAGGTGGAAGGAGAACCTGCCGGAGGCGGGTGGGCTGTTCGCCGGTGGGTTCTCGAAGCGCACCGTCGCCGCTGGGGATCTCGACGTCCTCGAGCGGTTCGTCGCTGAGACCCGACGCGCAGAGATGGCCCACTGGGCGGTCACTGCGGGTGTGCTGGTCCCGATGGCATGGAACCCTTGGTGGGCCGCGCCGCTGCACGCAACCGTCGCCGCCGGGTCGAACCTGCCGTGCATTGCAGTTCAGCGGTACAACCGGTTCCGGCTCCAGCGGGTGCTGCGTCGCGTGCGTGGCCTCAGCCGGCCGACGTCGGGCTGATCAGCTCAGCGTGCCCCGCGGCCCCATGACGATGCGAGGAGAGTCCTGTGGGTCGAGCCAGCGGATGATCCGTCGCATGTCGGCCCGTCTGACCGACACGCACCCGGCGGTCGGTCCGCCGCCGGACACGTGCAGGAAGATGCCACCACCCTTGCGCGTGTTGGCCGGGTCGGTGGCGATCCGCTCGCCGTCAGTCGTGCGGACGATCCCCTGCGGCAGGTTGTAGTCGATGACGACGGCGAACAGGTACTGGTGCCCGAAGCCGGCCAGGTGCTCCGCCCACGTTGAGCGCCAGTCGGCGGCCGGCGGCCGCCGCAGCTGCATCACGTTGTACGTCTTGGGGTCCGTCGGGTCGTAGGGCCACCAGTCGTTGAGGTCGACCACGCGGTACGGGAGCTGCACACCACCGGGGTCGGTCGTGCCGAACCCTCGCAGCAGGCCGAACGTCCCGGCCGGCGTCTCACCGGATCCTTGCCTGCGCAGGGCTGCGGGGGCGAAACCGTTCCAGCCGAGCCGGGCCCGGGTGGCGGACATGACCTGGCGCCAGACACCGTCGCCTCCGAGCTGCCACGTCTGGAGCCGGGCGAACGAGGTCGACCAGTCGCGTGAGGTGACGACGACGGCCTGCCGAGCCCCGTCCAGGCTGGTCAGGCGCGCCGGGAGCGGGAGAGCGGTTGCGGCCTGAGCCGACGCGGTGAGTCCGGGCTGCTGGACCGTACCGGCGACGAGCAGCGACCCGACCAGGGCCACGACGGCCACGGCCACGGCGCTCAGGCGAGGTGCCGACATGCCCCCATCATCGTCGTCGCGCGCGAGGGTCTTGACCGACGCGCTCAGGTCAGGGCCAGCACCGCGGCGAGGGTGCGGGCGGCGCGCCCCCCTGACTCCTCGGCGATGGCCAGGGCCCTGGGGACGTCCAGGTCGGCCAGCAGGGCGTCGACCACGGCCTCCTCAGAGGTCTCGTCGTCGCTTCGGCGCCCGGCCGCGGCGTACAGCGCGTCGAGCCGCTGCTCGGCTGCGTCGAGCAGAGCAGTGTCGAAGTCCCACGGCTCGTGCCAGGCACGGTCGAGCAGCAGCAGACGCACGGCGGCGGCACGGTGGTCGGCCAGAAGGGTGTCGACCAGAACGAGGTTGCCCGTCGACTTGGCCATCTTCTGGCCGCCGACGCAGACCGTCCCGACGTGCATCCAGGCGCGCGCGAAGGGGCGCACTCCCGTGGCAGCCTCGGCCTGCGCAGCCTCGTACGCGTGGTGGGGGAAGCGCAGGTCGTGTCCGCCGGCGTGCAGGTCGACGCTGGACCCGAGGACGCTCAGCGCCATGGCGGAGCACTCGGCGTGCCAGCCGGGGCGCCCGACACCCCAGGGGCTCGGCCACGACGGCTGGTCGCCCGTCGACGCCCGCCACACCGGGACGTCGAACGAGTGCTCCTTGCGCGGGTCGTCCGGCTCGTCGCCGTACTCGCGGCACAGCGCCGAGGCCTCGTCGGCACTCAGGCCGCTGTCGCCGGGCACTTTCGCTCCCCGGAAGTAGACCGAGCCTTCACGCACGTAGGCGTCGTCCTTGTCGAGCAGTGCCTGCGCCAGGGCGATCACCTGCGGGATGTACCGGTGTGCCCGGGGCTCGTGGTCGGGCCGGCGGACGCTCAGTGCCGACATGTCGTGGTCGAACTGGTACTGGTGCATCGCTGCGTATGCGTCGTAGGGCGTGTTGGCCCGACGAGCAGCGTCCGTCAGGACGTCGTCGACGTCGGTGACGTTTCGCACCACCTCGGTCTGCACGCCGATGTGCCGCAGCACGCGGGTCGCGGCGTCGACCCACACGTAGGTGGCGGCATGGCCCAGGTGAGTGACGTCGTAGGGGGTCACGCCGCAGACGTACACCCGGGCCCGGTCGACCAGCGGCAGTGGCGTGCCGGACAGCTGGAGCGGTGGATGGGGTCGAAGGTCGTGCGTCACACGGGTGAGCCTGCCACACGTGCCTGGGTTCCCAGGGGGCGACAATGGCCTGGTGAAGGCCTGGGGGTTCGTCGCGGGACAGTTCGTGCTCCTCGGGCTGCTCGTTCTGCTCCCGTCGGCAGCTCCGGGTCCCGCCCTCGACGCACCGCTGCTCCGTACTTTCGGCAGTGGCTTGTTCTTCCTGGGCTGGGTCGTGCTGGTCGTCGGTGCGTTGTCCCTGGGGGACTCGCTCACACCGTCGCCCCAGCCTCGCGCGTCCGCCGGGCTGAAGACCGCGGGCATGTATCGGTTCGTGCGCCACCCGATCTACACCGGCGTGCTCCTCATCGGATGGGGGATGGGGTTGCGCTCTGAGCTGTGGCTGGGCCTGCTCCTCGCATTGGCACTTACGGTCTGGCTCACGGCCAAGGCCCGCTATGAGGAACACCTCCTCTCTGCGCACTACCCCGGCTACGCGGCGTACCGCGAGGCGACTCCCCGCTTCTTCCCCTGGCCACGCAGACTCCGCCGCTAGACCGACACCGCCACCTGCTTGCGTGGGAACACGGGCGAGGGCCGCTGCGTGGGCGCGTCGAGCTGCGCCAGCAGCCGCTCGGCTCCTTCGGGGACGAACGCAGCGAGCTCGAGGGCGGCGGTACGACAGGCGAACAACAAGGAGGCGAGGGTGGACTGCAACCGCGTTGCGGCAACGGGGTCACCGGATGCCGCCTGCTTGGCCAGTGCCCAGGGTGCCTCGGCTTCGATGAACCGGTTGCCCTCCTCCGCCAGGGAGCAGATCGCACGGGTGGCAGCCCGGAAGTCGTAGCGGTCCAAGGCGTCGTCGACCAGCTGACGCAGTGCCTGCGCCCGGGCGACCAGGGCGGCTTCGGCGGGGCCCACCGCAACGGGTGTCGCGGCGTCGAAGGTCGGCTGTCCGGCTGTGAGAGTAAGACAGCGGCTGGTGAGGTTCCCCAGGCTGTTCGCCAGATCCCGGTTGTAGGCGTCGACGAGCCGGCTCTCGGTGAAGTCGGAGGTACCGACACGTGCCGGTTCGCGCAGGAGCCACCACCGCACGGCGTCGGCCCCGAAACGCTCAACGAGGTCGCCTGGATCGGCTGCCTGCGCACTGCTCTTGGCGATCTTCTCGCCGTTGACCGTGAGGTAGTCGTGGACGTCGATGCGAGACGGCAGGGGCAGGTC
>JBAPUB010000017.1:0-2329 GCA_049282455.1 Actinomycetes bacterium
GGGGCAAGGCAATTACTGGGGCGTCAGCTCGTCGGCGTCCGGGGACCATTCACCTGCGACGACGGAGAGCACTGCGTCGCCGTAGCGGGCCAGCTTGGTCGGACCGACTCCGGCGATCGCCACGAGCTCGGCCTCGTTGGTCGGCTGGTCCGAAGCGATCGCTGTCAACGTAACGTCGGTGAAAACGACATAGGCAGGAACGCTGTGCTGCTGAGCCTCCTGGCGCCGCCACTCACGCAGCCGCTCGAACAGGTCGAGGTCGATGTCGACCTCGCAGCCGGTGCAGTGGCGCAGCTTGCGCTCGACCGCCGATGTCAGAGCTCGGCCGCACACCGAGCACCGGGCGGCACCCTTTCGTCGCCGACTCGTGGTCTTGCCCGGGTAGTCCTTCGTGGTGGGGTCGCCAGGCCGGAGCGCGTCCAGGAAACGCGACGCCTTGCGATGCCCGCGTCCGCCCGGGTTGCGGGAGGCGGCCCAGCTCAGGGTCAGGTGCTCACGGGCGCGAGTCACCCCGACGTAGAGCAGACGACGCTCTTCCTCGACCTGCTCGGGAGTGGTTGCGTAGCTGATCGGGACGGTTCCGTCGACCAGGCCGACCAAGAACACGGCGTCCCACTCAAGGCCCTTGGCTGCGTGCAGCGAAGCCAACGTGACACCGTCGACAGTGGGGGCGTGCTGCAGGGATGCCCGAGCGTCCAGCTCAGCGACGAAGTCTGCGAGTCCGGCCCCGTCTTGGGCGGCGGACACCTCACCCGCCAGGGCGACCAGGGCGGCCAGCGACTCCCAGCGGGTCCGAGCCGAGCCCTGCCCAGCTGGTGCCGTGGGACGGTACCCGGCCGTGGCCAGGACCGATCCGACCAGCACGGTGAGGGACTCGTCTTTGTCCACCGTCTCGCCCCCGCGCAACGACCCACGCAGCAGGGCCACGGCCTCACGCACCTCAGGGCGTTCAAAGAACCGCTCGCCCCCGCGAACGACGTAGTCGACGCCACAGCGCGCAAGCTCTTCCTCGTACACCTCGCTCTGCGCGTTGACCCGGTACAGGACAGCGATTTCGCGGGCGGGGACACCGTCGGCCACCAGAGCCTTGATCCGCTTCACCACGTCGGCCGCCTCGGCCGGCTCGTCGGGGTGACCCACGAACGCCGGCTCGGGCCCGTCAGGGCGCTGCGCCACGAGCTCGAGACGAAGTCGTGGGTCGCCAACGCCCTGCGCAAGAACCTTGTTGGCCAGGCCGACGACCTGCGGGGTCGAGCGGTAGTCGCGAACGAGTCGCACGACCGTGGCCCCCGGGTGGCGGTGCTCGAAGCCGGTGAGGAACCGCGGTGAGGCACCGGTGAACGAGTAGATGGTCTGTGCGGCGTCACCGACGACGGTGATGTCGTCTCGGTCACCGAGCCACAGGTCGATCAGCCGTTGCTGTGCCGGGCTGATGTCCTGGTACTCGTCGACCAGGAAGTGCTGGTACTGCGACCGGACGCTGGCGGCCATCCGAGTGTCGTCGTCGAGCATCCCCGCCGTGAGAAGCAGGACGTCCTCGAAGTCGATCTGCCCGCGTCCACGCTTGACGTCGTCGTAGGCCGCGTAGACCCGGGCGACCTCGGCCGCCGGAAGGTCTGCGGGCATCACCCGACCGGCGACGGCGGCCGCCGTCGGGTAGTCGTCGGGCGCCACCTGGGTGACCTTCGCCCACTCGATCTCACCGGCCAGGTCGCGCAGGGCCGAGCGGTCGACCCGGACCCGGCACCGACCCGCTGCCTCTGCGACCAGTCCGGCCTTCTGCGCCAACACCGACGGTGGTTCACCGCCCACGACCTGCGGCCAGAAGTAACGCAGCTGACGCAGTGCTGCGGCATGGATCGTGCGCGCCTGGACGCCGTCGACCTGGAGCCCGCGGAGGCGTCCGCGCAGCTCACCGGCGGCCCGAGCCGTGAAGGTCAGCGACAGCACCGACGCGGCATCGACCTGACCGGAGTGAATGCCGAAGGCGATGCGATGGGTGAGCGCCCTGGTCTTGCCGGTTCCGGCGCCGGCCAGCACGCACACGGGGCCCCGCGGTGCGACCGCGACGGCGCGCTGCTCGGGGTCGAGGCCAGACAGCACGGCATCCGCATCGAGGGATGGTGCGTCCATGGCGTCCATCCCAGCATCCTCCCAGTCGAGAACGACAGTCCCGAACGACAGCCCCGATTCGCGGGAGCGGAACTGACTCCGTAGCGTTCTGGGGGTGCTCACGATGTACTCCACCGCCTGGTGCGGCTACTGCCACCGGCTCAAGCGCCTCATGCAGGACGCCGGGATTGCCTTCGAGGTCGTCGACCTCGAAGCC
>JBAPUB010000018.1:0-1715 GCA_049282455.1 Actinomycetes bacterium
GTGCGACATTGTGCTGCTTCGCGACCTTTCGCATCATCCGATGTCCTGCCCCGCCCATCTCCAGCTTGGACAGCTTCGCCCGTGCGAAACCTGGCGGGTTCATGAGCGACAGCATCTTGGTCATCGCGTTGTCGCCCGTGACCTTCACGTCGTCGCGCACGAGTGGAAAGAGACCCCAGAATGTGAAGAAGACGGTGACGTCCATCTCGTATGCCGCCGCTGTGGAGCTCAGGATCATGATGGGCCACAGCTTGTCGAGGTCACCGCTGAAAGCGATGATCGTCATCTTCTCGGGGGCTTCGGCCTCGGACACGCGACCTCCCACTTCCCGGCGTCCCAGCGGACGCTCGTCGCCTCGACCGTAGGTGCACGGTTGCTCGGTAATCAAGGGCACATGGACCCGCAATCGCCGTCAGCAGTCGTCCCGGCGAAACCCTTTCCAGGCACCCTCTGATGTATTAGCGTTTGCGCAACTATAGAGCCCACCAGGGCGACTTTCGGGAGGTTTCGTGGCACGCACTGTCACCCCCACCGAGCTGTTCGCCGAGATCGAGCACGGGCACGTGCCCTATATCCTCGACGTCCGCAACGCTGAGGAGTTCGACAACTGGCAAGTCGAAGGTTCCCGACCCGTCGAGACCCGGAACCTGCCGATCTGGCGCGCCATGGACGCCCTCGACGAGTTGGCCGTCGAGCTCCCTGACCACACCGTGCTCGTCTGCGCACACGGCAACGGCAGCGAGCTGCTCGTCGACATGCTCGCCGAACGAGGCAAGGACACCCGCAACCTCGAGGGAGGCACCGCCAAGTGGTCGGAGCTCTTGGTCCCCAGACCTCTGAGCGGGCTTCCTGAGGGAATGGTCGGCTGGCAGGTCCAGCGTCCGGCCAAGGCATGTCTGTCCTACCTGCTGGGGGTTCCCGGGCACGGAGCCGTCGTGGTCGACCCGGCACGGTTCCCCGACCCCTATGTCGCACTGGCCACCGAGAACCAGATGACCATCAGGTACGTCATCGACACCCACGTGCACGCCGACCACGTCACCGGAGGGCCGGCCCTCGCCGATGCCGTGGGGGCCAGCTACTCGGTGCCGATCGAGGACACCGGCGGCCCGACACCGTTCGCCAACCACCCCCTGCAGGACGGCGAGCTGCTGGACCTCGGTCCGGTGAGCCTGGAGATCCTCGGGATCAGGCTGCCGGGGCACACCCTTGGCACGACCTGCCTGCACATCCCTGGCCACGTGCTGCTGTCAGGCGACACCGTGTTCGTCCGCGGAGTGGGCCGCCCTGACCTGACCGGCAGGGCCGACGAGCTGGCTCGCGAGCTGTTCCACACCGTGCACGACAAGCTGCAGACCCTCGACCCCGCGACGTCCGTGCTGCCCGCCCACTGGTCGACGGCCGCGGAGATGGGCGACGACGGGATGGTCCGCACCACGTTGGGCCAGGTGTTCGAGTCGACGCTGATGAGCGAGGACGACCTCGTGGCGTTCGTTCAGGAGATCGTCACGTCACTGCCGTCGGCTCCCGCGTTCTACGACACGATCCGCGAGGTCAACGCCGGGAAGCCGGCGTCCGTCGAGGAGATCGAGATCCTCGAGATCGGCAAGAACCAGTGCGCCGCGCCCACCACGGTGTGATGCGAGCGTTCCTCCTCAGCCGACGGTGACGACGATCGTCTTGAACTCGTTGGCTCCCAAGGTGATGGTCTGGGT
>JBAPUB010000019.1:0-9260 GCA_049282455.1 Actinomycetes bacterium
GTTCGCCACCGTGAGGCTCCGGGCCGCCGGCTCGATGGCCGAGCTTCGCTCGACCGACCTCGCGTTCACGGTGGATGAGGTTGAGGCGGTGCTTCGGACCGAAGGTCTGGACCTGGCGCCGGTTGACCGGCAACGACTCCACGAGCTGACGTCGGGGTGGCCCGTCGGGGTTCAGCTTGCGGTCTTGGCCATGCGTGACTCTTCCGATCCCGAGCTCGTGATTGATGCGCTGGGGGAGAGCGTTCGCGAGGTCAGCGACTACCTCGCGAACGAAGTACTCCGCCATCTGGATCCCGACCTGACCGAGTTCATGACTGCCATCGGTGTTCTCGACGAGTTCGACCTCGAGCTGTGCCAGCAGATCACCGGCAGGGAGGACTCAGGTCAGCTGCTGGACCGGATGCTCAGCGATGCCTTGTTCATCGCCGACGTGGCACCGGGGCGCTACCGGTTCCATGCGGTGTTCGCCGCCTTTCTCCGGGCCCGGCTCAGAATGCTCGGACCGGAGCGGTTCAGAGCGGCCAACACCGCTGCGATGGTCGCGCTCCGAGAGCGAGGCGACCTTTGGGGCGCGGTGCACCACGCCCTGGTGCTGGACGACGTGAAGGCGGCGGGGGAGCTCCTCGCCGACTCGTTGGTCCAGGCGCTTGAGATGGGGGACGCGCGACAAGCGCGGGATGTGGCGCGCGCCTGGCTGAGCCGTTTCGGCTCAGAGGTTCTGACCGTCGACCCACGGTTGCTTCTGGAGGTCCTCCTCGTTCTGACGACGTTCGGGGTCCGTGAAGCCGAGCAGTGGCTGGACGAGGTCGACCGCGCCTATCCGCACCCAGATCCTGCTCTCGCCTCGATCGCGAACGGCGCTTGGGCGGACTACTTCCTCAACCGAGGTGACGCAGCGAGGGCGCTGCAGCACAACCTGAGCGCGCGGGCCGCGGTGGCCGCTGCGGGCGACCCGAGCCAGCTGTTCCCCAGACTGGCTGAGCTGCCCCTCCAGGAGGCAGGTGCACACCTCCTCACAGGGGCTGTCCTCGGAGCCTCGGCCGCGCTCCGGAGACCGAGCCCCGTCGCACACCCACTCGTCGACGAGTTCCGGACTCCGGTGCTGAAGTCGTGGGTCGCATTCCTCGAAGGCGACCTCGCCGCCGCCCGGCAAGTGCCGGAGCGACTGCGCCTGGCCGGGGACGAACTGGACGCGAGTCCTCACGGACTGGGCCGGATCTTTGCGAACCTGCTCCAGGCGGCGTGCGATCTGGAGCGTCAGGAGCTACCAGCGGCGGCGGCTTTCATGACCAGGGCGCTGGCGGCGTCTGAGGTCAATGGCCGACCGGTGATCCAGTCCTTGGTCTACCGATGGCAGGCGCGCGTCGCGACGGCGCAGTACAACCACCCGGCAGCCGCCGCGGCCCTGGCACAGGCGCGGATGGTCCTCGCCGAGCCCGACGAGGCGACGCTGGGTCAGCTCGCCGTCGAGGAGTTCCGGGTGCTAGTCGCCATCCAGCCGGAGGCGGCCGGTCCGCTGGTCGGGCGGCTGCCCCAGACGAATGAGTCGCGGCTGCTGCAGGCCAAGCTCCTGATCAGCCGTGGTGCGCGTGCCAATGCTGCCCAGCTCCTCGCGGCCGTGGAACCAGCCACGCTTCGTGAGTGGGTCGAATGGGGCGTTCTCTCCAGTCTGGCGGCGTCGGAGCGTGACATCACGCGGGCCCACGATTACCTGAGGGCGGCGCTGGTCCTGGCCGAGCCACACGAGTACGTGGCGACCATCGTGTCGCAGGGCACTGGGATCGTCTCACTGCTCCAGGCGATCCCCATCGGCGCATCCCTCAAACCGTACGTCGACCTCCTGTCGGCCGCGGCGGAGTCTCATGGCCCTGATCCTCGGCGCACGGCCGGCGCGATGGGCGACCTTTCCGACCGGGAGCTGACCGTTCTGGGGCTTCTCTCGAGCCGTCTGACCACGGCTGAGATGGCCCGCACGCTCTTCATCTCGCCAAACACGCTCAAGTCCCACCTCAAGAGCATCTACCGCAAGCTGGGCGTCGGCTCGCGGGCCGACGCGGTCGCCGAAGGTGAGGCCCGCGGTCTCCTCTGACTCAGACGACCAGAGATCACCCGGGCCAGGGTGAGGCGCGGGTGATGTCGCGGTTCAGGCGTGTCGAGCAGAGTCGAGGTCTACACCTCTCAGAAGGGCCACACACATGTCAGACAAGACTCTCGTCCTCGCCATCTTCGACAACGAAGCCGCAGCCGACGCCGCCGCCGGCGCGTTGAAGGACTCCGGACTGGCGTCGGGTGACGCCATGGGGATCCTGGTGCTGGACGCCGACGGTGCGATCAAGGTGGACAAGGTAGGGGCACGAAGCACCGGCAAGGGTGCCGGGATCGGTGCTGTGCTCTTCCTCCTGGGGCCCGCCGCACTGGGTGTAGGGGTCCTGGGTGGGGCCGCAGCCGGGGCGCTGCACCACAAGGGTCTGGGCCTTGATGACGCCGACCGTGCGCGCGTGACGCAAGAGCTCCAGAACGGCAGGGCAGCGGTCGGCGTCCTCGCGCCTGTGTCGGAGGCAACCACGATCTCGGCCAAGCTGGGCGAGCTCGGCGGCGCACCGGAGGTTCACGAGGTATCCGACGAGGTACTCGAGCAGACTGCCGCCGTTGACCCGACGAGCTGACCCACCTGATCGAGAAGCAGGGAGTCCCTGGTGACTACGCCTGGCAGTGCGAGCAAGGTCGTCCATCGGACGAGGGCGGAACGGACGGCCGCTGGGGAAGCAGCCCGTCGGGTGACCGAGCTGAGTTCCCACGCCCAGTTCAAGCCGACAACAGACCGAGACCCGGTTGCACTGTTGCTGGGTCAGGCGGAGTCACGAGTCCCGGAGCTGGTGCCGGTACGACACGGCCGAATGCTGGTGTCGCCGTTCACCTTCTACCGTGGAGCCGCCCTGCCGATGGCCGCGGACCTGGCCACCACGCCGTCTTCGGGGCTGCGGGTCCAGCTTTGCGGAGACGCACACCTGGCCAACTTTGGTGCCTTCGCCTCGCCCGAACGCCGACTCGTCTTCGACGTCAACGACTTCGACGAGACCCTGCCCGGGCCTTTCGAGTGGGATGTGAAGCGACTCGTCGCAAGCCTGGCAGTCGCAGGGCGGGACAACGGGTTCTCCGCCAAGAAGCGGCGCAAGATCGCCCTTGACGCGGCGGCCGGCTACCGCACGGCCATGCGAGGATTCGCGGACCAGTCAGTGATGTCGGTTTGGTACGCCCATATGGACGTCGAGGACGAAGTCCGCAAGTTCAGGGTTGAGATGGGGCCGAAACGATTCAAGGCTGCCACGAAGATGTTGGCCAAGGCCCACACGCGCGACAGCATGCAGGCCCTGAGCAAGCTGACCCACGAGGAGGACGGAAGCCGCAGGTTCAACAGCGCGCCACCGCTGATCGTCCCCATCGAGGAAGTCTTCTCCGACGTGGAGGCCGACGCGATCTACAAGCAGCTGCACAAAGTCGTGCGCGGGTACAGGCGCACCCTGCAGTCTGACCGACGCCACCTGCTCGAGCAGTTCGACCTCGTCCAGGTGGCTCGCAAGGTCGTCGGCGTGGGCAGCGTCGGGACGCGGGCCTGGGTTCTCCTGCTCGAGGCCGGCGACGGCATCGAGCCGCTCCTGCTTCAAGGGAAGGAGGCCCAGGCGTCGGTCCTGGCGAACTACTGCGGTCGCAGCAAGTACGCGAACCAGGGCGAGCGGGTCGTCGCCGGTCAGCACTTGATGCAGGCGACCAGCGACATCTTCCTGGGATGGGAGCGCGTCACCGGGCATGACGGGGTGGCGAGGGACTTCTACGTGCGCCAGCTGCGTGACTGGAAGTTCTCCTTCCCCGTCGAGCTGATGATTCCCTCCGGGATGGGCCTGTACGCCGGCCTGTGCGCGTGGACGCTGGCGCGTGCCCACGCACGTTCGGGGGACCGCGTGGCGATCGCCGCCTACCTTGGCGACTCCGACGAGTTCGACCAGGCCATGGCGGACTTCGCGGAGCTCTACGCGGACCAGAACGAACGCGACTACACGGCGCTGTCCGAAGCGGTAGCGTCGGGTCGGGCCGAGGCAGTCTCGGGCCTTTGAGAGCGCCGTTTCGGCCGGAGCGAGGAGGTCGGAGTCCGTGACCACCGGCCCCTCTGACCCGCCCGAGGCGAGCAGTGCGGCCCCTGACGACTCCCAGCCGGGCAGTGTCCCTGCGGAGGACAGTGCGCCTGCGGAGGTCGGGCCTGAACGGTCCCGGGCGTCTCGGATCCTGTTCAACCGTCGCGTCGTCAAGGCGGTGGGCATCCTCATCGTCCTCGGCCTGCTGTACTACTCGTTCTTCGTCGTGCTACCCAGCGAGGTCGACTGGTCCGAGGTGTGGGCCGACATCCAAGCCCTCTCGCTGGGGCAGATCGTGGCCCTGGCGGTCGCGGGGCTTCTCGCCATGGTCGCCCTGGGGTGGGCCTCCAAGGCGTCACTGCCGAAGCTGACGCTGTACCAGGGCTTCGAGTCGTCGGCCACCAGCCAGCTCAGTGCCTTTGCGTTTCCGCCTCCGGCCGACATGGCGATCCGGTTCGCCATGTACCGCACCTACGGGTTCGACGACGAGCAGTCGGCGGTGGCCGTCCTGATCGCGATGGTCGCCCGCTACGCGGTAGTGGTTTTCATGCCGTTGCTGGGGCTGGCTGCAGTGTTGGTCACCGGCCAGGGAACGTGGACCGGGTTCTGGTGGTTCCTGGGCCTTGGCGTCGCGTTCGCCCTCGTCATGTGGCTGATCATCAGAGTGGCGCGAAGCGATGCCGCGGCGCACGCCACCGGTCGGTGGCTGCAGCGTGTGGTGGCGCGGGTCTGGCACCGGGTCCACCGGACCCCACCGGACAACCTCGAAGACAGCATCGTGAAGTTCGGCGCACGAACGCGGGGCACGATCGACGCCAACGGTCGTGCACTGATCGCCTCGAACGTTGCGTGGGGGCTCGCCAACGCCTTGATCATGGCTATGGCGATTCGGTTCTCTGGTCTCGACTGGAACACCATCTCGCCTTCCGCGGTCCTCCTGACCACCGGGTTGACCATGGCCATCAACATGCTGCCGATCCCCGGAAAGGACGCCCTTGCCGTCCCGTGGCTGGCTGGGATCCTGAGCCTGACCAGTGACGCCGACACGAGCGCTCTGGGCACCGCTCTGCTTCTCTACCGGCTCGTCACGTGGATCTTGCCCATGCCGGTGGGAGGTGTCACGTTCTTCGCCTGGCGCTATCGGGTCAGGCGCGACAAGGTCACGACTGTGGACCCGTCAGACGACGGGGCAGTGGTAGACACAGGTTCCGACGAACAGGGGTGATCGACCATGGCTACACCGATCTACGTCGGCGGAGTGGACATCTCTGCGCGGGCCGGACTGCTGCTCGGAGCCTTTAGCACGGGGCTGTCCTACCAGCCGAACCTCCTGTCCCGAGGTACCCGGGACCAGGCCATGATCACCGGGGTGGCGGCCGCCAGTGCCTTCGGGTGGGGGACGACTGCTCACTCGTTCCTCCGCTCCACAGCGGACCGACTGCCGTTGTCCGGACGGTCGGCGACCGCCCGGGTCATCACCGGCTTGGCCGTCGATGGGGCTGCGACCGTGCTCGGTGCGGCCATCCTGCGGTCCATGCCGGCCCGTGAGCACGAGGACAACCGTCGGGCTCTGATCCGACTGGCCGCCACCGGTGCCTGCTCCGCCGGGGCCGCGGGACTCGGGGCCGACCTCCTCGAGCTACGGCGCGACCGCCCCGGCGGGCGGCTCGCGGCTCTGCTCGCGGCCCTCGCGACCGCCGGCGCCGCGTATGCCAGCACACGCAACACCGTGAGCGGTTCGGTGGTGGCAGACGACGAGCCGGCCCATGAGAACGTGCACCGCGAGGTGGCCTTACCGGTGGCCCTCGGCTCCGGGGTGCTCGTCACCTTGGTGCTGCTGGGCGCCGCCCGCGCCGAGTCGGCCCTCAGCTCAACCATGTCCCGGGGTGCGGCTGTCGTTCTTGGCGGCTCGCCTCAGGACCATCGCACCTTGGGGCGCCTCGGATCCTTTGGCACCTTGGCCGGACTCGGCTGGCTGGCGGTGTCGGCGGTGAACCGCAAGCTGGCGGTGGCCGGTGGCGACGTCGAGACCGCCAACGTGGCGCCACCGGACCTTCCCGAGGTCACCGGGGGGCCCGGCTCACGGATCCCGTGGACGGACCAGTCGCGCGAGTCCAGTCGTTGGCTGTCGACCGTGCTGCGCGCCGACGCCATCACCGACGTGATGGGTCAGCCCGCCCTGCAGCCCATCCGGGTCTATGCATCCCTGAAGAGCGCCGCAACGCCGGAGAACCGTGCGCAGCTGCTGCTCGCCGAGATCGACCGCACCGAGGCGCTCAGCCGTTCTGTCTTCGCACTGTTCTCCCCGACCGGTTCGGGCTACGTGAACTACGTGGCCTGCGAAACCCTCGAGTACCTGACGCGCGGTGACTGCGCGTCCGCGGCCATCCAGTACTCGGTCCTGCCCTCGGCCCTGTCGCTGACCAAGGTGCCCTACGCCACGGCCCAGACGCGCATGGTCGTCAACGGCGTCGTCGAGCGGCTGATGTCCATACCGGAGAAGAAACGACCCACGTTCGTCATGTTCGGGGAGAGCCTCGGGTCACAGGTGAGCCAGGAGATGTTCCGAGGGCAGCACATGACGGGACCGACCGGGGTCGGGCTGGACGCCGCAGTCTGGATCGGGACGCCGGTGTCGACGGACTGGCGGTACGAGCTGTGGGGTGACCGGACCGTCTCCCAGGCTCCCAGCGTTGGACCGGGTAACGCCTACCTGCCACGTGCGATTCGCGACTGGGCGGCGCTGCCGGAGGAGGACCGTCGCACGGTGAGGTTCCTGTTCCTGCAGAACGGGGACGACCCTGTACCCAAGTTCGGCCGCGGTTTGGCGTGGAAGCGTCCCGACTGGCTTGGACCCGATGACCAACGCCCGCCTGGGGCGCCCAGAGGCACCCGGTGGATGCCGATCACCACGTTCTTCACGACCTTCTTGGACCTTCAGAACGCCCTGTCCCCGACGCCGGGGGTCTTCGACGAAGGCGGTCACGACTACCGACGCGAGATCCCCGAGGCCGTGCGTACCGTGTTCGGTCTCGAGGCGTCGGACGAGCAGATGGCGCGGGTGCAGGAAGCGTTGCGGCGAAGCGAGCTCCACTGGGAGACGCAGCGGCTTTGGCTGGGTGCTGAGTCGACCGCGACACCTGAGCGGGCCAAGGCGGAGGAGGCGGTCCTGGCCAAGGTCGGGGCCTGGACTGGGAAAGAAGTCGACCGGGCGGGCGTCGAGGAGATCGCGCTGGGTGCCTCGGGCGAGGAGAGCTGATGAGCGGTGGGACAGCCGCACCGGCCGTTGACCCCGGGGCACTCATCCGAAGCAAGGAGTACCGGCGGCTGCTGGTCATCGCCTGTCTGGTGGGCCTCGTGGTGTCGTTCGCGTCGTGGTGCTTCCTGGAGGCGGTGTACTGGATCCAGCAGGGCGTCTACGTTGACCTGCCCAGCTGGCTCGGCTTCGCCGACGTCCCGTGGTGGTGGCCGATTCCGGTCCTGACCGTGGCCGGTCTGCTGACCGTTGTCGCGGTGCTTCGTCTGCCCGGTACGGGTGGGCACATCCCTTACAAGGGGATCAGCGCCGGTCAGACTCGACCCGTAGACCTTCCCGGAATCCTGCTCGCCGGACTGGCGAGCCTGGGCCTGGGTCTGGTCCTCGGACCCGAAGCGCCGTTGATCGCCCTGGGAACCGGGTTGGCGATCTTCGCCGTGAAGCGGGCCCGTAAGGATGCACCGGACCAGGTCGTCTCGGTGATCGCGGCGGCGGCGGCGTTTGCGGCCATTGCCACCATCTTCGGCTCTCCGGTGGTCGGTGCCGTGATCTTGATCGAGGCCGCTGGTCTGGGTGGGCCGATGCTGCCACTGGTGCTGCTGCCGGGTCTGATGGCTGCTGGAATCGGGTCACTGGTCTTCATCGGGATGGATGGCTGGGCCGGTCTGAGCAACAGCGACTACGCGTTGAGCCCGTTCACCTTGCCCGCGTACACGAGCCCGACTCTCGCGGACTTCGTGTGGGCCGCAGCCCTGGCCTTGTTGGCAGCGCTGGTCACCATCGGGATCGTCAAGCTGTCCGCGGCCTCAGCCGGGGTGGTCGGGAAGAAGCCGTGGGTTCTGATCCCCGGAGTGGCGATCGTCGTCGCCCTTCTGGCGATCGGGTTTGCCGAGATCACCAACCAGTCGGCCGACGTGGTTCTGTTCTCCGGCGAGAACGCCTTCGACGCGATGTTCGCGCAAGCAACTACCCTTTCACTCGGAACGCTTGCCCTGCTCCTGGTGTGCAAAGCAGTCGCTTGGGGCCTCTCGATGGGGAGCTTCCGCGGTGGCCCCACCTTTCCAGCCCTGTTCGTCGGTGCGGTCGGGGGACTACTGGCCGCACACCTGCCCGGGTTCTCCGAGACTCCGGCAGTGGCAGCGTTGATGGCCGCGACTGCCGTGTCGATTCTCAGGCTCCCCCTGTCATGTGTGGTGATCGCCATGCTCCTCACGTCGCAAGCGGGACCGGCGACCGCCCCGATCATCATCGTCGCCGTGGTCGTCGCATACATTGCTGTCGAAACCGTGGCTCCGAAGCCCAAGACGGCAGCGCCGAACGCTGGAACCGCCGTGTAGTTTGACGCCATGGAACTCGTCGAGTGCGTCCCCAACTTCTCGGAGGGGCGTCGCCCCGAGGTCATCAGCGCCATCTGCGACGCCATCGCATCGGTGGCGGACGTCGCCATCCTCGACGTGTCGTCCGACTCCAGCCACAACCGGACTGTCGTCACGTTCGTGTGCCCGGCGACGGTAGCGCTCGAGGCTGCCTTCAAGGGCATTGCGATGGCTCGTGATCTGATTGACCTGACGACGCACGAAGGTGAACATCCGCGCATCGGTGCGACCGATGTGTGCCCGTTCATCCCGCTCGAGGGTACGACGATGGACCGCTGCATCGATCTCGCTCGCCAGCTCGGCAGCAGAGTCGGCGACGAGCTGCAGATCCCCGTGTTCCTCTATGAGCGCGCGGCCACTCGACCGGACCGCGAGAACCTTGCCGTGGTCCGACGCGGCGAGTTCGAGCTGGCCCGGACCGAGATCGGAGCCAATCCCGACCGTGTCCCTGACTTCGGTCCGCACGCGATCCATCCAACCGCAGGCGCCACAGTCATC
>JBAPUB010000020.1:0-2456 GCA_049282455.1 Actinomycetes bacterium
CTTCAGCGCTGCTGAAGTGGAGTGGTTGTACTCCGGCGTCACGAAGACGAACCCATCGAACTCCGCGATCTTTGCCGACCAGACCTGGGTGTGCGGATGGGTGTACTGGCCCCGCATCGGGGGCATCGGCTCGTCCAGCAGCGGTAGGTCGAAGTCGGCCAGGTCGACGACCTCGAAGGTCGCGTCGTCGCGCTTGGCGGCGATGTCGTGGACCCACTGGGCGACCGGCTCGGCCTTGCGGCCCGGGCGGGTGCTGCCGACGATGATCGCGATCTTGGTCATCTGATGCTGCCTTCCCTGCGTATGATGTTGATACGTCAGCATACCTAGAGATGTTGACATGTCAACCACTGGGGAGATCCGCATGGAGCCACGCTGGCTGGACGACCGCGAGCAGCGGGCCTGGCGGGCCCTGGTCGGGCTCATCCGCGGCCTGGGTGCCGGCATGGAGGCCGACCTGGTCACCCAGGGCGTCTCCGGGGCCGACTTCCAACTGCTCGTCCCCCTGTCGGAGGGCCCGCCCACCGGCCTGCGTGCCCGCGACCTCGGTCGCGCTGTCGGCTGGGACCGCAGTCGCCTCTCCCACCAGCTGCGGCGCATGGAGGAGCGGGGCCTGGTCACCCGAGGTGCCTGCGGCGACGACGCCCGAGGCATCGTCATCCAGATCACCGACCAGGGCCTGGACACCGTCCGCCGAGTCGCGCCCGGCCACGTCGAGTGGGTCCGAAGTCACGTGTTCGACGTCCTCAGCGACGACGACGTCAAGGCGTTGACGTCACTGGCCGAGCGGCTCACCGCTTCTGTCTCCCCTAGCCCTGACGACGCGTGTCGCCAACCCCAAGGCGTCGAGACCTGACCCGCGCTCGCCGACACATCTCCCCCATCAGTCACTGCCGGTGACACCTGACGCACGCGTAGCCACCCGATCTTGGAAGGCTATTGCGGGGCCCAATCGTGCCGCGCTATACATCGCGCACCCGTCTCAGCCCACTCCAGGGATGCGTCGGCCCGAGAGGGGCTTCTGATGACACCCATCCACACCCGCCGAACTTCCGACCGAATCGTCGCGGCCGTTGCTGTCGGCACGCTGGCCGTCGGGGGCGTCGCGCTGACGGTGAGCGCGGGGGCCAGGGGTGACGGTGCGACGAAGGCCGCCACCCTCGCCTCGAGCGAGAGCGGCGATCAGCACGAGTTGGGTGTCGGCGAGCCCCCAAGTGACTCCCCAGGCAGTGGTGAGACCGAAGACCTCCAAGGCGTCTTCCAGTACTGGGCAATGCGGCACCAAGGCGTCACCCCAGCCAGCTACCTCCATGCGCAGGCGCACTCCCGGGCCATGCCTCATGCCAAGCACCTGCCCACGCCCCGCCGTTCGGGCAAAGCCGCCCTGCAAGCCCGCTCGACGTCGAGCTCCACTCTGTCGACCACCTCCCAGTTCCCGATCACGTCGACCACGCCCCTCGCTGCACCCGCCACCGCGCAGGCCAACGCCGGCCCCTGGTCGAGCCTCGGACCGCAGCCCATCAACCCCGGCTTCGGCAACGTCGCGCAGTCTGGTCGGGCGACATCGGTCGCGTTCGCCCCCGGTGACCCCAATGTCATCTACCTCGGTACCGCCAACGGCGGAGTCTGGAAGACCACCAACGGCGGCACTAGCTGGTCCCCTCGCACCGACAAGCAAGACTCCATGGCCATCGGGGCCGTGGCCGTGGATCCCACTGACGCATCGGTCGTGCTGGCCGGCACCGGTGAGCCCAACCAGTCCGCTGACTCCTACCTCGGCGTCGGTGTGCTGCGATCCACCGACGCCGGGGCAACCTGGACGCTGCAGGGTGAAGCGACCTTCGGGACGCGCAAGGCACAGATCGCACGCATCCTGTTCGACCCCGCTGACCACACCCACGTGTGGGCGGCAGCGACCACCGGGCTGTTCGAGTCGACCGACCAAGGGGTCACCTGGGCGCCGGCGGCTGGTCTACCAGCGGGGAAGTCAGTCGATGACATCGCCGCCAACTTCGACGGTTCGACAGTGCTGGCCACGGTCCGTGACTCCGGCATCTGGAAGCTGATCGGCAGCAGCTGGTCGCTGGTGACCGGTCTCCCCGCCGGCTCCAACTTCGCTGGCCGGTCGCTGGTCGCCTTCGCCCCATCGAACGACCAGGTCGCCTACGTGCAGACCACAGCCTCGAAGTACGGCCCAATTTCGAACTTGCTCTACAGCAATGACGCCGGTGCCACCTGGGCCGTCTCGGCTACGGCGCCGACCATCGCGGACGAAAACGGTCAGGCCTGGTATGACCTGGTATTGGGGGTTGACCCGTTGGATGCTCATCGGGTGTACGTGGGTGCGATCGACCTGGTGGTCGCCGCCGACGCCCAGGCCGCTTCGGTCACGTGGACGAACCTCACGAACGTGTACTCGAACCCAGCTTCGGGGGTTCACCCGGACCAGCACGGCA
>JBAPUB010000021.1:0-25913 GCA_049282455.1 Actinomycetes bacterium
CCACCGCTGTCATTCACCCTCGCGAACCCACCGTGGGTAGGGTCACTCCGCATGACGGACACCCCCCGCACCTTCGTCGTCTCGGCGCGGACGGTCGCGTTGGAACCCGACCCGCTCGACCCCGCCCAGGTGGTCTCCGGCTCCCCCGAGGTGAGCGTCCTCGAGATTCTGTCCCGGGCCGTCGCGGGCGACACGGTCTCGGTGGGGGTGTGGCAGCACACCGCCGGGGTGTCCACCGACGTCGAGGCCGACGAGGTCTTCGTCGTGCTGTCGGGGCGGGCCACGGTCGAGGTCGACGGCGGGCCCACCCTCCAGGTCGGGCCTGGCGACGTCGGGGTCCTGTCGGCCGGCACCGCCACCCGCTGGACCATCCACGAGGACCTGCGCAAGGTCTACCTGGTCACCGGCTGACCCTCAGCGGCTCGGCCGCCACTGGTTGGCCCGTTCACCGCGCTGGGCGAGCTCGGCGGTCTCGGTCACCCGCTTGGCGCGGGTCTCGGGTCGCTTGGCCGAGCCGATCCACTCCAGGATCCCCCGTCGGGCCGACCTCGGGAAGGCGTCGAACTGCTCACGCGCCGTCGGTCGCAGCTCCAGAGCTGCCGCCAGGTCGTCGGGCACCTCGAGAGCCTCGACGGCGTCCAGCTTCGACCAGGAGCCGTCAGCCCGTGCCGCGGCAACGACCCGGGCGCCTGCGGCCTTCATCCGGCCCTGGCTCTCGAGACGCTCGACCCGTTCCTTGTTGGGCGCCGACCACCCACTACCGGGCTTGCGGGGGGCGAAGTAGAGCATGGTCCGGTCTTCGTCGAGCCGGCGCGGCACGCTGTCGACCCAGCCGACGCGCAGCGCCTCGCACACGGCCTCGTCGTACGACATCGCCGGACGGCCGGAGTGCTTGCGCCACGAGACCAGCCACACGCCGTCGAGTCGTTTGTGGTGGGCCGCCAACCAGGTGCGCCAGGCAGCGGCCGTCTCGGCAGGCACCTGCTCGGCGTCGTCCAGTCGGCCCATCACGCGATCATGCCCACCCCCGCGGCTGCTCAGCCACCGCAACGCCTACGGTCGAAGCATGGACGACTCGACGTACCGCTCGGTGAGCCTGTGGCACGACACCGTGCCCGGCGCGCTCACCCCGCGGCCCCCGCTGCCCGGCGACACCGACGCCGACGTCGCCATCGTCGGAGCCGGGTACACCGGCCTGTGGACCGCGTACTACCTCGCCCAGCTCGACCCCTCGCTGCGGATCGTGGTCGTCGAGAAGGAGATCGCCGGCTTCGGTGCGTCCGGTCGCAACGGCGGCTGGGCCTCTGCCCTCTTCCCCACGCCGTGGCAGCGCATCGCGCGAGACAGCAGCCGCCACGAGGCGGTCGCGCTGCAGCATGCTCTCAACGACAGCGTCGACGAGGTCGGGCGGGTCGCCGCCGCCGAGGGGATCGACTGTCAGTACGCCAAGGGCGGGTACGTCAGCGCGGCACGCAACCAGGCCCAGTGGGTGCGCGCGCAGCGTGAGGTCGAGCATGCGCGGTCATGGGGCTTCGGCGACGACTTCCTGTCGCTGCTCGGACCCGACGAGGTGACCGAGCGCGTGCGGGCCGAGGGTGTGGTCGGCGGCACCTACACGCCGTGGTGCGCTGCGCTCCACCCGGCTCGCCTTGTGCGCGGGCTTGCCGAGGCCGTCGAGCGTGGCGGCGTCCACCTGTACGAGCAGACGACGGTCACCGGCGTCGGTCCGGGCTCGGTCGCGACGACCCAGGGCAACGTCCGCGCCGATGTTGTCCTGATGGCCACCGAGGGCTACACCCCAGACCTCGACGGACACCGCCGCGACCTCGTCCCGATGTACTCACTCATGGTCGCGACCGAGCCGCTGGACGACGCCACCTGGCAGGCGATCGGGCTGGACGCGCGCGAGACGTTCAGCGACAAGCGTCACCTGCGCATCTACGGCCAACGCACAGCCGACGGCCGCATCGCGTTCGGCGGTCGTGGCGCGCCCTACCACTACGGCTCACGCATCTCCCCGGACTTCGACCACGACGACGACGTCCACGCCATGCTTCGGCGCATCGTTGGCGAGCTGTTCCCAGCGGCGCGTGAGGCCACGTTCACCCACGCATGGGGCGGAAACCTCGGGATCCCGCGCGACTGGTACCCGTCGGTCGGGTTCGACCGCATGTCCGGTGTCGCCTGGGCCGGTGGCTACGTCGGAGACGGCGTCGCGACAGCCAACCTCGCTGGGCGAACGCTTGCTGAGCTGATCACCAAGACCGACTCCCCCCGCGTCGCGCTGCCCTGGGTGGGTCGACGCTCTCGTCGCTGGGAGCCGGAGCCGGCCCGCTGGATCGGCGCCAACGCAGTCACCGCGCTGATGGCTCGCGGCGACAAGCGCGAGGCCGCGACCGGAGCGCCCAGCCGGTCGGTCGCAGCCTTCTGGCGAACGCTCGGCTTCTGAGACTTCCTGCCCTGTGAGGGCACAAAACCTCAGCAGGCGAGCTACCCGGCCATCGTGTCGAGGATCAGCTGGATGTCGGCGACCGTGGTCCTCGGGTTGACGATCGCAAACCGCGTGACCGTCTCACCCGAGTACGTGGTGGTGGGCAGGACGAAGGCGAAGTTCGCTGCGAGCAGGCGGTCCGACCACGCCGTGTACTGGTCGGGCGTCCACCCGATCCGGCGGAACACCACGACCGACAGCTCCGGCTCGCGGACCAGCTCGACGTAGTTGCGCTTGCGCACCTCGTCGGCCGCGACCCGGGCCACGGTCAGCGTCTGCTCGACTGACTCGGTGTACGCCAGGGATCCGTGCGTGGCCAGCGAGAACCAGAACGGCAGCCCACGGGCGCGGCGCGAGAGCTGCACGGCGTAGTCGCTGGGGTTCCACTCACCGCGAGTGTTGATCGCGTCGAGGTAGCCGGCGTGCTGAGTGTGCGCAGCGCGGCCCAGCTCCGGGTCGCGGTAGAGCAGCGCACATGCGTCGAAGGGTCCGAAGAACCACTTGTGCGGGTCGACGATGAACGAGTCGGCGTGCTCGATCCCGTCGTACAGCGAGCGAACGCTCGGAGCGCACAGACCCGCGCCCCCGTAGGCGCCGTCGACGTGCATCCACAGTCCACGCTCACGGCACTGGTCGGCGACGCCCCGCAGGTCGTCAACGATCCCGTAGTTGGTCGTGCCGCTCGTGGCTGCGACGGCGAAGACGTCATCGCTGCCGTGCTCGTCGAGCACTGCAGCCAGCGCCTCTCCGGTCATCTTGCCCTGCGCGTTGACCGGCACCGTGCGGATGTCGATGTCCATGACGCGCGCGGCGTGCTGCATCGACGAGTGGGCCTCGGCCGAGCAGACGAGCACCCAGCGGTCGGGGCGGGTCTCGCGTGCAAGCTGCGCGGTGTGGCGCGCGGTGACCAAGGCGGACAGGTTGCCGATCGTGCCGCCCTGGACGAACGTGCCTCCGGCCCCTTCGGGCAGCCCGGCAAGGTCGGCGATCCAGCGCAGTGCCTGGTTCTCGGCGTAGATCGCTCCGGCGCCCTCGAGCCACGAGCCGCCGTAGATGGACGAAGCCCCGACGACGACGTCGAACAACGTGGCGGCCTCGGTGGGGGCCGCCGGGATGAACGACAGGTACCGCGGGTTGTCGACCGAGATGCACGCCGGGGCCAGGACGTCCTCGAAGATCTTCAGGGCCCGGTCCCCACCGAGCCCCTCCGCGGTGATGGTCTGGCCGGCGACCTCCTCGAGCGTCTCGTACGACTGGGGGCCGTCGAGGGGGACCGGGTTCAGCCGCAGACGGTCGCGGGCGTAGTCGATGACCTGGTGGGCGAGGCGCTCGGTGTCCTCGGTGTACTCATGCACGCTGGGAGTCTAGGAGCCAAACCGCAAGGCGATCACCACAAGAGCCCGGGCAGTGTCGGCCAGCTCGTCCAGCCGCACCTGCTCAGACGGCGCGTGGGCATGCCGGACCTCTCCGGGCCCGAGATGGAGGGCCGGGACCCCGGCCCCGTTGTACAGCCGCAGGTCGCTGCCGTAGGGCGCGCCACGTTGCCGTGGCCGGCCACGTCCGGTGACGTCGTCGTACGCCTGCTGCACCTGGCCCACGAACGGATGGGTGGCGGGGAAGGCCCCCGGGGCGAACTGCCCGCCGCTCCAGGCGACCTCGACGGGGTGCTCGGCCAGCCAGGGGTCGAGACGGCACAGCTCGGCGACGTGGCTCTCGAACACGAGGCGAGCCTGCTCCGGCGTCTCGTCGATGCGGACGCCGTAGCGGCCCTCGGCGACCAGCCGGTCGGGCACCGTGCTGGACCAGTCGCCTGCGCTGACGCGCCCGACCATGATCGGGTAGGCGATGGGGTACTCCTCCATCAACGGGCCGACATCCCGGTTGCGTGTGGACTCGAGCTCGCGCAGCGCGGCATGGACCAGCTCGAACTTCTCGATCGCGCTCACCCCTGCGTAGCGGGTGCTGCCATGGGTGGCCGCGCCGTGAACGGTCAGCGTGAACGTCAGGGCGCCACCGTTGGCTGTGATGACCGTGCCTTCGGTCGGTTCGGTGATGATGCAGGCATCGCCGCGGTGACCGCGGACCAGCGTGCCGAAGGCACCGAGCCCACCGTCCTCCTCGCTGACGACCGTCTGGACGGACACCCGGCAGGCGAGCCGGACATCACTGCGTCGAAGTGCTTCGACGGCCAGAAGGTTGGCTACGACGCCGGCCTTCATGTCGCACGCACCGCGCCCGTAGAGCACGCCGTCGACCACCCGCGGGTCGAAGGGGTCGTGGCCGGCCCAGGCCCCCGGGTCACCGGGCGGGACGACGTCGAGGTGGCCCTGCAGGACCAGCATCGGCTGGTCGGAGGTCGATGCGTCGACCGGTGTCTGGGCGACCATCCCCCAGGCCTCGTCGCGCGCTGCCTCAGTGCCCGGGAACCCCGGGGCCGCTCTCAGCTCGTCGAGGTCCATCGGCCACAGGTCGACCTCCAGTCCGAGGTGCTCGCAGCGTCGCGCAGCCCAGTGCTGGGCCTCGGACTCGGCCGGGGTTCCGGTGACCGACGGGATGGCCACGAGATCGGCCAGCGACTGCGTGTGCAGACCGTCGGCCAGCAGCCCTTCGAGGCAGTCGAGCGCGGTGCGCTCGTCGGTCGAGAGCTCGGCCATCACCCGCCCCCGAGCGGCAGGCTCATGAGCACGCCGAGCGCGGCGACGCCGCAGCACAGCAGGGCCGACGCTGCGAGGAACCCCCATGGCCCGCTGGTTCGCCCGGTCACGACATGTCGCTCGGCGACGAAGACGCACGCCAGAGCGGCAGCGCCGACGACCAGGGCCGCGATCCCGACGACGGGGAACGAGGCGGCGTCGGCCACCTTGGCGCTCGCCACGGTGAGCACGAACAGGGCCAGACCGGTCCGGCGCCACGCCAGCGCAGTGCGCTCGACGAACGACGTCGCTCCTGTGGGTACCGTCACGGCGTCCCCAGCACCACGGCAACCGCAGCTGCCGCCAGGGCGAGGACCACGATGACCGCCACGAGCGGCGTCAGCACCTGGGGCGCCGGCAGAGGCTCCTGGAGGCGAAGGGCTCGCTCGACCTTGCGCCACCGCACCACTGTCAGGACGGCCACCGCCGCACCGGCCACGCACAGGACGGCCGCGCCCCAGCGCATCACGGCGGGCACATCGGTCAGCTGGACCAGCGCCGCGAGTGCGACACCTGCGGCGATGATCGCCACGGCAGTGCGGATCCCGGCGAGCGCGGTCCGCTCGTTGGCCAGGGAGAACCTCGGGTCGGGGTCTTCGCCGAAGGAGTAGACCGATCGCGGACGACGTTCGGTCATGCCCGCCACAGCGGCTGTGTGAGGCAGGTGGGCCCGCCGTCGCCCTTGACGGCGACCTCGCTTCCGTCGAACACGTGGACCTCGACTCCGGCGGCGTCCAGCTTCTTGTGCACCTTGTCGTTGCCGGCGGCGAGCACGACGCGGCGCGGACCGACGGCGAGGATGTTCGCGCCCTGGGTCCAGAACTCGTCCTCGTCGACGGTGATCCGCTCGATGCCTCGCTCGTCGAGCAGCTCCAGCAGAGACACCGGGGCGAGTGGCTCGTAGACGACGGCCAGGTCGTGGTCGAGCGGTGAGATCACGCTCATCAGGTGGAGCACGGCGTCGGGTCCGAGGAAGTGCGGCAGGTCGACGCTCACCACGTTGACCCCGAGCGGGCCGAGGATCGCCCGCATCTGGTCGATCGCGGCGGCGGTAGTTCGGTAGCCGCGCCCGACGACCAGCGTGTGCTCGTCGAGCCAGACCTTGTCGCCGCCGTCGCTGTAGGCGTCGCCGGTGAGCTCACCCACGATGGGGACGCCGAGGCGCTCGAGGTCCGCACGCATCACAGCCGGCTCGGGAGCCCGGATCGGCTTGCGCATCTGGTACAGCAGCGCGCCGTGCGGCGTCATGGTCATGGGGTCATGGGTGTAGACGGCGTCGACGAGGCCGTCCACCGGGTCGGCCACGATGACCTCGGCACCCAGGGACCGCAGCAGCGCGGCGAACTCGGCGTGCTGCTGGGGCAGGAGGGAGCGGTCGGGCTCGCGCCAGTGACCGTCGGTGACGAACTCCCCGACCGTCGTGGGGGTCCGGACCAGAACGGTGCGTAGCGGCGAGTACATGTCTGGGGTGCCCCAGAGGCGGGTCTCGGTCATGGTGCGGACGCTACCGGGTCACCTGACTGGCGCAATCGCGTCACCGGTTCGGCCCATTCCGGACCCCGAACCTCCAACGCGCTGACCTGCTGGAAGTCACGCTGCGTGTCTGATTCCGACTCGAGGAGAGCACACATGCGCACTTCCGTCACACTCGCGGCTGCAGGTCTGGCCGTCCTGGCCGGGGCCGTCGTCCCGTTGACGGCCGGCAACGCCGCCGTCAACCCCGCCGGCAACAACGGCACCGTCAAGATCGACGCCATCCCGATCGAGGACAACGCCCCGAACAACGAGCCGCACGTCGCCTGCCAGTTCGACATCGACTTCTACAACTACGCCGACGACGCTGTCGCCCAGATCCTGATCGAGGGCCAGGCCCCGAGTGGCTCCGGGACGGTCTACAGCAGCACGCTGAACCTCGAGAAGGACCCGGCGGGCGGGGGCACCGACTGGGACGGCCAGCAGGAAATCCGAGCAACTCCGAAGGGTATGCCCGGGCTCTTCGGGCTGGACGCCCACCCGATCCAGGGCTACCACGTCAAGCTCACCGTGAACGTGACCAGCTCGATCGGCTCCGACGTCAAGCACAAGGTCTTCTGGATCCAGCCTTGCAGCGGGAGCTGAACGGACCTTGCAGGACCACGAGCCTGGATGAAGGATCGACGAACCGGCGGGCGCTGCCCGCCGGTTCGTCGTATGTTGCAGCCCAACGCCAGCGTTCCAGCGAGCGCCTTTCCAACGGGGAGACCTTCCATGGGCCGACACCGCCCAAGCCGTCCCAGCCGGATCCACGGCCCGCGCCGCAGCGTGGCCACCCTCGCAGCACTCTGCGTCGGGGTCGGCCTTCTGGTGGCAGTCCCCGGCACCGCCCAGGCGGCGGCCACCTTCACGGTCACGGACGCCGGCGACGGAGTCGCCACCATCGGAACCCTGCGCTGGGCGATCGACCAGGCGAACAACACCCCAGGCGCTGACCTGATCGACTTCAACCTCACCGGTTCCTCGACCATCACGATCGCGTCTCCACTCGTCGTCACGGACAACGTCGACATCGACGCCGGCAGCCAGCTCGTCACGGTCACGACCGAGTCCGGCGGTACCGGGTTCTCATTCGACAACGGGTCCGCGGGCAGCACGCTGTGGGGTCTGATCATCAACGGCTTCGCTACCGGGGTCGCGGTCAACGACGGTCCGGTCTCCGTGTCCAACAACTGGTTCGGAGTCAACGCGGCCGGCACAGGGTTGTCCAGCTCGCACGGGGGGACGGCAGTCCAGGTGTTCCCCACCGCGGCCAACGCCCAGGTCAGCGCCAACGTCATCGGCAACTACGACGGCGGGATCTACTCCTCGGCGGCGAGCTTCACGACCATCGAGCAGAACGCCATCGGCGTCACGGCGGATGGATCCGCCCGGCTCACCGACCTACCGACGCCTGGGTACCTCGACTACCCCTTGCTGGTCTCGCAAGGCAGCAACGTGAGCGTGATCGCCAACTTGATCGGTGGCACCAACGGCGGGATCTTGGCGGACTCGACGAACTCGCTGACCATCTCCGACAACTACGTCGGGGTCAGCTCAGACGGGCTGACCTTCTTGGACAACAACGCCCAAGCAGCGCAGATCCAGGTGCAGGCGAACTCCACGACGGTCAGCGCGCTGGCCATCACCAACAACGTGCTCGCTGGCACAGGCGACGGCATCTGGCTGCGGCAGGGCGGCCCGGGAAGTCTCTTCGTCAGCCCTTCGATCACGCTCAACCAGGTCGGGACAGCGCAGGGCTTCGGCAACACGGGCGCGGGCATGCTGATCGATGCGCCGGCCACCGCTGGATCCATCCTCGACAATGACGTCCTGAACAACGGGGGCTCTGGGATCCGCATCACGAACCCGGCAGCCTCGTTCGCCGTTGAGGGGAACTCCATCGACCTCAACGCAGGGGCCGGCATCGACCTCGGATCCGACGGTCACACGGCGAACGATGTCAACGACGTCGACACCGGACCGAACGACCAGCTCAACGCCCCGGATCTGAGTGGGCCGGTCGGAGACAGTCTCGGGTACTCGCTCGACCTACCCACCGGCACGACCACCGCAAGATTCGAGTACTTCGCCTCACCGGCGTGCGACGCCTCGGGCTATGGCCAAGGCAAGACCAGCATCGGAGTCGTCGACGTACCGCTCGACGGCAACGGAGATGCCACAGGGACCTACACAATCCCGCTGGGAACCGTCGGTGGGCTCAGCGCCACGGTCACCTCGACGGGTTCTGGCGGCGATCTCGTGACCTCGGAGTTCTCCAACTGCGTCCCCTACGGAGTTCCTGTCAACCAGGTGCCTTTCGCGGACAGCGAGGGGCTGTTCGCAACGGCGGGGCAGCCCTTTGTCGTCACGCTGTACGGGACTGACGGCAACGACGACAACCTGACCTTCGCCATCGCGAGCACGCCGAGTCACGGAACCCTCGGCACGATCGGCACCCCCGACTGCACAGTTGTGCTGAACGAATGCAGCGCGGACGTCACCTACACACCCGACAGCGGCTACAGCGGAACGGACTCGTTCACCTTCACCGTCGACGACGGCACTGCCACGTCGCCTCCCGGAACGATCTCCTTCACCGTCGCCGCCGCCTCTGCCGACCTTTCGGTGAGCCCGCTGGTCGGCACCCCTGACCCGGTCACCGGTGGCGGAGCGGTGGAGTACACGACCACGGTGACGAACAACGGCCCTGATGCCGCGGCCGGGGTCCAGCTCAAGCTGAACGGCGACGGCTCCGGATCGCTTCCTGCGTTCACCACGTTCGTGTCCGGGTCAGCCAGCCTCTCTTTCGGCGGAACCGTCACGTGCACGTCCACTGCTGGTGGCCCTGTCTTCTGCCCGCTGGGAAGCATCCCCAGCGGGTCGACGGCCTCGGTCGTCATCTACCTGCGGGCCGACGCGGTCGCGTCACTGACCACCACGCCGGTCAACGTCTCGGTGACGTCGGTCAGCAACGACCTGGTTGGTGCCAACGACAGCTCGTCGACCAGCACCACCATCGAGCCTGCGTCGACCAACGAGACCACGGTGTTCGTTCCGCCCAGCGCCCAGCCGCAGACTGTCGCCGACGCACCTACCGTCCTGGTTGGCGGGCTGCTGGTGCCCGTGGCGACGTCCACTGACACCACGGCAGCAAGCGTCACCGTGCCTCCGAATGGGCCTGGCGGCGTCGTCACGGTTGAGGAGCAGCCGTGCCAGCCGCCGTTCCTGTGCACCGCTGCTGCGCTCACCGCCGTAGCCACTCCGACGGGATCGCTCGTCAACGACGTCGTCGTCCGCTTCCAACCGCCCGCAGATCCGTTCTACGACTACCTCCACCCTCTGAGCTACCAGGTGGTCTACGACAAGTCGACGGTCGTCGGCGTGGCGGTCAAGACGGTCAAGGTGTTCTATGTCAAGGACGGTTCGCCCGACCAGCTGCTTCGCGCCAAGTGGTGCGGAACGATCACGAGTTCGACGGTGTTCCCCTGCCTCAAGGCTCGAAACCTCCTCAAGAACCGCAACCCCGACGTTGCTGGCGACCTGCGCATCCGCCTGCTCGCGACCTACGACGACCCGAAGATCGGCACCTACAAGTAGGACTCCGGAAGCACGGCGAGCCGAACGACGCCGAGCCCACCTCTTGCTGCCTCGGAGTCCGCGGCAACGGTTTCGTCGACGTCGAAGCCACCGAGCAGGAGCGTCTCGGTGACACACACCTGCTCGTAGCGGTCCGTCTCGTCGACGGTCAGGGCCAGCGCGTCCCGCAGCTCGTCCCCTGCCCGTTTACGGTCACCCGCAACCAGAGACGCAGCCGCACGAATCCGGCGTGCCGTGACCGAGCCGTCGTCGGAGCCCGCGTCCAGCTCGGCCACCGCTGCCGATGCATCGCCCGACAGCATCAGGCACTCGGCGAGCCACACGGACACCTGGGCTGCGTCGCCTTCTGCACCGACCTCTCGGTGAAGTGTGATCGCCTTGCGCAGCTGCTGCTCGGCTGCGTGGTGCTCGCCGCGCCGGGCGAGCAGACGCCCCCCCAACCCGGCGGCGTAGGCCACGCCGTGCCGGTGCCCGGTCGACTCCCACACGTCCAACGCCTCGTCGAGGCTCTCCAGTGCGGCGTCCCAGTGCCCCTGGTCGCTCAGCACCTCACCCACGTTGGCCGCCCCCAGCGCCGCACTCGTCACATCGCCGGACCGCTGCTGCACCTCCTGCCCCTGGCGGTAGCGACGCACCGCCTCCTGCCAGTCACCGCGCAGGTAGGCCAGCGCCCCCATGTTCGTCAGGCAGGTGGCCTGGCCCCCCAGGTCCCCGAGCTCCTGGTAGAGGGCGAGAGACGTCGGCAGGTGCACCGCCTCGTCGATGCGTCCGGACATGGCCAACGCCCAGTCAAGGATCGACCCTGCGTGCGCCAACGTCTGGGAGTCGCCCACGACCTCCGCCTGGTGCACCGCCTGGTTGAGCACCTCCGCAGCGCGGTCGTGTCGGCCGGCCACCTCCCAACAGGTCCCCTCGACGGTCAACGCGGCGGCCAGGCACTGGACCCGACCCGGAGTCGTCTCGGCAACCTCGGCGAGCATCCGCCGAGCGGCACGACCACGGCTGATGCCCAGACGCAGCCGGCTCTGCCGCTCGGCAAGCCAAGCACGCTGCACCAGTGTGCGTGCCTTCAGCAGTGGCTCGTCGGTCGAGGTGTTCACGGCCGAGTAGGCGCGTTCGGCCGCATCGAACGAGCCGCTGCGCTCGTGGGCTCGTGCGAGCATCAGCGCAACCTCAGCCCGGTCTGAAACATCGATGCTGCCATGCAGGTGCCGAGCCGCCGTCAGGGCACGCTGGAGCAGCGTGGCTGCTTCGACCGGGGCGTATGCAGCCATGGCTGCCTCCCCCGCGGCGCGCGAGCTCGCCCACGCCTGGTCCCACCGCTGCGCAGCCGAGAAGTGGAACGACAGCACCGCCGGGTCGTTGCGTGCGTCGTCCGACGACAGCGCATCTGCCACCCGGCCATGCAGCTCGCGACGCAACCCGAAGGGCAACGCCCCGTACGCCGCATCGCGCAGCAACGCATGGGTGAACGTCATCTCACCCGTACCTGCAGGTGCGACGAACTCGGTGAGCCGAGCCCACGACGAAGGCGCGGGCCACGTCGTCCGCTCGCCCAGGACGAGTCGGACATCGTCGTCGCGAAACCGTGACCCGAGCACCGCCGCACGGCGGACGAGGTCGCGGTCGCGTGGGCCGAGCCGGTCCAGTCGTGCGGTCAGCAGCACGTCGAGCGAGTCCGGGAGCTCGTCCAGGTCCGGGTTGTCGAGGACCGCGGTCACCAGCTCAAGCAGGAACAACGGGTTCCCTGCAGCCTGCTCGGCAAGGCGCCGCATCACCGCCGGAGGAAGGGGCCGTCCGTCCCCCATCTGACGGACCAGCATCGCGGCTGCCGCATCGTCGAGCGCGGATGGACGCACCACGGACCCGGCGTCGACGGCCTGTCGGTAGCCGGCGTCGACATCGCGCCGCGTCGTGACCAGCAGCCACGGATGACCCGCCACCCGCGCGACCAGGGCGGCGAGCAAGTCGGCGGAGGCATCGTCGAGCCAGTGGGTGTCCTCGACGGTGATCACCGTGGGGTCCGTGGCCAACCGTCGCATGACCTCGATCACCACGTCGTGCTGTCGGCCGCGGCGGTGGTCTGACGCCAGCGCGTCGACCTCCGGTGTCGAACCCAGGTCGATCCCGAGGACGTCGCCCACGAGGGGCAGCCAGGGCTCAAGGTCCGGCACAAGCCCAGCCAGCCGGTCGCGGACCGGGCCTTCGTCGCCGTCAGCAGCGTCAGTTCCGACGCCGAACACTGGTCGGAGCAGCTGTCGCGCCGCCTGGTACGGGGACGCCGACGCGGACAAGTCGCCGCGCGCGTGAAGATGTCCGACCGGCCCGATCCAGGTCAGCAGATGCTCCAGCAACGCGGTCTTGCCGATCCCCGGCTCGCCGACGACCTCGACCGCGCGGCCATGCCCTTCGACCGAGCTGCGCCAGGCCTCGCGAAGCGTCTCGACCTCCGCCTCGCGCCCGACCAGCGAAGGGACCGTCGCCACGGCCTCGCGGCGCGCCTGGGCCACGTCTCCCACGACCACTGCGTGCACGAGTGCCCGCTTGCCCTTGGCGACGAACGGCTCGATCTCGGTCAGTGCGAACGCGGTCCGCGAGCGGTCGACGACGTCGTGTGAGGCGAGCACCGTGTTCGGCTCGGCGCGGGCCATCAGGCGAGCGGCGAGGTTCACCGTGTCGCCCATGACCGTGTAGGTGCGCCGATAAGTGGGTCCGACATCTCCAGCAAACACACTGCCCCGATGAACGCCTGCCCGAACCGCGAGCGGCAGGGGTGCAGCGACGACCTCGCGCAGAGCGAGGAGCATCCGTTGCTCGTCGTCACCCCTGGACGCCGGAGCGCCTGCGACGAGGACAACCTTTGCGGCGTCGTGGTCGACGTCGGCGGCGAGCAAGGAGACGCCGTACTGCTCACAGGCTCGCTGGATCGTGCGCATCACGGCGTCGAGTGAGCGCCCTGCTGCGGCGGGATCGGCATCGACTGCTGCATCCAGCCCCATCACCTGCACGAAAGCCACCGTCACGATCCGGTGCTCCGGCAGACCCACACCGAGCTGCAGGTGGTCGCGTACCGCCACCGATACCGCCTGTGGCGCCACCGAGTCACTGCCGTCAGGTGCGTGGTCGACGGTGAACCCACCCGCGCCGGCGGGACGTCGGACCAGACGCAAGACGTCACCGGACCGTCGGGTCACACACCGGGACGGGAGCAGGTTGGCGGTCGCCTGCGTGACGACGATCTCGCCGCTAGATGCCCCGTGCTCGGCCTCCACGACCGAGGAGACGTCACCACCGGCCAGGAGCAGCTGGCGGTGGCTGTCCCCCACGAGGAATGCCGCGAACCGACCGGAGTGGAGTCCGATCGACACGCGCAGCTGGACGGCTCCTCGTGGGGTCTCGTGACGCCCGACGGTGCGAAGTGTCCGGCGAAGTCCGTGAGCGGCGCGGGCTGCTCGTTCGGCGTGGCCGTCACCGGCGAAGTAGAGCAGCAATGCGTCCCCGCCGAACATCAGCAGCCGACCACCCTCGTCATACACGTCGGTCAGGAGCCGCGCGAACGTCGTATCGATGATGTCCGAGAGCTGCTCGGCCCCTTCGCGCCCTGCGCCGGAGAGTCGTTCGGACAAGGCAGTGAACCCGGAGAGGTCGGCGAAGGCGACGGTCCCCTCGATGACGCGAGTGGTCTCCGATGGGTGGTGGAGCAGCCAGTCGATGGTCAGCCGCGGCACGTAGGGCACGGCTGCGTTCGCTGCCAACACCCCGTCCCGCATGATCAGCGATTGTCCGGTGTCGCTGGGCACCCGGCAACGACTGGGCTACGGTGAAATCCGATCCTCAGACTCGTGGGGCAAGCCATCGGACGACGAGGAGCCCAACATGCCCATCGACCTCGACAGTCGGCTGCTCGTCGACCTTGAGCCAGTGGTGGCCGGCGAGGTCGACCGACACTTCGCCACCGCACGCGACTGGTACCCCCACGAGTACGTGCCGTGGAGCGAGGGCGAGACCTTCGCCGGAGTGCTGGACGGCAAGCCGTGGGAGCCGGCGCAGGAGCGGTTCAGCGGAGTGGCCCGAACCTCTCTGATCGTGAACCTGCTCACCGAGGACAACCTGCCGAGCTACCACTTCGAGATCGCGAGCAGCTTCGGCCGCGACGGTGCCTGGGGAACCTGGGTCCACCGCTGGACCGCCGAGGAGGGCCGGCACGCCCAGGTGCTGCGCGACTACCTCACGGTGACCCGGGCCATCGACCCGCGAATGCTCGAGGACGCCCGGATGACCCACATGCAGGAGGGGTTCGCCGCGATCAAGCCCGGCATGCTTCACGGCCTGGCCTACGTCTCGTTCCAGGAGCTCGCCACCCGGGTTTCGCACCGCAACACCGGACGTGCCACCCAGGACCCGGTCGCCGAGCAGCTGCTCACCCGAATCGCTCTCGACGAGAACCTGCACATGCTCTTCTACCGAAACGTCATGGCTGCCGCCCTCGACGTCGCACCCGACCCGTCGATGCGGGCCATCACCGACATGGTGGTGAACTTCGCCATGCCCGGACACGGGATTCCGGGCTTCCAGCGCAAGGCCGTCGAGATCGCCGTCGCCGGGATCTACGACCTGCGCCAGCACCTCGACGAGGTCGTGGCCCCGGTCCTGCGCGCCTGGCGGATCATGGAGCGCGACGACTTCGGCCCCGAGGGTGAAGCCGCACGTGACGAGCTGACCTCCTACATCGAGCAGCTCGAGGTCAGCGCGGCCCGGTTCGAGGTGCGTCGAGCAACTCTGGCCGCTCGGCTCTTCGGCAGCGAGGCCTCGGGCTCCTGAGGCACTGGCGAACCGGAGGTCGCTGGTGTGAACTGGGCGTCGAGCGTTGTCGAATCCCTGGACCACCGTTCGTCGTCCAGGTGTCCGAACCCCTGCCCCGAGAGGAAACCACCCCCATGCCGAGCTACATGTTCCTGATCTACGGAGACGAGTCACGCATGGGCGAGTCCACGCCCGAGGAGTGGGCGGAGATGCTGAAGGCCCACCAGGCATGGGGCGACATGGTGATGAGCTCCGGCGCCAAGATCACCGGTGGTGCACCTCTTGAGTCCTCGACCACGGCCACGTCGATCCGCCGCGGCGGCGACGGCCCCATCGTCACCGACGGCCCGTTCGCCGAGACCAAGGAAGCCCTCGGCGGCTACTACGTCGTCGAGTGCTCCGACCTGGATGCCGCCCTGGCCTTGGCGCGTGACCTTCCGGCGGAGGGTGTCGAAGTCCGGCCCATCATCGATCTGCCTGAGTGACCACACCCGAGGTTGCCGCCGCCGTCGAAGCGGCCCACCGCAGCGACTGGGCACGAGTCCTCGCTGCCACGGCACGCTCGACCGGCGGCGACCTCGGGATCGCCGAAGAGGCCACAGCTGATGCGTTCGTCAAGGCGTTGGAGAGCTGGCCCGAGCACGGCGTACCGGCCCGTCCGGGTGCCTGGCTCACCACCACAGCGCGCCGGCAGGCCCTGGACCTGCTGCGTCGCCGCGCCACGCTGCAACGACGGCTTCCACTGCTCACCGCACAGCTGAAGGTCGACTCCCGTCGTGACCTGGTCGGTGGACCCCTCGATGGACCGGTCGAGAGTGAGGACCCCGACGTGCTGCCCGACGACCGACTCCGGCTGGTCTTCACCTGCTGCCACCCGGCGCTGTCCCAGGAGGCACAGGTCGCGCTGACGCTGCGGCTGGTCGCAGGGTTGACCACCGAGGAGATCGCTCGTTCGTTCCTGGTCAGCACGTCGACCATGGCTGCCCGTCTGACCCGGGCCAAGCACAAGATCACCGCCGCGCGCATCCCCTACCGGGTGCCCGGACGAGACGACCTCCCGCAGAGGCTCGACGCCGTGCTCACCGTGATCCACCTGGTGTTCACTGCCGGGCACTCCGCTGCCGACAGCAGCACCTTGCTGCGCCGCGACCTGACCGCAGCCGCCCTCGACCTGGCTCGCGTGCTGACCGTTCTGCTCCCAGACGAGTCCGAGGTCTTGGCGGTGCTGTCGCTGCTCGAGCTCACCGAGGCGCGCGCACCCAGCAGGATCAGCGACGACGGCGCCCTCGTCCTGCTCGCCGACCAGGACCGGACCCTGTGGGACGCCGCACTGGTCGAGCACGGACTGGCGATGTTCGACCGCGCCCTCGTGGCCTCACCCCCGACGCCGGGCCGCTTCCTGCTGCAGGCGGGAATCGCGGCAGCGCACGCCGAGGCACCCACCTTCGAGGCCACCGACTGGCCAGCCATCGCTGCGCTGTACGACCGCCTCGCTGCCGTCTGGCCCAGCCCCGTCGTCGAGGTCAACCGGGCCGTTGCCTACTCCTACGCCAGCGGACCCGAGGTCGGTCTGGCGATGCTGAGCCACCTCGAGGACGACCCTCGGCTCCGCGGTTACCACTACCTGCCCGCGGCGCGGGCCGAGCTGCAGCGGCAGGCCGACCAGCCACAGGACGCGGCGGACTCCTACCGCCAGGCGCTCTCTGAGGTGCAGGCGCCGGCAGAGCGGGCCTTTCTGCTGCGGCGGCTCGCCGACCTGACGAAGCCCGTCGACGGGGAGTGAGCCCCTCGGTGCCTCGGTTTCCGATGTCCCGTGCCTGCCGTCCCCCACCTATCGTGAGGGCATGACTCCCGCGTTCTCACGCCCCGCCGATGCCGCCGACGCCCTCGTGATCTTCGGCGTCACTGGCGACCTCGCCTACAAGAAGATCTTCCCGGCCCTCCACAACTTGGCACGTCGTGGCCGGCTCGGTGTTCCCGTGATCGGTGTGGCCCGGGGCGACCGGTCCGACGACTGGCTGCGCCAGCACGTGCGTGACAGCGTCAGCGCGCACGGGTCCGACGACGACCCGGCGGCGACCGAGGAGCTGGAGAGCCGGCTTCGGTTCGTTCCCGGCGACTACCAGGACCCCGAGACCTTCGAGCGGCTGGCCAAGGCGATCGACGGCGCGCAGCGTCCGCTGTTCTACCTGGCCATCCCGCCCAGCCTCTTCGAGACGGTGATCGGCCAGCTGGGCAGGACGGGATTGCACCGCGGTGGCCGACTCGTGGTCGAGAAGCCGTTCGGCCGCGACCTCGCATCAATGCGTGAGCTGGACGGCGTGGTGCACGAGACGTTCGACGAGGACTCCGTCTTCCGCATCGACCACTACCTGGGCAAGGACTCCGTCCAGAACCTGCTGTACTTCCGTTTCGCCAACTCGTTCCTGGAGCCGATCTGGAACCGCACGTACGTGTCGAGTGTGCAGATCACCATGGCCGAGGCGTTCGGTGTCGAGGGCAGAGGGTCGCTCTACGAAGAGCTCGGTGCGGTGCGCGACGTCGTCCAGAACCATCTGCTGCAGGTCGTGTCGCTCCTGGCGATGGAGGCACCGGTCAGCATGGCCGCATCACCGTTGCGCGACGAGCGGGTCAAAGTGCTGAAGTCCGTTCGGCCGCCCACGGCCGGCGACCTCGTTCGCGGGCAGTACGTCGGCTACCGCGAGGAGCCAGGAGTCTCCCCCGGGTCCACCACCGAGACCTACGCAGCACTTCGGCTGCACATCGACTCGTGGCGGTGGAGCGGCGTGCCCATCCTGATCCGGGCCGGGAAGCACCTGCCCGTGACGGCCACCGAGGTGCTGGCCACCTTCCACCGACCACCTGCGCAGCTGTTCGACGAGACGCTGCCACGAGACAGCAACCACCTGCGCTTCAGGCTGGGTCCCGACCGGGTCGCCATCGCACTCGGGGTTCGCACCAAGCGTCCTGGGGACGAGCAGCTGGGCCGCAACGTCGAGCTCAAGATGGTCGACGACTCATCAGGACTGACGACCGCGTACGAGCGGCTCATCGACGATGCGATGGACGGTGACCAGACCCTCTTCGCGCGGGCCGACGCTGTGGCTGAGTCCTGGCGCATCGTCGACGATGTCATCGACGGCGACTCGCACGACGACCCGCACCAGTACATGCCCGGCACTTGGGGGCCTGCCGCCGGTGACGCTCTCGCGGCCGACGTCAGCGGATGGCACGAACCGGCAGCCGGTACGTGACATGCACGTCGACGTTGCAGCCGACGCGGCGCACGCGGCTGACCTCGCGGCGTCGTCGATCGCGGTCCACCTCGAGGACGCGCTCAGCGCCCGCAGCCACGCCACACTGGCACTGAGCGGCGGTGACACGCCGGCACTGATGTTCAGCCGGCTGGCGTCGTACGGGCTTCCCTGGCACCGCGTCCACGTGTTCCAGGTCGACGAACGCGCCGTCCCGGCCGGAGACGCCGCGAGCAACTGGCCCACGCTCGCACCGGTCGCCCGCCGGGTTCCGCGCGACCACCGGCACCCGATGCTCGGCCCGGACACCGACACCGACGACGAGTCGGCCCTGCTCGAGGCAGCGAACCGCTACGGAAGCGAGCTGTCCCGCCTGTGCGGTGCCGTTCCGGCTCTCGATGTCGTGCACCTCGGTCTGGGAGCCGACGGCCACACGGCCTCACTGCCTCCCGGCGACCCGGTCGTCGACGTCCACGACCGGTCGGTCGCCCTGACCCAGCCGTTCCGCGGCCCGCGACGTCTGACCCTGACCCGTCCCGTGCTCGACGCCGCACACTGCGTCGTCTGGCTGGTCACCGGAACGGCCAAGGCGAATGTGGTCGCCGGACTCGTCCAAAGGGACCCGCAGCTCGTGGCCTCTCGGGTGGCCCGGGCCCGGGCGACCCTGGTCGTCGACGCAGCGGCCGCCGCCATCCTGCACGGCGACTCCGAGCGTCAGTCTCCCGGAGGCGTCACCGGGTGGCCGCCGAAGGACTGACGCAGCTTGGCGAGCAGCTTGTCGCCGTAGTCGGCATGACCCTGGCTCGCGTACCGGTCGTACAGGGCAGCGGTGATCACCGGGAGCGGGACGCCGAGGTCCACGCCCTCGTGCACGGTCCACCGACCCTCCCCTGAGTCGGCCACGACCGCAGCGACGTCGTCCATCGCCGGGTCCTTCGTCAAGACGCCGGCGGCGAGGTCGAGCAGCCACGAGCGGATGACCGTGCCGTCGCGCCACGCCTCGGCGACCGCTCCGACGTCGGCGACCAGGTCGTTGCGAGCGTCGAGGAGGGCGAACCCCTCTGCGTAGGCTTGCATGAGTCCGTACTCGATGCCGTTGTGCACCATCTTGGTGAAGTGCCCTGCGCCCACCGGGCCGGCGTGGACCCACCCGGAGTCAGGCGTCGGCGCAAGAGTGCGCAGAACCGGCGACAGCCGCTCGACATCGGCGTCGCTGCCACCGACCATCAGCCCGTAGCCCTCGGTGATCCCCCAGACACCCCCGCTGACACCGGCATCGACGAAGTGCAGGTCGCGCTCGGCGAGAAGCACCGAACGCTGCTGGGAGTCCTTGTAGAACGCGTTGCCGCCGTCGACGACGACGTCTCCTGGCGCCAGCAGGTCGCGCAGCTGTGCCACGACGCCGTCGGTGACGCCCCCCGCAGGCAGCATGACCCACACCATGCGGGGTGCGGTCAGAGCCGCCACTGCGTCGGTCACCGACCCGACGGTCTCGACGCCGGGCTCGCCGTCGAGAGCCCGACGTGCAGCGTCGTTCGGGTCGCAGGCGACGACGCGGTGCCCTCCGCGCGCCAGGCGCCGTGCCATGTTGCCGCCCATGCGGCCCAGACCGATCATCGCGATGTCCACGAGCCGGCGAGGGGAATCGAACCCCTAACCTCCCGATTACAAGTCGGGTGCGCTGCCAATTGCGCCACGCCGGCGGAGATTCGAGCCTACCGGTGCACCTCAGCCGCGAAGGGCGGCGATGCTGAACAGCGCGATCCCGGCCGCGACACCGGCGTTCAGCGACTCGGTCGTCGACTCCATCGGGATCGACGCCAGTGCGTCGCAGTGCTCTCGCACGAGCCGGGACAGGCCTTCGCCCTCCGCGCCGATCACGAGCACGATGGGGCCGTCACCGAAGGGCATGTCGACGACCGACGCGTCCGCGTCGGCGGCCAGACCGACGACCGCGAGCCCTTCGTCTCTGAACTTGGCCAGCTGGCGGTTCAGGTTCGTGACCCGGGCGACCGGAAGCCGCGAAGCCGCCCCGGCCGAGGTCTTCCAGGCCGACGCGGTCATCGTCGCGGCACGGCGCTCGGGGACGACGACGCCGTGGGCGCCGAAGGCTGCCGCAGAACGCACGATCGCCCCGAGGTTGCGTGGGTCGGTGATGCCGTCGAGCGCGACGATCAGCGGCGGCTCGCCGCGTTCCTGGGCTGCAGCAACGAGGTCGTCGGGGTGTGCGTACTCGTACGGGGGGACCTGCAGAGCGACCCCTTGATGCACCGCACCGGCGGTGAGCCGGTCCAGCTCGGGTTTGCCGGACTCGATGAGACCCAGGCCGCGGTCGACCGCGAGCTGAAGGGACTCCTTGACCCGGTCGTCGCTGTCGATGCGCGCAGCGACGTAGAGGGTGGTGGCGGGGACACCGGCACGCAGTGCCTCGACGACGGCGTTGCGTCCGGCGATGTACTCCGGTCCCCCGCTGGCACCGCCGCGGCGGCTGCTCGGAGACGACGGCCGCCCTGGTTTCTCCGAGCGCTTGGCGGCGGCGCGCGCGCGGCGGGCAGCGGGGTGGTGCTCGCGCTCGGTGGCCTTCGGGGTCGGTCCCTTGCCACGCAGTGCCTTCGACCGTTGGCCACCCGACCCGACGACGGAGCCCTTCTTGGACCCGGGGTTGCGCTTGGCGCCTCGCCGCTCGGAGTTGCCGGCCATCAGTCCTCGCTCTGAAGTGACCAGCGCGCACCGCTGGGGGTGTCCTCGATCGCGACTCCGGCCGCTGCGAGCCGGTCACGGACCTCGTCGGCGGCTGCGTAGTCCTTGGCCGCACGCGCCTGCTCGCGCTGGTCGAGGGCAGCCCGGACGACGTGGTCCAGTGCCGCGCGCAAAGGAGCGTCGTCGCCCCGGCTGCGCACCCACGGTTCTGCGAGCGGGTCCAGCCCGAGCAGTCCCAACATGGCGCGCACGGAAGCCGCCGCCCCACGCAGTGCCACCTCGTTGCGCGCAGCCATGGCCTTGTTGCCCTCATGCACGACCTCTTGCAGGGCGGCAAGCGCAGCCGGTACGCCCAGGTCGTCGTCCATCGCTGCCTCGAAGTCGGCGCAGACGACCGAGGGCTCGAACGCACCGACCAGGTCGACTGCTCGCAGGACGAGCTTCTCGAGGCGCTGGTACGTGGTGGCGGCGTCGAGCAGCGCCTCCTCGGAGAACTCCTGGTGTGAGCGGTAGTGCGCACTGAGCAGGTAGTAGCGCAGCTCGACCGGGCGAACCCGCTGCACGACCTCGCTCACGAGGAGCGAGTTGCCCAGCGACTTGCTCATCTTCTCGCCGCTGGTGGTGACCCACGCGTTGTGCATCCAGTAGTTCGCGAACGCATCACCGGCGGCGTTGGACTGGGCGATCTCGTTCTCGTGGTGCGGGAAGACCAGGTCGAGTCCGCCACCGTGGATGTCGAACTGCGCCCCGAGATAGGCGTGTGCCATCGCCGAGCACTCCAGGTGCCACCCTGGACGACCAGGTCCCCAAGGTGTCGGCCAGGAGGGCTCGCCGGGCTTGGCAGCCTTCCACAGCGCGAAGTCACGCGGGTCGCGCTTGCCCGGAAGGTCGGAGTCGGCTGCGGCCTGCATCTCGTCGACCTTCTGCCGCGACAGGCTGCCGTACGCGGGCCACGACCCGACGTCGAAGTAGACGTCGCCCTCGGCCGGGTACGCGTGTCCGGCGTCGATCAGGCGCTGCATCAGCTCGACCATCTGCGTCACGTGTCCGGTCGCGCGCGGCTCACCGGTCGGCGGAAGGCACCCGAGGGTGTCGTAGGCCCAGGAGAACGCCCGCTCGTTGCGCAGCGCGAGGCTCCACCAGGGGACTCCTTCCGCGCGGGCGCTGTTCAGGATCTTGTCGTCGATGTCGGTGACGTTGCGCACGAAGGTGACGGCGTACCCGCGGTACTCCAGCCAACGGCTGAGGACGTCGAAGGCGATCCCACTCCGAATGTGGCCGATGTGCGGAGGCGACTGGACGGTGGCGCCGCACAGGTAGAGGGAAGCTCGTCCGGGCGCGACCGGCTCGAACGCGCGTACGGAGCGCGTCGCGGTGTCGTACAGGTGCAGGCTCACGCGGGCCAGGCTATCGGCACGCCCGCCGACGCCCGTGCTGCGATCAGTGGACGACGACCTTGTCGGCCGAGATGCGCACCACCACTCGGACGGCGTCCGGGCCGTCCCAGGGGTAGGGAGTGATCCCTCGGTACTTCTGGCACAGGTCGTCGATCAGCTGTCGGCCACCCTCGTCGGCCATCGTCGTCGTTCCGCGCAGCTCGACGTAGTGGTAGGGGTCGTCCTTGTCGTAGACCAGGACCGTCGCGCGCGCGTCGCGCTCGAGGTTCCGGTGCTTGCGCCGGCCCTTGACGGTCGAGACGAGCACGTCGTCGCCGTCGCGCTTGATCCACACGACCGACAGCTGGGGACGTCCGTCGGGCTCGAGGGTCGCGAGCGTGGCGAACTGGGCCTGGTCGAAGTAGCGGTGGGCCTGGGTCGGGAGCGCAACGGGCATGAGCCGACCGTACGCGCGAGTCCTGGGGATCGCAGGTCGAGGGGTCGTCAGGCCACCGGTGCGTCGGCCGCGAGGACGAGGGCGGTGGCGATCGCCGCCAGGCCTTCGCCGCGTCCGGTCAGCCCGAGCCCGTCGGTGGTGGTCGCGCTGACCGACACGGGGGCTCCGACTGCTGCACTGAGCACCGCCTGGGCCTCAGTCCCGCGCGCACCGAGTCGCGGACTCGGCCCGACCACCTGGACGGCGACGTTGCCCACCGTGAAGCCGGCCTCGCGGACCAGCCGCACCACCTCGGCCAGCAGCGTCACCCCGGAGGCTCCCGACCAGCGCGGGTCGTCGGTGCCGAACACGGTGCCCAGGTCGCCGAGTCCGGCCGCCGACAGCAGGGCATCGGCCATCGCATGGGCCGCGACGTCGCCGTCGGAGTGGCCGCTGCACCCGAGCGGCTCGTCCGGCCAGGTGAGCCCGGCGAGGGCCATCGGGCGGCCGGCGACCAGCGGATGGACGTCGACGCCGACACCGACCCGCGGGAGCCCGGTCACGCCGTGCCTCCCGCACGCCGTCGACGGGCCAGCACCACTTCGGCGACCGCGAGGTCCAGGGGGCGGGTCACCTTGAATGCCTCCTCCGATCCGGGAACGACCAGCACCGTGCGTCCGATCCGCTCCACCAGACCGGCGTCGTCGGTGGCCACCTGACCGGCGGCCTCGGCGTGGGCCCGCTGCAGGACGTCGCGGCGAAAGCCCTGGGGGGTCTGGATGGCGCGCAGGGACTCGCGGTCGGGGGTCGCCTCCACGCGTCCGGCCGGGTCGACCTGCTTGACCGTGTCGGCCAGGACGACCCCGGGGACCACGGCGTCGGCGCCGGACCGGACCGTCGCCACCACGGCGTCGGCCAGCTCGGGCGGGGCCAGCGGTCGGGCAGCGTCGTGCACGAGGACGACGTCGACGTCGTCGGGCAGCGTCGCCAGCGCCCGGCCGACCGAGTCCTGGCGGGTCTCCCCTCCGGCGACCACGAGCACCGGGGTGTCACCGCCGACCGGTGCGAGCAGCACGCGCACCGAGTCCAGCTCGTCGGCTGGCGCCGCAACGACGACCAGGTCGACGCTGCGCGCGTTCGCCATGGCATGAACGGCGTGCACGAGCATCGGCTGCCCGCCCAGCTCGCGCAGGGCCTTAGGGGCTCCGGGGCCCAGTCGTTCGCCGCGTCCGGCCGCCGGGATGACGGCCGCGGTGGTCACGGCCCGGACGTCGCGCCGTCGTGCGTCGACACTCCCGCGGGTTCGACCCGCGGAGAGGGTTCGCGCACCGGGCCGCGACGGTTGCCGCGTGGGCGAGGCGCGGCCGGCTCGGCCGGGGCACCAAGGAGGCGCCCGAAGACGAGTCGGCCGTTCGCTGTCGTCACCACGCTGGTCACCGTAACGGTCACCGCGTGCCCGATGGAGTCCCTGGCCTGTTCGACCACGACCATCGTGCCGTCGTCGAGGTACCCGACCGCCTGCCCGGGCTCGCGTCCGGTCTTGATGAGCAGGACGTCGGCGTCGTCACCCGCGGTGACCGGAGGCCGAAGGGCGAGGGTCAGGGCGTGCAGGTTGAGCACCCGGACGCCGGCGATCGAGGCCGCCTTGGCGAGATTGGTGTCCAGGGTGAGCAGGGCAGCCCCGCGGTCGATGCACAGCCGGACCAGCTTGGCGTCGACCTCGGCCACGGCAGGGACCTCGTCGTCGAGGACCGAGACCTCGACCCCGGGCTCGCGCTTGAGCGCCTCGAGGACCTCCAGGCCGCGGCGTCCCTTCATCCGGCGCGTGGGGTCGCCAGCGTCGGCCAGGCCCTGCAGCTCGCCGATCACCGGCTGGGCGACGAGCAGCTTGCCGTGCAGGAAGCCGGCCCGGACGATGTCGAGGACGCGACCGTCGATGGCCACCGACGAGTCGACCAGCTTGGGCAACGACGAGCCGTTGACGACAGGCGGGGCCATTCCCGCGTGCACCCCGAACATGCCGAGCATCGCCTCGCGCTTGCTCGCACCGATCCGGAAGCCGAGCATGCCCAAGGTCACCATCACGAACCCGAAGAGCGGGATGGACAGCGACGGGCTGCCGATGAAGAAGAGCGGCCAGGCCAGCGCGGCCCCGAGCAGCGCGCCGACGATGCCGCCGAAGACCCCGCCGACGATCTCCTCGGCGCTGACCGAGCGCAGCGCGCGTTCGGTGGAGTTGACCATGGTCACCGTGGTCCGGCCCAGGACTCCGCCGAGCACGTAGCCCAGGCCCGAGCCGATGATCACCCCGACCCACGCGCCGTTGAAGGGCCCGAGCAGGTTCTGGACGCCGAAGGCGGCGCCGATCACCGAGCCCAGGGTCGCGGCGAACACCACGACGAACAGGCGCAGCAGCTCGACGACGGCGTTCGGCACACCACCAGAGCGCGGGCGACGCATGACTCTCCTCGGGTCGACCTCGAACCGAGGGCCCGCCGGCTCACGCCGGCGGTGGAGCAGGCGTCAGGAGGCGAGAACCTCGTCGAGGATGGTCTCGGCCTTGTCCTCATTGGTCTTCTCGGCAAGTGCGAGCTCTGACACAAGGATCTGACGGGCTTTGGCCAGCATTCTCTTCTCGCCGGCGGACAGGCCGCGGTCCTTCTCGCGGCGCCAGAGGTCGCGCACGACCTCGGCGACCTTGATGACGTCGCCGCTGGCCAGCTTCTCGAGGTTGGCCTTGTAGCGGCGCGACCAGTTGGTGGGCTCCTCGGTGTACGGCGCCCGCAGCACGTCGAACACCTTCTCCAGGCCGGCCGCGTTGACGACGTCACGTACGCCCACGTACTCGGCGTTGTCGGCGGGAACCTGGACGGTGAGGTCGCCCTGGGCGACCTTCAGCACGAGGTAGAGCTTGGACTCGCCGCGGACGACTCGGGTCTCGATGGCTTCGATCTTGGCGGCCCCGTGGTGGGGATAGACAACGGTCTCTCCGACCTGGAAAGCCATGAAATAGACCCCTTTGACGTGGTTGGCGGCTCGACGAGTCTA
>JBAPUB010000022.1:0-2185 GCA_049282455.1 Actinomycetes bacterium
GCCGGCCTCATCGTCGCGTTAACCGTTCTGGGATTGCCTGTGTTGCTATCCACCTCGCGAGAGGCGGCTCGCGCGATCGATCGGATCGAGGCTGTCGAGGAATGGGCGCGCCGTCTGGGCGACATCCTCGTCGTCGGTGTCGGACTTGAGCAGGCGATCACGGCGACGGTGCGGACGTGCCCTGCGCCAGTTCAAATCGAGGTCTCGGCCTTGTCGGCCAGATTGGCTGCGCGTTGGCCCACCGAGTCCGCGCTGCGCGCGTTCGCCGACGACCTCGACGATGCCACCGGAGACCTGATCGCCGCGACGTTGATCCTGGGAGCCCGCCGCCGCGGGCCTGGCCTGGCCCGAGTGCTGGCAGCGGTCGCGGACTCGGTCGCCGAGGAAGTCGCGATGCGCCGAAAGGTGGAAGCAGAACGAGCCAAGCCACGCACCACGGCCCGAGCGGTCACCCTCATCACGTTGGGCGTCGTTGCGTTGGGCGCGCTCAACGGCACCTACCTCGCCCCGTACGGCACAACTCTTGGCCAGCTCGTCCTTGCCGTCATCACCCTTGGCTTCGTCGGCGCGTTGGCCTGGATGCGCGCACTAACCCTGACCAAGCCTGAGCCACGCTTCCTTGCGAGCCACCCGATCGGCGGCCCCGGCCGATTGGACCCGCAACCCGTGAGCCGCCAGATGACGAGTTCGGCGGGTCTCACGTGATCACCGCGCCGGTCATCCTGGCGGGTGCCTGCGTGGGGGCAGGGGTCACCCTCGTCGTGCGATCCGTTCTGACTGATACGCCCGATCTCAAGTCCGCTCTGGCCCGCCTCGACGGCGTCGATCAGACCGGAGCGGCACCGTCGGGTGTGAGGCTTCCCGGGCCAATGGATCAGGTGGCCGCGCGGGTTGTTCCGGGGATCGTCGATTCCCTCGGTTTGAGTCGATTCCGCGTGGATCTTGAGCTGGTGGGCGAGACACCTGAAGGCCTGGCGGTGCGCAAGGTGGGCTACGGCTTGCTCGGGCTGGTCTTCCCGGCCTTGCTCGGGATCGTCTTGGCAGCAATGGGGGCGGTCCCGCCTCTGGTTGTCCCGGCGGTCGCATCCTTGGCGCTTGCCGCCGCGCTCTTCTTCGTACCCGACGTGGACCTGCACCGAAGGGCAGCCGCAGCCCGCCACGAGCTGCGCCACGCGGTCTGCGCCTACCTCGAACTTGTCGCTCTCGAACGCGCGGGCGACGCTGGAGCGGTCGAGGCCCTCGAACGAGCCGCGACGGTCGGTGACTCACCCGCCTTCATCCGTATCCGCGACGCACTCACGCGCGCACAACTTTCCGGTCAGCCTCCCTGGAAAGGACTGGCCGACCTGGCGGACGACGTTGGCGTGCCCGAGCTGGGCGACATCGCCGACATCATGCGACTCTCGGGGGAGGACGGTGCCGCTGTCTACGCGACCCTGCGAGCCCGTGCAGCCTCCCTGCGCACCCAGTTACTAACCGCCAATGCTGCGCAGGCCAATGCAGCGTCCGAGCACATGATCGTCCCAGTCGCGCTGCTGGGGATCGCGTTCATGGCCCTGATCGGCTACCCCGCCTTCGCCCGCATCCTCTTCGGCTGACCCGCTCGACCAACCACCAGGAGCACGACTGATCAAGGGAGACCAGAACATGAGCGACGACCTGATCCTGCCCACCCTCATCTTCTTGCGGGGGCTCACCGCGCGGGCACGCGCTGGCGTGGCCCAACGCGCGCGAGGAGCCGATCCGGAGGGTGGTGTGTCGACCCTTGAGATGGTGATCATCGCGCTCGGGCTTGTCGCAGTCGCGACTCTGCTCGTCACCGCGATCACCATCGCCGTGACTCGCCGGACCGACCAGATCAAGTAGCCGGAAGACGACGAAATGCTCAGGCAGCGACGACTCGTTCCCCGACCGGGGTCGTCCCGCGACCGCGGGTCGGCGAGCCTGGAGGTTGCCATTCTTGGTCCCGCGTTGCTGCTGCTGATCTTCAGCATCGTGCAGGCCGGTCTGTGGTTCTACGCACGCAGCCTTGCCCTTGCCGCCGCCCAGGAGGGGGTCACGGCCGCCCGCTCGTACGACGCCGATCCGGGCACCGGGATCAGTCGCGCCCAGTCGTTCATCGAGCAGCAGGCAGGTGACTCGCTGACCCAGACTTCGGTGAGCAGCGCTGGTAGCACTCCGACCC
>JBAPUB010000023.1:0-11254 GCA_049282455.1 Actinomycetes bacterium
GAGGACGCCGCACTGCATTGGATCGCCGGCCACGCCGCAAAGGTGGCGTCCGGCGAAGCTTGGGAGTGGGCGCTTGTGGATGTACAGACGAACCGGCTTGCTGGTCGCCGCGCACTCAAGGGCATCAGCTGGCGACACGGACGGGCCAGTGCCGCCTGCTGGGTAGCGCCGAAGTTCCGGGGCCGTCAGTTCGCGGCTCGCTCTCTTCGGCTCGCCGCAGCACACGCGTTCGGACTAGGTCTGGTCCGTGTGCAAGCAGAGTGTGAAGCCGACAACGTGGCGAGCCTCCGCAGCGTCCGCTCCGCAGGGATGCGCCACGAAGGCACACTTCGCTCGTTCTTCGTCTCGAACGATGGCGCGTGCGTCGACGCCGAGATGTTCGGGCTGCTCGCCGATGACCTGGCGGCTGCTCCGCCTCTCGATCAGCTGCGCCCCCCGGAAGGGCCTTGATCTACGGCGTCCGGGTGAGAGGGATCGCCCTAGTGAGCGCGAGTCGAGGCCCGAAGATGGTCCAGGAGCCCTACGCAGGCTGACTCGATGGTGCGCAGGACCTCCACGAAGCCTTCGCGGCCCCCGTAGTACGGGTCGGGGACGTCGAGCGAGTCGGCGTCCAGGTCGAACTCGCGGAGCAACCGGACCGAGCCGGACGTCGCCTTGTCCGGGGCCAGCCGTCGCAGGTCGCGCAGGTTGTCGGAGTCCAGCGCCACGACCAGGTCGCGATCGGCAAACATGGTCGGCTGGAACTGCTTGGCTGTGTGGTCGGCGTCATAGCCGTGGTCGAGAAGCACCGCGCGGGCGCGACGGTCGGCAGGGTCGCCCACATGCCAGCCGCCGGTCCCGGCGCTGTCGACCGACAGGGCGCGGCCGAGGCCGGCCTGCTCACCTTGGCGGCGCAGCACCGACTCGGCCATCGGAGAGCGGCAGATGTTGCCCAGGCACACGAACTGCACGCGGTACGGCGTCACGGGCGGCGATCTTGGCACACGGGACCCCGCGGAGTGGGCATTCGTTCGCAGTGTCGAAACTGCGCGAACGATTCCGAGGTGCAGCGGTTGTCAGACTTACGGATCGGTTGCTAGAGTAGGGACAATCCACCGAACTGATCGTCCCTGGAGGACCCGTGCCCACCCTCGACCGCACCCGACTCGCCCAGCTCATCGACCGCGAGCGGTCGACCTACCGCGAGCAGAACCCGGCCAGCGCCGCAGCCTTCGAGGCAGCCAAGAGCAGTCTGTTCGGTGGGGTTCCGATGACCTGGATGGTCAAGTGGTCCGGTGGGTTCCCTTTGTACCTCGGCGAGGCACACGGAAATCGGATCACCGACATCGATGGGCACAGCTACGTCGACTTCGCCCTCGGCGACACAGCGGCCATGGCCGGGCACTCCCCGGCGGCAACAGTTGAGGCTGTCCAACGGCGCATCGGAGTCCTCGGAGGCATCACCACCATGCTGCCGGGCGAGGACGCCGCCTGGGTCGGTGGCGAGCTGACCCGGCGCTTCGGTCTTCCGCTTTGGTCTTTCTCGCTGACGGCGACCGACGCAAACCGGTGGGCGCTGCGGCTCGCGCGCCTGGCGACGGGCAAGCCGAAGGTCTTGGCGTTCTCGTACTGCTACCACGGCAGCGTCGACGAGACAGTGGTCGTGTACGGACCCGACGGCGAGACCTTGGCCCGCCCGGGCAACGTCGGACCCGCGACCGATCCGGGGAACACGACAAGGGTGGCTGAGTTCAACGATCTGGAGTCCGTGGAGCGGGCGTTGGCGCACGGCGACGTCGCGGTCGTGATCACCGAGCCGGCGCTCACCAACATCGGCATCGTGCTTCCCGAGCCAGGCTTCCTCGAGGGGCTTCGGGCGCTGTGCAGCAAGTACGGCGCACTCCTGCTCATCGACGAGACCCACACGTTCAGTGCCGGCCCCGGTGGCATGACCGGACAGCTGGGGCTGCAGCCGGACATCTTCGTCATCGGCAAGTCGATCGCCGGTGGTATCCCGATCGGCACCTACGGGATCACCCAGGACGTCGCCGACCGCATCAACGCCCACCCCGACGCCGACCTCGTCGACGTCGGTGGAGTCGGTGGCACGTTGGCAGGCAACGGCATGTCGATGGCAGCGGCGCGCGCCACACTCGGCGAGGTTCTCACCGACTCGGCCTTCGAGCACATGATCGCCTTGGCGACGGCGTTCACCGACGGCGTCCAGAAGGTCCTCGACGGCTTCGACGTCCCGTGGACGATTAGCCAGCTCGGTGCGCGCGCCGAGTACCGGTTCGCGCGCCCGGCGCCACGAAATGGCACCGAGTCGGCCGGCGCAGGAGACGACGATCTCGACGAGTACATGCACCTGTACACCCTGAACCGCGGCGTCCTGATGACTCCGTTCCACAACATGGCCTTGATGTGCCCGACGACGACCGCTGCCGATGTCGACCTGCACACCGAGGTCTTCACCAAGGCGATCAACGAGCTGTTCGGCTGATCCGGGTGAGCAGCCTCTTCGAGCTCACCGGGCGAGTCGCCCTGGTCACCGGCGCCGGCGGTGAGACGGGTATCGGATTCGCGTCAGCACGCCTGCTGGGCGTCCTCGGCGCGAAGGTGGTCGTGTCGTCCACGAGTGCACGCATCGAGCAACGGGCTCGTGAGCTGCGCGACGAGGGCATCGAAGCTCTCGGCACGATTGCCGATCTCACGGACAGCATGCAGGCACAGGCCCTGGTCGACGAGTCGCTGGCTGCATTCGGTCGGCTCGACATCGTGGTCAACAACGCGGGCATGACCAGCGTGACCGATCCTGTCGACTCCGCTGGTGGCATCGACATGTCCGACGATCAGTGGCACGCAGGGATTGCGCGGAACCTCGACACCGCGTACTTCGTGACGCGTGCCGCCTGGAGCCAGATGGTGGGCGCAGGGTTCGGTCGGGTGGTCAACGTAGCGTCCATCACCGGCCCCGTGATGGCAATGCGAGCCGAACCCGTGTACGCGGCGGCGAAGGCCGGAATGGTCGGCCTCACCCGGGCGCTGGCGCTGGAGGGCGCGGAGTCCGGCATCACGGTCAACGCGGTCTGCCCCGGCTGGATCGCGACCGGCTCGCAGAACGAGCACGAACGCTTGCAGGGCGAGCGCACTCCGATGAGGCGCTCGGCGAACCCTGACGAGGTGGCCAGCGCCGTGGTGTGGCTGGCGACACCGGGTGCGTCATACATCACCGGCCAGTGCGTCGTCGTCGACGGCGGCAACTCCATCGCCGAGGAGCGCTCGTGACGGCCATGGCGGGCGACGACCCGACCACCCTGGTCAAGCCGGTCGTGCTCGTCACGGGCGCCGCCGGTGGTGTGGGTGGCGCCGTGGCCACTCGGTTCTCCGCGGGTGGCTGGCAGGTTGTCGTCACCGACGTCGACGCTCTCGGGGCACGGCGTACGGCCGACACCGTCGGTGCGGTTGCAGGCATCCCCGGCGATCTTCGCGACGTCTCTGCGTGCCGGGCCATCGTGTCGTCGTGCGTCGCTGCAGCCGGCCGGCTCGACTGCCTGGTGAATGCCGCAGGAGTCTGGACGGAGGGACACACTGCAGACACCGACGAGGCCGACTTCGACCGGGTGCTCGACGTCAACCTCAAAGGTCTGTTCTTCGTCACCGCCGCGGCGATCCCTCACCTCGTCACGACTTCGGGGTGTGTGGTGAACGTCAGCAGCGACGCGGGGATCCAGGGGAACGCCGGCGCTGCCGTGTACTGCGCCAGCAAGGGCGCGGTGTCGATCCTGACCAAGTCGCTGGCGCTGGAGCTGGCAACGCATGGTGTGCGCGTGAACGCGGTGTGCCCTGGCGATGTGGACACGCCCATGATCCGCTACCAGGCGGACACGTTCGGTGCCGGCGACCCCGAGGGCTACGTGCGCAACCTGCTCGCCGAGTACCCCCAGGGGCCGGGGGCCCGACTGATCCAGCCACACGAGGTGGCAGAGCTCATCTGGTTCCTGGCTCAGCCTGCGGCGGCTCCGATCACGGGCGCGAACCTGTCCATCGACTTCGGCCTCTCGGCCGGGATCTGACACCGGCGTGACCACCCGAGTCGATCTCGACGCGACCGACAAGACGATCATCCGAGAGCTGCAGCGCGACGGAAGGATCAGCTACGCGGACCTGGCCCCCATCGCAGGACTGTCCGCCCCCGCAACCCGACAGCGCGTCCAGCGGCTGATGGACTCCGGTCTGCTCCAGGTCGTGGCCGTCACCGACCCCCTCGCACTGGGGCTGCCCGTCATGGCGATGGTGGGGATCGCCGTCGACGGCGACATCCGCGAGGTTGCCGACGCGATCGCTGAGGTCGACAACGTCATCTACGTGGTCCTGACATCCGGATCGTTCGACTTGTTCGCCGAGGTCGTGTGCGCCGACATGGACGAGCTGTTCACGGTCGTCAACGACCGGATCAAGACTCTTCCGAACGTCCGGACCACCGAGTCGTTCGTGTACTTCGACATACACACGCACCGATTCACCTGGGACATTCCGAGTTGACGCCGTCCACCCGCACGGTGGGTTACATTCGGCGCGGCTGAAAGGTGGACGGCATGGAGGTCTTCTCGCAGGAGACGATGGAGTTCCGTCGGCACGCCGACGGCGGGCCCTGGGTCGAGTTCTGCCGGTCTGGCTCGCTGTCTGCCGGGCTGTACGTCCTGCAGCCGGGCGAGGAGGACACCCAGAGTCCGCACACCGAGGACGAGATCTACGTCGTTCTGGCCGGACGGGGCCGCCTCGTGACGCCGCACGAGTCCTCGGAGGTCAAGGGCGGAGACGTCATCTTCGTCCCTGCCCTGCAGCCCCACCGGTTCGAGGACGTCATCGAGGAGCTTCATCTCGCCGTGGTGTTCGCGCCGCCGGAGGGCGACTCGGACGTCCCGGCCTGAGAGCCGCGTACCGTGGGTGAGTGACCACTGGCGAGCAACCGGAGCGCCGTGGACGACGGGTAGTTGAGCTTCTCCGTCGAGACGTTTCGTGGCATGCCGTCCTCCGTGCAGCGGGTCTGGTCGTCGTCGCCACGATCGGTGCACTGGTCGGGCTGCTCCTCCTCGGACAACGAACCGAGCAGATCGGGCCCCTGACCGTTCGGACCCAGGTGGTCCTGTCGTGGACGGGCGACACGGTGATCGAGATACCACCACTTGGAACGGTCTCACTCGACACCCATGACGGCCCGCTGTCCCTGCGAAGCCAAGTCGAGTCGGTTGACCTCAGCGCGGCGCAGTCGCTCTTGAACGACCGGTCCGCACCCGCGACTCAGCAGGAGATCGTGGCCGCCGCGCGCCGCATCATCTGGCAGTCAGTGATCCAGGGACTCCTCGGTGCAGTCGTCGGTGCAAGTCTCATGGTTCTGGCGGTCTACCGGCGTCCACGTCTTGCGACGCAGGCAGCTCTCGCCGTCCTGGTATTGTTCGCCGCCGGCGCGCTTGTCGGGGGCGCCACCTGGAACGACCGTGCCCTTGCGCAGCCGCGGTACACCGGCCTGCTCACCTACGCGCCACGTGTCGTCGGTGACGCCGACCAGGTCGTCGGGAACATCCACCTCTACGGCGAGCAGCTGGCGAGCCTGGTGAACAACGTCTCGAAGCTGTCCGCTGCGGTCGTCGCGTTGCCGACGACTGGACCCACGACGAACAGCATCCGAGTCCTGCAGGTGTCGGACATCCACCTGAACCCGAACGTGTGGCCGATCATGCGGACGATCATCAAGCAGTACAACGTCGACTTCGTGATCGACTCCGGCGACATCGCGGACCACGGCACGACAGCGGAGATCGGGCTGCTCGACGGAATCAAGACTCTGGGAGTGCCGTACGTCTACGCACGGGGTAACCACGACTCGTCGACGATCGAGTCGGCGATCGACGCGATGCCGAACACCACGGTTCTGCGAGGCTCGGTCGTCACAGTCGACGGACTCAGCATCCTGGGGTCTGGCGACCCACGGTTCACACCGGACAAGTCGACGACCGCAGACGAGGCGTCGGTGATCGCGCAGGGGGAGCGTCTGGCGCGCGTGGCAGCCGCCCAGCCCGACCCGGTGGACGTCGTGGTCGTCCATGACCCCGCCGCTGCGCCTGCGCTCGCGGGCCTGACACCGCTGGTCCTGGCGGGCCACGTGCACGAGAGGCGTGACATCTACCTCGGCAACGGGACCCGGCTGCTCGTCCAGGGGTCGAGCGGTGGCGCCGGGCTGCGTGCTCTGCAGTCCGAGGCGCCGACCCCCCTGACCTTCACGGTCCTCTACTTCAGCCCAGACGGCGCCCTTCAGGTGCGTGACGAGATCACACTCGGCGGTGTCGGCCTCACCTCAGCAGAGGTCAAGCGCATCGTCACTCCGGTGACGCCTCCCCTGACACCTCCGACTCCTTCCCCGAGCCCGGGTTCGGGGTCGATGTCGCCAGCTGCGCCAGGCTGACCCCGACGATCACCACGAGCGCACCGGCTACCTGGATCGCCGACAGCACCTCGCCCAGCCACAGGAACGCCACGACACCGGCCAGTACCGGCTCGATCGTCCCCACGATTCCCGCCCGGGTGGCGGGCACGTGCCTGAGCGCACCGATCACCAGGAGGAACGGGGCCACCGTTCCCAGCAGAACGATCCAGGCCACCAGTGACCACAACGGCACCGACCAGGCCGAGAGGTTGCCCCCGAGCGACACCTCGACACTGAGCTCGCTCCAAGGGATGGTCCACCACGGGTGAGCGACCGACCAGAACACGGTAGCCACGACGAACGCCCAGAAGGCCAACGACAACGTGTCACGCGAGGCGACGGCACGCTCGCCGGCGACGAAGTACGTGGCCAGCGAGACGGCAGCTGCTGCTGCCGCCAGTACGCCGACGAGATCGAGGGTGAGGCCGTCCCACACCTCGGCGACCAGGGCCAAGCCGAGAAGTGCGAGAGCCAGCGCCAGCCACACCGTGCGACCGAGGTCCTTGCGCTGGACGAACGTCGCCCAGAGTGCGACCAGCAGCGGCGCGGTGAACTCCAGAAGCAAGGCGATGCCAACGGGGAGCCGCGCGATCGCGACGAAGTAGAGCCACTGGACGAGGGCGATCCCGATCACTCCATACAGGAGCAGGAGCGGCCACTCACGATTCCGGACCCTCAGCCGGGCGGGTTCGACCACCAGCACGAGCAGCAGGAGCGCGAACATGGCACCTGCGCATCGCAACAGCACCAGGTCGAGGGCGTCCAGGCCCGAGGCCAGCGTGACCTTGGACACCGAACCGTTGACGCTGAACAGCAACGCGCCCCCCACAGCCATCACGTACCCGATGGGGCGCCCGCGTTCGAGGACCTGGCGTGTCCCGGGTGGCGCGAGCTCGCTGCTGGCCTCGGTCACCCGCGCAGCCTATGGCTGGTCCCAGTAGGTTGCTTCCGAAGGAGGTTCGGTGTCCGATCCGCATGCTGAGCTGGCGTCGCACGGACCGCGTCTGCGCGCGGCGGTCGACTCCATCGCCGACTACCGGGCGGGCAGACCTGCCGCTCCTGGGGCCTTCAAGCTGAGCAGCAACGAGAACCCGTTCCCGCCCCTGCCCTCCGTCGTCGCCGCCATCGTGGACGCGGCGGTGTCGGTCAACCGCTACCCCGACTTCGCGGCGAGCCGACTCGTCGAGGCACTTGCTCTGCGGCATGGTGTTGGCACGGACCGCATCGCCCTGGGGACTGGCTCGGTCGCTGTGCTGGGTCAGGCGATCCAGATCTGTGCGGAGCCCGGTGACGAGGTGGTGTTCGCGTGGCGTTCGTTCGAGGCCTACCCCATTCTGACCCGTCTGGCCGGTGCGACACCGGTGATGGTGCCGCTGCGACCCGACGAGACGCACGACCTGCCAGCGATGCTCGCCGCGCTTACCGAGCGCACCCGAGCAGTGGTCGTGTGCACGCCGAACAACCCAACAGGTGCCGTGGTGACCGGCGCACAGCTCGTGCGCTTCGTCGACCAGGTTCCCGATGATGTGCTTGTCGTCATCGATGAGGCCTACGTCGAGTTCGTACGGCGCGACGACTGTCCGGACGCGCTGACCCTGCTGGCCGACCGCCCGAACGTCGTGGTGCTGCGTACCTTCTCGAAGGCCTACGGGCTGGCCGGGCTCCGGATCGGCTACGCCGTCGCATCGGAACGAGTGGCCACGTCACTTCGAAAGGCAGCAGTCCCCTTCGGCGTGACCGCCCTGGCAGAGCGGGCTGCGTTGGCCTCGCTTGACGCCGAGGCTGAGCTGCTGCGCCGTGTCGGACTCGTGGTCGGTGAGCGCACCCGCGTCGTACGACTGCTGCGCGAAGGCGGTTGCGACGTCCTGGAGTCCCAGGGCAACTTCGTGTGGCTGCGTCTGGGTGAGCGCAGCGGCGCCTTCGCCGACGCCTGCCAGGACGCCGGCGTCGTCGTCCGGGCCTTCGGCAACGAGGGCGTCCGGGTCACGGTGGGCGAGCCGACGGCCAACGACCGGTTCGTGGCCGTCGCCGTGGCGTTCTAGACGACCTCCCCCTCGACCGGCTCCTCGCGCTCTCCGCGCACGACCATGGCCACGCCGACGACCGCTAGACCGCCGCCGACGACGATCACGGCGGTGACCGGCTCGCTGAGGACCAGCCAGCCCAGGAACACCGCGACGACGGGGTTCACGTACGCGTAGGTGGTGACGAGCGACACGGGGGCATGCTTCAGCAGCCACACGAACGCGCTGAAGGCGACGACCGACCCGATCACCGTGAGGTACACGAAAGCCAGCCAGGCGTCCTGCGGCACGGCGGTCACGTCGAATCCCACCCACTCCCCCGTGGGCACGCTGAGCACGAGCATGACCAAGCCCCCGGCGAGCATCTCGTACACCGTCGTCACGAACGGGTCGTCGGGCAGGACGAGTCTCGGTGAGGAGAACACCCCCGTCGCCCACATCACCGTGGCACCGAGCACGGTCAGCACCCCCCACAGTGCGACGTCTCCTGACGGGTCGGGACGGGCGAGCACTGCAATGCCGGCGAGTCCGAGCAAGGTTCCGGCCCACGTGAGGGTCTTGGGGCGCTCGCCGCCGAAACCGACCCGCATCAGAACGACCCACAGTGGCATGGCTGCGACGAGAAGCGCGGCGAGCCCGCTCGGGACGGTCTGCTCCGCCACCGCGACCCCTCCGTTGCCACAGGCGATGAAGAAGAACCCCAGCAGTGACGCCGACCGCCACATCCGCCCTGAGACCCGAAGGGCCCCTCGGCCGGTCCGCAGCCTCACGATCGTGGCGATGATCGCAGCGGCGAGGAGGAACCGGACCCCCATGGCGATCAACGGCGGGACGTCGGCCACCAGGATGCGGATCCCGAGGTAGGTCGAGCCCCAGACGACGTACACGACGAGCAGGGCGACCCAGACCCCACCGGAGCGCGCCTGCGGACCGGCGGCTGCTGGGTGGGCGTCGGTCACGGCGCCACCCTGTCAGAACCCAAGCGCGGGGACCGGCGGGATTCGGACCGGGCACCCGACGCCGTGCCGCAGAATTCCGGTCGATCGACCCGAGGGTTTGGGACCTTCGTCCCGGGGGTTGGCCGAATCACTGCGAGACGCTGTTCCGAGTCAGGTCGCTCGGCCTGAAACGACGTCTGTGGAGGCTCGACGTGGATGCGCTCGACCTGGCCCGGTGGCAGTTCGGAATCGTCACGGTCTTTCACTTCCTGTTCGTCCCGATCACCTTGGGTCTGTCCATGCTCGTTGCCGGGCTGCAGACGGCCTGGGTGCGAACGGGCAAGGACGTGTACCTCCAGGCCACCAAGTTCTGGGGGAAGCTGTTCCTGATCAACTTCGCGATCGGGGTCGTCACTGGCATCGTGCAGGAGTTCCAGTTCGGGATGAACTGGAGTGAGTACTCCCGCTACGTCGGTGACATCTTCGGTGCTCCGCTGGCCATGGAGGGGCTGCTCGCGTTCTTCCTCGAGTCGACCTTCCTAGGCCTGTGGATCTTCGGGTGGGACCGCCTGCCCAAGAGGGTGCACCTCGCGACGATCTGGCTGGCCGCGATCGGGACCAACATCTCGGCCTACTTCATCCTGGCCGCCAACTCCTGGATGCAGCACCCGTCCGGCTACCGCGTCGACGTCGAAGCCGGCCGTGCGGAGATGACCAACATCTTCGCGGTGCTCTTCCAGAAGACCGCCTTCGTCACGTTCGGGCACACGATGACGGCCGCCTTCCTCACGGCGGGCACGTTCATGCTCGGAATCTCGGTGTGGCACTTGGTCCGGGGCCAGTTCCTGACCGTGATGCGAACCTCGATGAAGCTTGGTGCCATCACGGTGATCGTGGGTGCCCTCGGTGTCGCGGTCAGCGGGCACTTCGCCGCCCAGGTGATGACCCAGCAGCAGCCGATGAAGATGGCCGCGGCCGAAGCTGCTTGGAACTCCAAGGCGAACCTCGGCTTCAGCCTGTTCACCCTGGGCAGTCTGGACGGCAGCGAGGAGGTCTACTCCATCCGGGTACCCGGTCTGGCCTCGTTCCTGGCAACGAACAACTTCAACGGAACGGTCGAGGGGCTCAACGACATCCAGGCAGCGGAGGAGCAGCAGTTCGGCCAAGGTGTCAACTACAAGCCGAACATTCCGGTCACCTACTGGTCGTTCCGGCTGATGATCGGCTGGGGTGCCCTGGCTGCCATGTTCGCCGCCACCTGCCTGTGGCTGTTCCGGCGCGGACGCACCGTGGACAGCCGCTGGCTGGGTCGGCTCGCCATCGCCGCGATCTTCATGCCGCTGCTGGCCAACTCCTTCGGCTGGATCTTCACCGAGATGGGTCGTCAGCCGTGGTCGGTCTACGGCCTCCTGCTGACGGCCAACGGCATCTCGCTGGCGGTCAGCTCCGCCGAAGTGTGGATCTCGATGATCACGCTGACCCTCCTCTACGGAGTCCTCGCCGTGATCGAGGTTGGACTGACGTGGCACTTCGCCAAGGTCGGGCCACCCGACATGACCACCTCGAGCGCCGACGAGATCTACGACGGACGGAGCGAGGACAAGCCGCTCACGTTCGCGTACTGACAGGAGCCCACGATGTCTCTCGCAGAGTTCTGGTTCGTTCTCATCGCGGTCCTGTGGATCGGCTACTTCTTCCTCGAAGGGTTCGACTTCGGGGTCGGCAACTTGTTGCCGATCCTGGGGTCCACCGACGACGAGCGCCGGGTCATGATCAACACCATCGGCCCGGTCTGGGACGGCACCGAGGTGTGGTTGCTCGTGGCC
>JBAPUB010000024.1:0-6764 GCA_049282455.1 Actinomycetes bacterium
ATCGGGAGCCTCGCTGCCTCCGTCTTCACCATTCTCGTGGGCTCGGTGTCGTTCAGCGGCTCGGTCGTCACCTTCCTCAAGCTTCAGGGCCTGATGACGTCTCGACCCGTGGTGTTCCCCGGCATGAAGTGGCTCGCGATCCTGACCGCGGTCGCGTCGGTGGCGCTCGCGGTTGCGGTGCTTCCGACCAGGTCGACCGCTCTGGTGCTGCTGCTGGCCGTCTTCGCGTTGCTGCTGGGAGTTCTGTTCGTCTTGCCGGTGGGCGGTGCCGACGTCCCGATCGTGATCTCGCTGCTCAACGCGTTCACCGGTCTGACGGTCGCGGCCTCGGGCTTCGTGCTCGACAACGTCCTGCTGCTGATCGCCGGAACTTTGGTCGGAGCGAGCGGAACGCTGCTCACCCGGTTGATGGCCACGGCTATGGGCCGTCCCATCACGGGCACGTTGTTCGGTGCACTCTCGGGTACCTCGACCCTGGGTGGCGGTGTCGCGTCTGACCGTCCGGTGAAGTCACTCGGGCCTCAGGACGTCGCGATCCAGCTGGCCTACGCCTCGAAAGTGATCATCGTCCCCGGCTACGGGTTGGCGGTCGCGCAGGCGCAGGGAACCCTCAAGGAGCTCGTCGACCTGCTCAACGAGCGAGGGATCGACGTGGCGTACGCGATCCATCCCGTTGCTGGTCGTATGCCTGGTCACATGAACGTGCTGCTGGCGGAGGCCAGCGTGCCTTACGAGCAGCTCAAGGAGATGGACGAGATCAACCCGGAGTTCCCGTCGACCGACGTCGTGCTGGTGGTCGGCGCCAACGACGTCGTGAACCCGGCCGCTCGCGAACCCGGTACGCCCATCTCCGGTATGCCGATCCTGAACGTGGACCAGGCACAGTCCGTGGTGTTCCTCAAACGGTCGATGCGTCCGGGCTTCGCCGGGATCGAGAACGAGCTTCTCTTCGACCCCAAGACACAGCTGCTGTTCGGCGATGCCAAGGACTCGTTGGGGAAGGTCGTCACCGCGCTCAAGGCGCAGTGACCGCGACGCCGCCGGTCAGCCGGTGGTGCCGTAGAGCCGGTCTCCGGCATCACCGAGGCCCGGCACGATGTACCCCTTGTCGTTGAGCCGCTCGTCGACCGCCGCGGTGACCACGGTGACGGGTGAGTCGCCCAGCGCCCCTGCAATGAAGTCCAGACCCTCCGATGCTGCGAGCAGGCAGATGGCCGTGACGTCGACGGCGCCCCGCTGGAGCAGCAGCCGGACCGCTGCCTCCAGCGTCCCACCGGTCGCCAGCATCGGGTCGAGCACGAAGCACTGACGCAAGCCGAGGTCGTCCGGCAGCCGGGTGGCGTAGGTCGTGGCAGCGAGGGTGTCCTCGTCGCGGACCATTCCGAGGAAGCCGACTTCCGCCGTGGGCAGCAGCCTCAGCATTCCGTCGAGCATCCCGAGCCCCGCCCGCAAGATCGGGACGACGAGGGGTCGCGGGTAGGCAAGCCTGGTGCCAGTGCTGGGGGCGACCGGTGTGGTGATGTCGGTGGGCTCAGTGCGTACGTTGTGCGTGGCCTCGTAGGCGAGCAGCATGACCAGCTCGTCGGCCAAGCGCCGAAAGGTCGGCGAGTCGGTCCCCTGGTCCCGCAGAACGGTGAGCTTGTGAGCCACCAGAGGGTGGTCGACGACCAGAGTGCGCATGGTGGCGGACCCTAGCCAACTTGCACCGGGCAGCCAATCGTCGGAGGGGGTAGGCAGCGGTCGAACGTTCTGCGACTATCTCTCCGGGGGCAGGGCGCGGCTGCGGAGGCGACGATGGGTGACGAGCTCCAACCCGACTTCGCGCTGCTTGCTGTGCGAGAGGACGGGTTGTGGTCGGTCGCGGCGCTGCCCCCGGCGGCTGCAGACGACGTCGACCACCTGGTCCGAGTGCTCCGCCAGCAGCCGGGTGAGGTGGGTGCCATCGGCCTAGTCTCTGTGGCTGAGGACTTCTTCCTGATCGTGCGCGTGCGCGGGACCGACGAGCGGTTCCTGCTCTCCGACTGCACGGCCGCCTTCGATGCCCCGCTGGCGGCACAGGTTCTGGACCGGCTGGGACTGCCGATGCCCGACGGTGACGACGAGGAGGACATCGAGCCGGCCGGTGACCTCGACCTGTTGTCCGACCTCGGCGTCGACACCATCTTGATCGCCGAGCTGTGCGACGACCTCGAGCTGTTCCCCGACGATGCTCTCGGGCGCATCGCCGAGGCCCTGGGGTTCTCCGAGCAGTACGACCAGGCCGTCGACCTCGTCGCCTAGGTCGGTTGCGGGACCCTCGCCATGACGGACGACGTCGCAGCCATGCTTCTTGCACTGGAACAGGCGCGACTGGCGTTGGCCACCGGTGACGTGCCGATCGGCGCCGTCGTCCTCGACCGCGACGGAGCAGTGCTGGCCTCGGCGTGCAACGCCCGTGAGGCCAGGCACGACCCGACGGCGCACGCCGAGGTCGTGGCCCTGCGCTCTGCGGCCGACGCCCTCGGGTCGTGGCGACTCGATGGGTGCACCCTGGTCGTCACCCTCGAGCCCTGCACGATGTGTGCCGGAGCGTTGGTGCTGGCCCGGGTCGACCGACTGGTCTTCGGCGCGTGGAACGACGAGATGGGGGCAGTTGGAACGTTGTGGGACGTCGTTCGAGACCGCCGCCTCAACCATCGACCCGAGGTGGTGTCCGGTGTGCTGGCCCAAGAGGCTGCCGTGCTTCTGGAGGAGTTCTTCACCGAGCAGCGCGAGTGAGCAACCGACACGACGTCCGGTATCCTCCTCGGCGGTAGCGTGTCCGAGCGGCCGAAGGAGCACGCCTCGAAAGCGTGTGAGGGGGCAACTCCTCCGTGGGTTCAAATCCCACCGCTACCGCCACACCCCTCCTGAGCTTCTCGCAGGTCAGGAGGGGTTTGCCATTCCCGGGCCCGATCACGCGCACACGGATACGAACGGACGGCTGGTGGCTAAGGTCCTCGCATCGGGCTCGACCGTACGAGGGGAGCGAGCATGGCCAGCTCCCTCGTTGCGACCAAGCTCTCCGTGCCGCGACTGCGCGGCGCGCTGGTGCCTCGCCCGCGGCTGAGCGCACTCATGGACGCCGGTTCCGAGGCGACGCTCACCCTCGTCTCGGCCCCGGCTGGTTTCGGCAAGACCACCGTCCTGGCCTCCTGGCTGGCGCGTACGTCGACGGAGCCCCGCGCTGTCGCGTTCGTATCGCTGGACGAGTCCGACAGCCACGCCGGCTCGTTCTGGCTCTACGTCGTGACCGCCATGGCATCCGCGGCACCGGGCGTCGGGTCGAGTGTGCTGCCGTTGCTGGCCGCAGGTCAGCCGGCGAGCCGGACGCTGCTGACCGCGGTCGTCAACGAGGTCGGGGCCCAGCCGACCGTTGTGGACCTGATCCTCGACGACTACCACCTCGCCGACCGCACTGAGGTGGCCGAGGGGATGAACTTCCTGCTTGAGCACCGGCCACCGAACCTGCACGTGGTGGTCAGCACCCGCGCAGACCCCAACCTCCCTCTGGCGCGGTTGCGCGCACGCGGCGAGCTCGTCGAGATCCGCGCCCGCGACCTGCGCTTCACCGTCGACGAGACTGCCTCCTACCTCACCGACGTCGGCGGCCTGCCCGTCGCTCCGGCCGAGGTGTCGGCCCTCGAGTCCCGGACCGAGGGGTGGGCGGCAGCGCTGCAGCTGGCAGCCCTGTCGATGCAGGGCCGAGACGACGTCGGCGACTTCATCGCAGGTTTCGCCGGGACCGATCGCTACGTCGTCGACTACCTCGCGGACGAGGTGCTGTCCCGCCAGTCCGACGAGGTCCGCGACTTCCTGGAGCGGACATCGGTCCTCGACCTGCTCGGCGGCGAGCTGTGCGACGCCGTCCTTGAACGGACCGGCAGCCGGGCGATGCTCGAGAGGCTGGAGCGCGCGAACCTGTTCCTGGTGCCGCTGGACGACCAGCGCAGCTGGTACCGCTACCACCACCTGTTCGCCGATGTCCTGCAGGCGCACCTTCGCAGCGAGCAACCTGAGGTTGTCCCGGGGCTGCACCTGCGCGCCAGCTGCTGGTACGACGAGACCGGAGAGCCGGTCCCCGCGGTGCGCCACGCGCTGGCCGCAGGCGACCTCGAGCGGGCCGCAGATCTTGTCGAGGCGGCGACCCCGGCCCTGCGACGCACCCGGCAGGAGGCCACGCTTCGGCGCTGGCTCGACGACGTGCCGGACGAGGTCGTCCAGCGGCGCCCGGTCCTCGCCATCGCCTTCGTCGGTGCACTGATGTCCAGCAACGAGTTCGGAGACGTCGAGAGGCGGCTCCGCGAGATCGAACGCCAGCTGCCCGCGATCCGTGCCCGCCTCGCACCGGACGGTGGTGCCACATCAGGACAGGGCAGCCAGGTCGTCGTCGTCGACGTCACCGAGCTGGCCAGGGTTCCTGCGGCCGTCGAGCTCTACTGGGCCGGCTTGTCCCTGGTGTCCGGGGATCTCCCCGCGACGCACCGGCACGCCCGACGAGCGATCGACCTGGCCACCGCGGACGACGATGTCGTCCCGGCCGGCGCGGCCGGTCTGTCCGGGCTCGCGCACTGGGCCAGCGGGGAGCTCGACGACGCGCGCCGCTCCTACGTGACGTGCATCGACGGACTTCGCCGCGCCAAGCACATCTCAGACGCCCTTGGGTGCTACCTGACCGTGGCCGAGATCCAGATGGCTCAGGGACAGCTGCGCGATGCTCAGGCCACCTACGACGAGGCCGTGCGCGTGGCCGCCAGTACGACAGGGGAGACGCCGCGCGGAACCGCGGACATCCACGTCGGCCGCGGCCAGGTGGCCCTGGAGCGAGGCGACCTCGAGACCGCTCGGGACCAGCTCGTGGCAGCGAACAGCCTGGGCGAGCACCGCGGCCTGCCGCAGTACGCGTACCGGTCGCGAGCCGTCGCGGCGATGCTCGCCGAGGCCGAGGGTGACCTCACTGGTGCGCTCGAGCTCGTCGTGGAGGCGCAGCAGGTGTACCTCGGTGACTTCTCGCCGAACGTGCGTCCGCTCCACGCTGTGGCGGCTCGCCTTCTGATTCGGCTTGGAGACCTGGACGCCGCGGAGCGATGGGCCCACGACCACGACGTGACGGCGTCGCAGCAGCTGTCGTACCTGCGAGAGTTCGAGCACGTGACCCTCGCCGAGGCCATGCTGGCCCGTTACCGCCAGGTCGCCGACGGGGCTGCTCTCATCGACGCCGACCGCCTGCTGCGGCGGTTGCTCGACGCCGCGACCGCCGGAGGCAGGGAAGCCACGGTCATCGAGGTCCTCGTCCTTCAGGCGCTGACCGTCGACGCCGTCGACGGTGTGGCCCCCGCGCTGAAGCTCCTCGACCGGGCGGTGCGACTTGCCGAACCGGAAGGCCAGGTACGCGCATTCGCCCGGCACGGCGCGCTCGTCGTCCCGCTGATGGCAGCCGTTGCCGAGAACCCCGAGTCCTCGCCTCACGCGCTCACCCTGTTGGCAGCCTGCCGGGTCCCGGCCGCTGGTGCACTGGGTCATGGAGCGACACAGCCACAGAAGGCCGCCGCGTCGAGCGGCCTCGCCGACGCGTTGAGTGCCCGTGAGCTCGAGGTTCTGCAGCTGCTTGCCACTGAACTCGACGGCCCCGAGATAGCCCAGCACCTATTCGTGTCGCTCAACACCCTGCGCACGCACACCAAGAGCATCTACGCCAAGTTCGGCGTCAACAACCGCCGCGCCGCCGTGCGCCGCGGCCGCGAGCTGGGCCTGTTGGCAGGGCGCTGAACCACCGTCGGCAGCGCGGCGTGGTTCACCGTGGAAGGGATCGTGAGTAACTTGTCACCACGTGGCGTCGTGCGCCCTCCTTGTCGTCACCGTCGAGCGTGCGCAGCGACAGGATCGTGGCGCCGATGTCGCGCAGCCTGGCGAGGATGCCGTGGAGCTGTGCCTGGTCGGCCACCTGACCGGTGAGTGTGCACGTGCCGTCGTCGTAGCGGGCGATGGTGAGCTCCCCGAACCAATCCGACCATCGCTCGTCCAGATGCCCTGCGACACGCAATTGGTAGGTCTGGCGGTCGCTCGCTCTCACGACGGGGCTCCGGCCGGTGCGGAACGTCGGCCGATGTGGTCGGCAGGGCCCGACGGTGCGGTAAGGACCTGGCGGCGGATCACCCACTCCGCGACAGCGAGGTTGATCGCCCACGCGGCTGCCTTGGCGAGGTCCCCCTGCACCGCACCCGCGCCGAGCAGCGCGCCACCGACACCTCCGGTGAAGGCCTGAGTCCCTGCGGCGAGTCCGATGGCGTAGGCCCGGATCATCCAGGCGCGGTGTCCTACGACGTCACCGCGGCGGACCGTGGTGACACCGAGAACCAGGCAGGCGGCCATCGCGGAACCGAACAACAGCCGCAGCAGGTAGAGAAGGGAGCCGGTGCCGGGCTGCTGTTCGTAGAACAGCGTCATGAAGATCGCTGAGCCGGCGACGAGCAGGCCAGCCGCGCCCAGGACCCGACCGGCGTTACGGTGCCAGGTCCTGTGGCGACGGCGGAACCGGGGCAGGAACTGGAAAGCGCCGACGACCGCGTACGTGCTGGCGGCGACGATGTGCACCACCAACGGGAGCGGGAAGTCCGCGAACCGATGGTCGGGCGGCATCAGCTCGGGACCACCGGCCAGCTGGACCAGCCGCAGCGTGCCGGCCAGGACCGGGATGGCGCTGAGCATCAGCAGCGCGGTCGGCACCGGCCAGCCCCGGGGCGGGG
>JBAPUB010000025.1:0-10319 GCA_049282455.1 Actinomycetes bacterium
TCCCGACCGCAACGTGGCCAAGAACGTGTCCTCCTCGGCTTCGGCGACCGCGTGAATGCGCGCGCGCTCGAGCTCGAGCTCGGGGTACTGCGGCCCCATGGCCGCGATCGTCGACGACACGAGCTCCCGCATGGTGGGCTGGTCGGCTCCCAGCAGCCGCATCGACCTCACCACGCGTCGCATCAGACGGCGCAGCACGTACCCACGGCCCTCGTTGCCCGGTGTCACCTGGTCGCTGATCAGCATCACCGCTGTGCGGGCGTGGTCGGCCACGACGCGGAGTCTGACGTCGGCGGTGTGGTCGACCCCGTACGGTGCCCCGGCGAGCTCGCTGGCTCGACGCATGATCTGCATCGTGGTGTCGATCTCGTAGATGTTGTCGACGCCCTGCAGGATCGCGGCCATGCGCTCAAGACCCATGCCCGTGTCGATGCTGGGTGCGGGCAGCTCGGCCAGCAGCGGGTAGCCCTCCTTGGCAGGGCCCTCGCCGCGCTCGTATTGCATGAAGACCAGGTTCCACACCTCGAGGAACCGTTCCTCGTCGACGACCGGTCCGCCGTCCTTGCCGTGGTCGGGCCCTCGGTCGTAGTAGATCTCCGAGCAGGGACCTGCGGGCCCGGGGACACCCATGGACCAGAAGTTGTCGAGCATGCCGCGACGCTGGATCCGGTCCTTGGGCATACCGACGTCGCGGTGCCAGATCTCGGCAGCTTCGTCGTCGTCGGCGTACACCGTCGCCCACAGCCGGTCGGGGTCGAACCCGAAGCCACCGTCGGCCACGTCGTTGGTGAGCAGCTCCCAGGCCAGTGGGATCGCGGTCTCCTTGAAGTAGTCGCCGAAGGAGAAGTTGCCGGCCATCTGGAAGAAGGACGCGTGGCGGGTCGTCTTGCCGACCTCGTCGATGTCGAGGGTGCGCACGACCTTCTGCACGCTGACGGCCCGCGGGTACGGGGGGGTCTGCTCGCCCAGGAAGTAGGGCTTGAACGGGACCATGCCCGCATTGACCAGCAGCAGGGTGGGGTCGTCCAGTGGCAACGGCGCCGAGGGCACAGCAGTGTGCGAGCGGTCCTCGAAGAACCGCAGGAAGCGGCTGCGGATCTCGGCGGACTCCATGTCGTCGAACTCCTTTGTGAGCCGGTCAGTCACCCGTCGGTGCCGAGCGGGGATCGTCTCCTGACCCTACCGAAGCAGCCCCGGAGTCCAGGACGGCGCGCAGCCGCTCGAGTCGCTCGGTGACGAGGCGTTCCTGGCCGTGGTCGCCCGGCGTGTAGTAGCGACGCCCGACGATCGGGTCGGGCGCGTACTGCTGCGGCACAACACCACGTGGATCGTCGTGCGGGTAGACGTACCTGCGGCCGTGTCCCAGGTCCTTGGCACCGACGTAGTGGGCGTCGCGCAGGTGAGCGGGGACCGAGCCGACGAGCCCCGCCCGCACGTCGGCAAGCGCGGAGTCGATCGCGACGACCACGGCGTTGGACTTCGGGGCCAGAGCCAGGTGGATGACAGCCTGCGCGAGGTTGATCCGTGCCTCGGGCAGCCCCACGAGCTGGGTGGCGTGCATCGCAGCGACCGCGGTCTGCAACGCCGTGGGGTCGGCCATGCCGATGTCCTCGCTGGCGTGGACCACCAGACGTCGGGCGATGAACCGTGGGTCCTCACCGGCCTCGACCATGCGGGCGAGGTAGTGCAGCGCGGCGTCGACGTCGCTGCCCCGGATGCTCTTGATGAGTGCGCTGGTCACGTCGTAGTGCTGATCGCCGTCGCGGTCGTAGCGCACGGCCGCACGGTCGACGGCCTGCTCGACCGCGGTCACGTCGATCGACGCAAGCACGCGGTCACCGGCGACACCTGCCGCAGCCTCCAGCGCGGTGAGTGCACGGCGCGCGTCTCCCCCGGCCAGTCGGACCAGCGCCGCCATCGCGTCGTCGTCGACCGGCATCCCGTTGAGGCCACGGGGGTCGGCCGCCGCCCGGTCGAGCAGGATCCGGATCGCCGCGTCGTCGAGGGGGTGCAGCGTCAGCAGCAACGACCTCGACAGCAGGGGGGAGATGATCGAGAAGTGGGGGTTCTCGGTCGTCGCCGCGACGAGGACGACCCAGCGGTTCTCGACGGCTGGGAGCAGAGCGTCCTGCTGCGTCTTGGAGAAGCGGTGGACCTCGTCGACGAACAGCACCGTCTCTGCGCCACCCGTCGCCAGCGACCGACGGGCGCCGTCGACCACCGCCCGGACCTCCTTGACCCCCGCAGTGACAGCCGACAGCTCGACGAAACGACGTCCGGTCTCGTGGCTCACCAACGACGCCAGCGTCGTCTTGCCCGTGCCCGGCGGACCCCACAGGATCAGCGACACCGGTCCGGCGGCCGCGTCGCCGCCTCCCTCGACCAGGCGACGAAGCGGCGAGCCGGACCGGATCAGGTGGTCCTGTCCCACGACCTCGTCAAGCGTGCGAGGACGCATCCGGGCCGCAAGAGGACCCGGAGTCAGCCCTTCGACGACCGCATCGAACAGGTCGGGGCCCTGGTCCACCGAGCCTCCTCTCGTGATGCGGCTAGTTGCGTCGCTCGTCGGGGATGACCTCGTCGCCGGGTCGGTTCGCGACCGGTGCGGTCTTGTCCTCAGGCGCCGGGGCGTCGATGCCTGCCTCGGACCGCTGGGCGGCGGTGATCGGTGTCGGCGCCCCTGTGAGGGGGTCACCGCCGGAGGCGGTCTTCGGGAAGGCGATCACCTCACGGATCGAGGCGGCCCCCGCCAGGAGTGCGGCAAGGCGGTCCAGACCGAAGGCAATGCCTCCGTGGGGCGGAGGCCCGTAGCGCAGCGCCTCGAGCAGGAAGCCGAACTTGTTCTCAGCCTCGTCGGTCGTCAGGCCGATCACGTCGAAGACGCGCTGCTGCACGTCGGGTCGATGGATTCGGATCGAGCCGCCACCGATCTCGCTGCCGTTGAGCACCATGTCGTAGGCGTACGCGAGGGCCTCGCCTGGCTCGGCGTCGAAGGCGTCGCTCCAGTCGTCGTTGGGTGCGGTGAAGGGATGGTGGACGGCCGTCCAGCCGCCCTCGCCGTCGGGCTCGAACATCGGTGCGTCGACGACCCACAGGAACGCCCAGCGCGACTCGTCGATCAGGTCACCTCGACGCCCGATCTCGAGCCGGGCCGCTCCGAGCAGGGACAGCGCGTCGGGACGTGCGCCCGCCGCGAAGAAGATGGCGTCGCCTGGCCGCGCGCCTGCCGCCTCGGCCAGACCGGCCTGCTCGGCGTCGGACAGGTTCTTGCTGACCGGACCACCGAGCGACCCGTCGTCCTGGACGAGCACGTAGGCCAGGCCGCGCGCGCCGCGGGCCCTGGCCCACTCCTGCCAGCCGTCGAGCTCCTTGCGCGACTGCGACGCACCACCCGGCATGACAACGGCCCCCACGTGCTCGGCCTGGAACACCCGGAACGCCGTGCCGGCGAAATGCGACGTGAGGTCGACGAGCTCGCAGCCGAACCGGATGTCGGGCTTGTCGCTGCCGTACCGAGCCATCGCCTCCCGGTAGGTCATCCGCTCCAGCGGCAGGGGGATCTGGTAGTCGTGCAGCTCGCTCCACAACGCAGCGACCAGCGCCTCACCGACGGCGATGACGTCGTCCTGGTCGACGAACGACATCTCGATGTCGAGCTGGGTGAACTCTGGCTGTCGGTCAGCCCGGAAGTCCTCGTCGCGGAAGCAGCGGACGATCTGGTAGTACCGCTCCATCCCGGCAACCATCAGCAGCTGCTTGAAGAGCTGCGGCGACTGGGGCAGTGCGTACCACGAACCGGGCTGCAGCCGAACCGGCACCAGGAAGTCGCGGGCACCTTCGGGCGTGGAGCGAGTCAGGTACGGCGTCTCGATGTCCAGGAACCCCAACGAGTCCATGACGTCTCGGATCACCTTCGTGGCACGTGCTCGAAGCCGCAGCGCGTGGGCCGGCGCGTCGCGTCGCAGGTCGAGGTAGCGGTAGCGCAATCGGGCATCCTCGCCGACACTCACATGCTCGTCGATGGGGAACGGGAGCGGGTCCGACGTCGACAGGATCTCGATCTCCTGCGCGATCACCTCGACGGCGCCGGTCGGCAGCTCGGGGTTCTCATTGCCCTCGGGTCGGGCGACGACCTCGCCGACGACCTTCACGCAGTACTCGCTACGCAGCTCACTGGCGACCTCGGCGTCGCGCACGACCACCTGGACCGACCCCGAGGCGTCGCGGAGGTCGATGAAGGCCACCCCGCCGTGGTCGCGGCGCCGGGCCACCCATCCGGCCAGCACCACCTCGCGCTGGGCGTCGGACGCACGCAGGGCTCCGGCGTCGTGGGTGCGGATCACGTCAGCTTCTCCTTCAACGAGTGGACGACGTCGCCGGTCGGCACGCTGGTCTGCTCGCCGGAGGCCAGGTCCTTGACCTGGACCACACCGTCGGCCAGGTCACGCTCGCCGAGCAGGACGGCAAACCGCGCCCCCGACCGGTCGGCAGCCTTCATGGCGCCCTTCAGGCCCTTGCCACCGTAAGCCAGGTCGGTGCGGACTCCGGCCTCACGCAGCTGGCCGCAAAGCGGGACCAACGCCGTCATGGCCCGGGTTCCGAGCGGGACGCAGAACACGTCGACCCGGCTGGGGTCACCGGGTTCGAGGCCCTCGGCGCGACAGGCGAGCACCGTGCGGTCCAGCCCGAGTCCGAAGCCGATCCCGGGCAGCGCGGGGCCTCCGATCGTCTCGAGCAGGCCGTCGTACCGGCCCCCTCCCCCGATCCCCGACTGTGCGCCGAGCCCGTCGTGGACGAACTCGAACGTGGTTCGCATGTAGTAGTCGAGGCCTCGGACCAGCCGCGGGGCGTTCTCCCACTGGACGCCGAGCGCACGCAGGTGACCAAGCACCGCGTCGTGGTGGGTCGAGCACTCATCACACAGGTGGTCGATCATCAACGGCGCGCCAACCAGCTTGGCCTGGATCTCCGGTCGCTTGTCGTCGAGAACCCGCAGCGGGTTGGCACCGGCGCGTCGTCGGGTCTCGGGGTCTAGGTCGAGGCCGTCGAGGAACTCGGTCAGCAGCGCCCGGTAGGCCGGTCGGCACTCGCGGCAGCCCAGGCTGGTGAGCGTGAGCCGAGTCTCGGCCAGGCCGAGGGACCGGTAGGCCGACCAGCCCAGCCAGATGACTTCGGCGTCCAGGGCTGGGTCGTCGGAACCGACGGCCTCGACCCCCACCTGCGTGTGCTGCCGGTAACGGCCCGACTGCGGCTGCTCGTAGCGGAAGTTTGGCCCGGTGTACCAGACCTTGACGGGAAGCTGGCCGCGGTCCAGGCCGTTCTCGGCGACGGCGCGCAGCACTCCCGCAGTTCCTTCGGGCCGAAGCGTGAGCGAGCGACCGCCCTTGTCGTCGAACGTGTACATCTCCTTGGAGACCACGTCGGTCGACTCGCCCACCCCACGCACGAACAACGCCGTGTCCTCGAAGATGGGCGTCTCGACGTAGCCGTACCCGGCCAGCCTCGGTGGTCGGGCCAGCGCATCACGCACGGCCAGCCAGGCCGACGACGCCGGAGGCACGATGTCGTAGGTGCCCTTCGGGGCCTTGAACGGGTCGGTCATGACTCACAGACCTCGGCCGGGCCCGGCCATCGGCACGACCCCGTCGAGCCCGGCCAGGTACGGGTTGCTCGTGCGCTCCCGGCCGATCGTCGTGGCAGGCCCGTGTCCTGGCAGCACCAGAACGTCGTCAGTCAGAGGCACGACCTTGTCCGACAGCGAGGTCATCATCTGCTCGTACGAGCCACCGGGAAGGTCGGTTCGGCCGATGGAACCGGCGAAGAGCACGTCACCGGACAGCAGGGTCTGGGTCGGTGCGGTGTCGGCGCCGGTGAGCCCACCGGGAGCGCCGGGGACCCGGAACATCACCGACCCCGGAGTGTGCCCGGGGGCGTGGTCGACGACGATCTGCAGACCTGCGAGCGTGAGGACGCCGCCGTCGGTGAGCACCTGGACGTCGTCGGGCTCCTGCCACTCCAGCCGCCCGCCGAACATCTGCTGGGTCTCCCGGCTGAGCCCCTTCATCGGGTCGGCCAGCAGCTCGCGGTCGGCCGGGTGGATGTAGGCCGGGATGTTTCGGGAACCCGCGACCGGGACGACCGAGAACGTGTGGTCGAGGTGGCCGTGGGTCAGCAGGACCGCGACCGGCTTCAGCCGGTGCTCGTGCAGCAGGGCGTCGATGCCCTCGGACACGTCGATTCCCGGGTCGACGACCACGCACTCCTCGCCCGGACCCGGAGCCACCACGTAGACGTTGGTGCCGAACGCCGCGGACGGGAATCCGGCGACCAGCACGGCGGCTCCTTCCGAGGGACGCGCGGGCCCCTCCGGGCGCCGCAGCGGCCCCGAGCCTACCGTCGGCACGCACTCTCGATCGATCGGGTTTCCGGCCGTGCGCCCATCGGCCAAAGCGACGTCCCTAGACTGGGGCGCCGTTCATCGAGAGGCAGGTCCGGTGTCCCCGAGCAAGAAGCAGGCCCAGCGCGCCGCCGCGCGTGAGCGCTACGAGAGGTACCTCGAGCGCCGGCAGCACAAGCTGCACCGCAAGCAGCTGGTGCGTCGTGGCGTGTACCTGTTGCTCGCGGTGTCACTGGCCCTGGGGCTCACCTGGTGGGGTTTCGTCGCGTTCGGTTCCAGCGCCCCCGACCCAGCCGCTGCCGTACCGACTCCGTCGGCATCGAGCAGCACCGACACCGCGGCGTCGAAGATCTGCACACCCACCACGGTCTCACCGATCGCCAAGCCCAAGCAGTTCACGGGCCCGAAGCAGGTGCTGAAGCAGGGGCCTGCAACCCTGACTCTGGCGACGAACTGCGGCGACATCGACATCGCGCTGCAGACCGCCAAGGCTCCCAAGAACTCCAACTCGGTGGCCTTCCTGGCCGAGCAGGGGTACTACGACGCGACCTCGTGCCACCGCCTGACGACTCAGGGGATCTTCGTCCTCCAGTGCGGCGACCCCACCGGCACTGGTTCCGGCAGTCCCGGCTACACGGTCGCCGACGAGAACGTCCCCGCCGACGGCGCGTACCCGGCCGGCACCGTCGCCATGGCCGAGCCCAGCAACGGCGATGCGGGCAGCCAGTTCTTCATCGTCTACGACGACACCAAGCTGCCGCCGAACTACACGGTGGTCGGCGAGGTCACCAAGGGTCTGGCAGCGGTCAGGGCCGTGGCGAAGGCAGGGGTCCAGGGCGGTGGCTCCGACGGTGCACCGGCCCAGCCCGTCGTCATCGACAGGGCAACGGTGACCCAGCCGTGAGCGACGAGCCGCGCACCGAGGAAACGGCGCCCAGTCCGGCGCCGCGTCCGGTGCCGATGCCCGGACCGCCGCCTGGACCGGGGCCACGTCCCGCACCCAGCCCCCCTCCCGTCGCCGCACCTGCCTCCACCTCGCACGAAAGCTGGGGCCGCGTCGACGACCAAGGCACCGTCTTCGTGCGCACGGCAGACGGAGAGCGCGCGGTCGGCAACTGGCTGGCTGGCGACCCAGCCGACGGACTCGCGTTCTACGAGCGCAAGTACCAGACCCTCTCGGTCGACATCGAGCTGCTCGAGCACCGGCTCACCGACGCCAAGCTCGCGCCCGACGAGGCGATGGCCAAGATCGGCAAGCTGCGGGCCCAGGTCGACGAGCCGTCGTGCGTGGGCGACCTCGACGCGCTCCGACACCGGCTGGACGCCCTGGTCACCGTCGTCGACACGCGACGCGAGCAGCGCACGGCCGAGCGTCAGGCAGCTCGCGAGGCAGCGCGTGCCGAGCGCGAGGCTCTCGTGCTCGAGGCCGAACGACTGTCCACCAGCACCCAGTGGAAGGCGACCGGCGAGCGCTACCGCGCGATGGTCGACGTGTGGAAGGCAGCCCCGCGACTCGACCGAACCGGTGAGCAGGAGCTGTGGCAACGCTTCAGCCATGCGCGGGCCGCTTTCGACAAGCATCGGCGCGCCCACTTCGCCGAGCTCGAGACCCGTCACCACGAGTCGATCCAGACCAAGCAGCGCCTCATCAAGGAGGCCGAGCAGCTGTCCGCAAGCACTGAGTGGGGTCCCACGGCGGCCCGCTACCGCGACCTGATGCAGCAGTGGAAGGACGCCGGCCCGGCGGGCAAGGCCGACGAGGACCGTCTGTGGCAGGCGTTCCGGTCGGCGCAGGACGCGTTCTTCACGGCGCGGTCGGCCGCGTTCTCCGAACGCGACGCCGAGCAGGCCCAGAACCTCCAGGCCAAGCTCGCCGTCCTCAGCGAGGCGGAGTCACTCGTTCCCGTCACGGACGCGAAGGCAGCCCGTCGTCAGCTCCGCGTCCTGCAGGACCGGTGGAGTGCGATCGGCCAGGTTCCCCGCGCCGACAAGGACTCCATCGAGGCGCGCCTGCGGGCCGTCGAGCAGGCGGTGAAGACCGTCGAGGAGTCGACGTGGCGACGCAGCAACCCCGAGGCCAGGGCTCGGGCCCAGGCGACCGCCGACCAGCTGAACGCGTCGCTTGAGAAGCTGCGCAAGCAGCGGGCGGCTGCAGACAGCGCCGGAGACGCACGCAAGGTGGCTGAGCTCGACGAGTCGATCGCCGCCCGCGAGTCGTGGCTGACCCAGGCCCAACAGGCCATCGAGGAGTTCAGCCCCTGAGCGGGTGGGTGAATCCTGCAGGCGACCCGTGGGTCAGGCGTTGGTCACGCGGTAGGCGTCGAACACACCCTCGACGTTGCGTACCGCATTGAGCACGTGGCCCAGGTGACGGGTGTCGCCCATCTCGAAGGTGAACCGAGACAGTGCGATCCGGTCGCGTGTCGTGGTGACTGACGCGGACAGGATGTTCACGTGCTGGTCGGACAGCATGCGAGTGATGTCCGACAGCAGCCTCGCCCGGTCCAAGGCCTCGACCTGGATCGAGACCAGGAAGACACTGCTGGTCGTCGGCGCCCACTCGACGTCGACGAACCGCTGCGGCTCGGCGGACATCGACTTGACGTTCACACAGTCGCTTCGGTGGACCGACACGCCACTGCCTCGGGTGACGAAGCCGACGATCTCGTCATTGGGCACCGGAGTGCAGCAGCGGGCGAGCTTGACCCAGATGTCGTCGACCCCCTTGACGACTACGCCGGGGTCGCCGTGGGGCCGGGCCCGCTCCTTGATCCGGGTCGGTGAGGTCGCTTCGGCAAGGTCCTCCTCGGCCCCGTCCTCTCCCCCGACGGCCTGGACGAGCCGGTGGACCACGGTCTGGGCGGACACCTGACCCTCGCCCACCGCTGCATACAGATGGGTGATGTCCTTCAGCCTGAGGTCGGTCGCGACGGCCAGCAGCGAGGGACCGCTGAGGATCCGCTGGATCGGAAGGCCCTGCTTGCGCATGGCCCTCGCGATGGCGTCCTTCCCGTGCTCGATGGCCTCCTCGCGTCGTTCCTTGGAGAACCAGGCCTTGATCTTGTTGCGGGCCCGGGCGCTGGTCACGAAGGTCAACCAGTCGCGGCTGGGTGAGGCGTCCAGGGCCTTGGAGGTGATGACCTCGACGACGTCACCGTTGTCGAGTGGGCTGTCCAGCGGGACGAGGCGCCCATTGACCCTCGCGCCGACCGTTCGGTGGCCGACCTCGGTGTGCACGGCGTAGGCGAAGTCGACCGGGGTCGAGCCCATCGGCAGGGCGATCACGTCGCCCTTGGGGGTGAACACGAAGGTCTCCGACGCGCTGATCTCGAACCTCAGCGACTCGAGGAACTCACCTGGGTCCTCGGTCTCCTGCTGCCAGTCGAGCAGCTGGCGCAGCCACTGCATCTCGGTCGCGGCGTCGTCCTTGTCGGCCCGGCTGCTCCCGGAGTCCTCTTTGTACTTCCAGTGGGCAGCCACGCCGTACTCGGCGCGCCGGTGCATCGCATTGGTCCGGATCTGCAGCTCGACGGGCTTGCCCTCGGGGCCGATCACGGTGGTGTGCAACGACTGGTACAGGTTGAACTTGGGCATCGCGATGTAGTCCTTGAAGCGCCCAGGCACTGGGTTCCACCGCGCGTGGATGGCCCCGAGCGCCGCGTAGCAGTCGCGCACGCTGTCGACCAGGACCCGGATTCCGACAAGGTCGTAGATGTCGGCGAAGTCGCGGCCGCGCACGATCATCTTCTGGTAGATCGAGTAGTAGTGCTTAGGCCGGCCGGTGACGTCGGCCTTGATGCCGCCGGCGCGCAGGTCGCGGTTGATGCGGTCGATGACCTCGCCCAGATAGGTGTCGCGGCTGGGCGCGCGCTCGGCGACGAGCCGGACGATCTCGTCGTAGCGCTTCGGGTACAGCGTGGCG
>JBAPUB010000026.1:0-14437 GCA_049282455.1 Actinomycetes bacterium
CCACCGCTCGTCGACTCACCGGGGCACGCAGTCCGGCGAGCGTCGCCGCCGAGGGGGGGGTGGCGGCGATCCGATTCGACGGATCGCGGAGAAACCGTCGGATGCAGTGAGCCTGCCCGTCCGACCAAGACGGTTCAAGGGGCACTCTGTGCAATCGCTTATGGAACTTGTGCGCGTTTCGTGGTACTGGTTGATCCGATGACTCCTCCTGTGACCAATGGGGCAGCGGGCGGCCGAGTACCGGACGCGGCCGCCCAGGGCGGCGCTTCGGTTGCTGTCCCATCCGGCAGCCCTGACGGCCCTGTCGGCCCTGACGGCCCGGTGGCGTCCGGTGTCTGGCTGGCCGGCGTCCTGTCCGTGGGTCCTTCGGTCGCGGACCGGTACGTGGCGTTGGTCGAGCAGCTTCCTGCCGTGGTGTACCTCGACCTGCCAGACGAGGCCGACACCACGCTGTACGTGAGCCCGCGCATCCGCGAGGTCCTGGGGATCGAGCCGGACTACTACGTCAACGCCGAGGGCAACCCGTGGATCGACCAGCTTCACCCCGACGACCGCGACGACGCCGTGCTCACGTTCCACCGGTTGCTGGTCGGCGGTGGCGGGCAGCAGGAGTACCGGATGATCCGGCCGACCGACGGCCAGGTCGTCTGGATCCAGGACCGGTTCGTCGTGCTGGGCGAGGGTGACGAAGCGGTGGTTCAGGGGTTCATGGTCGACGTCACCCGCGAACGTGAGGACGCCCTCACCATTGCCGCCCAGCTGGAGATGCTGCAGCGCTCCGAGCGGATCGGGTCGGAGCTGACCCGGCTGGTCCTCGAGCATGGAGACGTCACCCGTATCGTGCGGTCGGTGGCGCGGGTCGTCGGCAACCCGGTCGTTCTCACCGACGACACCGACGCCATCGTGGCTGCAGACCACGGTGGTCGGCCCAGTGACGACCTCGAGGTCCTCTTCAGGCAGCACCTCGTCGACGCCGGGCATGTGCGCATCGACGACGCGCCCGCCACCCTCTCCGAGTCCGACGGCACCGGGTCCGTGTCGGGGCCGCCGGTTGCCGGTCGCACGAACGGGTCGGTGCCCTGCATCTGGCAGGACGTGTGGCTGAGGGACCACCGCTGGGGTCGGATCCATGTCCTGGAGACCGCACGTCCGGCCGACCGGGTCGACGAGCTGGCCCTGGACCGCGGGGTCGCCGCCCTCGGGCTGGCCCTGCTCCTCGAACGGGAGGCCGGGCATCTGGCCGAGTCGGCCCGAAGCACGGTCGCCAACGACCTCGTCCAAGGGCGCATCGGGTCGACCCGCGAGCTCGTGCGGCGGGTCCGTGCCCAAGGGGTCGACCTAGGCCACGCGAGGTTGGCGGTTGCGGTGGTGCTGCCGATCAGGGCCCGTCCCGTCAGGCGGCGTGGCGAGACGTTCGGCGAGCTGGTTCGCGAGGTGCGCGAGAGGGCCGCTACGGCCCGGCTGAAGGCGTTCGTGGCCGCCGACTCCGACCGCGTCCTGGTGATCCTCGCGCCGGGCGCAGCCGACGTCAGACGCCTGGCCGCAGCCCTCGCCGGCCCTGACTGGGTGGTCGGGGTCAGTGGCGTTGACGACGACCGACCGGTCGACGGCTACATCCAGGCACTGGAGGCGGCCGAGCACGCACGCGAGCTTCCCCTGATCGACGGCCTGGGCGTCGTGGTGCGCTTCGAGGACCTCGGGTTGCGCCATCTGCTGGGCCGACTGGCCGAAGGCCCCGAGCTTCGCCGGTTCGTCGACGACGAGCTGGGTGCCTTGATCAGACACGACCTGGACCACTCGGCCGTGCTGTTGCCGACTCTTCGGGCCTTCCTCGACGAGCACGGGTCCAAGACCCGTGCGGCGCGGGTTCTGCACGTCGAACGACGCACGATGTACTACCGACTCGAGCGGATCAGCGACCTGCTCGGACGCGATCTCGACGACCGTGAGACGCGGCTGCGCCTCGACGTCGCCATGCGAGGGCGTGATCTGCTGCTCTCACGAGACAGCGCGCGGTGAGGCAGCGTCCCCACGCCCGTACCGGCGAACGAAGTAGACGTGGCCGATCACGGCCATGCTGAGTCCGGCCGCCGTCCAGTCGTGAACGAACGTGGCACCGGTGCGTTGGTCGTCAGGCCACGACCACAGGAGGCTGCCCATGATGAGGCCGGTGCCCAGCAGCACCAGGACGGCACCCAGGGTGAATGCGGCATTGAGCTTCTGCCCGGCGTTGAACCGTACGACCGGGAGGCTCCGGCGGCGCCTGGACCGCAGCCAGCGTCGGTCGCCGGGGCCGAACCGCTCCAGCAGCCCGACATCACGGCGGAAGGACGCAGAGAGCATCCCGAGCATCAACGGCACCGGGCTCAGCAGTCCGGCAGCGACATGCAGCTGCCTGAGCTCCTCGCGTCGGCCGACCACGATCGACAACGGGTCGATCGACAGGAAGGCGGCGGTCACGATGGCGACGAGGACAAGTGCAGCGAAGCCGCCGTGAACCCAGACCTCCGCCTCACTGAACCTGCGACGACCTGTCGCTGGGCTGGATTCGACGTCGGGACTGCTCATGCAGTGGCCGGGTCGCTACGGCCGTTGGACCGCCCGACGTACGCGTCGACGTCGTAGCCCCGTTGCTCCCAGTAGCCGGGCTGGACGGAGTCGGTGACGTCGATGGACTTCAGCCACTTCAGCGACTTGTAGCCGTACATAGGTGCGACGTACAGGCGTACTGGTCCGCCGTGGGCGCGGGTGACGGGAGCGTCGTCCATCGAGGTCGCCACCAACACGTCGTCGGTGCGGACCTGGTCGAGGGTGAGCGACTCGGTGTAAGCGCCGTCGGAGGACGTGAAGCGCAGGGAAGTGGCCGTGGGAGCCAGACCGGCCAGGCTCAGCAGGTCCCGAACCTGGACCCCGCGCCACGTGACGTCTTGCACCCGCCAACCAGTGACGCACTGGAAGTCGTGGGTGACGGTGGTTTGCGGCAGGCCCGCCAGGTCGGCGAATGACAGCTCGAGCGGGTGGTCGACCAGGCCGGAGACCGCAAGCGAGAACGAGTCGGAGGACACGGCTGGCTCCGAGGCCGTTACCGAGTAGTAGCGCCAACCGCCGGCTCCTGGGATCAAGCCCGACAGTCCGGTGGGGTCGTTGTTCTGCAGGGGACCGAGCACCCGCTCGAAGCCGCGTGAGATCGGGGCTCCGGCCGCGACGCCCAGGGCTGCCAGCCCGAGCATGCCGAGCACCACGCGTCGGCCGACCGGGCTGCCCGGCTGGCCGACGACCGTTGGGGCGGAGTCGGTCGCACCCGGTGTGGGCTCGGGCGGGGCCTCGTGGCTCATAGGACGATGAAAGCACCCTCACGGGCTGACTGCCCCGTCGAAACCGTGGAGAAGGCGTGCTCAGTCAGGGTCGGGCAGGTGCGACACCGACCGTCGTCCCCAGGACCGTGGCGCCCACCTCGTTGCACAGGATCTGGACGACGGTCGCAGCCGGACCGGTCGGCCCAGCAGGGTCTGCGGGCATGACCTCTCCCTCCACGGAGTCCCTGCGCCTGGCTGGCCCCGACCAGCTCGTGGCGGCGCTGCCCTTCCTGGTCGGCTTCGTGCCCGAGCAGTCGCTGGTTCTCCTCGCGGTCGACCGCGTGGGTCCACGTGCGCGGGTGGTCGGATCGGCACGGGTCGACCTCGGTCCTTCCGCCGCGGGGTCGTTGCGGGGCTTCGTCGGTCAGGCTGCAGCGCGCGGGGCCGGCGCCATGTATGCCGTGGTCTATGACGACGACGTGGCTCAGTTCAGCGACCGGGTGCGTCACGATGGCCTCATCGAGGCGCTTCGTGAGCTGGTCGAGGCGCCGGGCCTCGCCCTGGTCGACGTCCTGGCCGTGCGCACAGAGGTGAACGAGTGGCGTTGGTGGTCCCTGCTGTGCGACGACCCGCGCTGCTGCTCGCCGGTCGGCCGGACCGTCGCTCGGGGCAGCGAGGTCGAGGCCGAGGCCGTGGGGCGAGGCCTGGTCGCCCTGCCCTCACGGTCCGCGCTCACGTCGGAGCTGTCGGTCGATCCGGCGCTTGAGGCACGGGTCGCTGATGCCCTCCCGCGATGGTTAGACCAAGCTCGACGCGACGACCGTTGGCGCCGATGCGAGGTGCGGTCCATCGACGCCGCGATCGCTGCGGTGGCGTCCGAGCCTGCCGGTGTGGCCATCGACCACTCGATCGACCTGTGGGCGCAGCAGCTGGTGGCGGTCACGGACCTTGTCGTGCGCGACCTGGTGATCGTGCAGAGCCGGTCGATAGACGTCGAAGCGGCAACGACCCACTGGGGTCGCCTCGTGAGGGCGGCACCGGTCTTCGTCCGGGCACCTGCCGCCACGCTGCTGGCCATCGCGCACCTGCAGCGGGGCGAGGGGGCCCGTGCCAACGTTGCCGTCGACGTTGCCCTGGCCGCCGACCCGAACTACGCCATGGCGGGGATGCTGGCCATGGCTTTGAGCACACCCGCAGTCACGACGGACGAGTTGCTGGCGGCGCTACACGAGGCGCATCGCGTGGAGCGCCGTCGGGTGATGCCCGGATCCGACGGCTTCCTTGACAAATGAAACTTAGTTCCGGATACTTGATGCGTTAGTGAAGGGGAGTACCCCAACACGCTGCCACCGTCATGACGGCCCCAGGGCCCGGTGCAGCGGGCCACGGCCGGGGGAGACCTTCCAAGCAGACGGCCGCTTGGAAAGGTGCTCGATGAACGTCCCCCTCTGGGCCTGGTTCGCAGTCTTCGCCGTAATCGGCGCGATGCTCGCCATCGACCTGTTCGCCCACCGAAGGGCTCACACGGTCTCCGTCAAGGAGGCTGCGGCCTGGTCCGCGGTGTGGGTCGCACTCGGCGTCGCTTTCGGGGCGGTGATCTGGACCGTCTTCGGCGGCGACTACGGCAGCCAGTACTTCGCTGGGTACGTGATCGAGAAGTCCCTGGCCGTCGACAACGTGTTCGTCTTCGCCGTCCTCTTCTCGTACTTCGCCGTCCCCCGGCAGTACCAGCATCGGGTGCTGTTCTTCGGGGTCCTGGGTGCGCTGGTGTTCCGCGGGATCTTCATCGCCGCAGGCTCGCTGGTGATCGCAAGCTTCGCGTGGGTGCTGTACCTGTTCGGTGCCTTCCTCGTGCTCACGGGGGTGCGCATGGCCGTGCAGCGCAACCAGCACGCCGACCCGTCAAGATCCCTCGCGTTGCGAGCCTTTCGAGCAGTCGTCCCCACCACCGACGAGTACCACGGTCAGTCGTTCGTCGTGAGACGCCCGGGTCGATGGGTCGCCACTCCGCTGTTGGCCGTCCTGGTCCTCGTCGAGGTCACCGACGTCGTGTTCGCCGTCGACTCGATCCCAGCGATCTTCGCGGTGACGCAGGAGCCCTTCCTCGTCTTCACGTCCAATGCTTTCGCCGTCCTGGGTCTTCGCGCGCTGTACTTCCTGCTCGCCGACCTCATGCACCGGTTCGTGTACCTCAAGCTCGGCCTGTCACTCGTCTTGGTCTGGGTCGGCGTGAAGATGCTGCTTCTCGAGGTCTACAAGATCCCGACGGTGACCTCGCTCGTCGTCGTGGCCCTGATCATCGCCGTCTCTGTGGCGGCAAGCTTCTGGGCCACGCGCAACCGCGCTTCGAGAACGCAGCTCGAAATCGAACCACCGGCCTCGGCCCACCGACCCACCGTCGGCACATCCACGACACCCGACCAGAAGGAGAACTGACATGTCCGCATCTGCCACAACAACGACACGAAGCCGCCCCGTGTCCCCGGCACGACCGAGCGGCCGTTCGCGACGGACGCCCCTGCGTCCCCGAACTTCCTCGCTCGCACTGCTGACGTCCTCGGGAAGGCGCGCGCTTGAGGAACGGCTCCGAAGCCTGCGGACGGACGTGCTGGTACCGCTCGGGGCGATGCTCGGCGACCCGAGCCACGACCGGCGCATCGACGTCGAGTACGAACGCGCGTTCGCCGAGGCCACGCGCCTCGAGCAGCTCCTGGCCGAGGCCCAGACCGTGCGTTCACCAGAGCAGGCCGACGTCGTGGCGTTGGGGTCGCTCGTCGACGTCCAGTTCCCCGACGGAAGCCTGGAGCGGCTTCGACTCGTGCATCCGGAAGAGGCCTTCCTCGACGACGAGCGCATCTCCGTCGATTCCCCGGTGTCGCGCGCCATGATCGGTCACCGCGTCGGCGACGAGGTTGTCGTCGTCGCCCCGGTCGGTCGGCTTTTGTGCCGCATCGTGGCAGTGTCGCAGCCGGAGGAGTAGCCGCACGGGCAGCCTCAGTCGGAGGTGCGTCGGCACCCAGGCGGCATGCGCCCGGTACCGTGGCGCTGTGGCCGAGAACTGGACGTTCCTCACCAACCACGGGCGGGTCCTGCTGACGCTGGCCGAGGATCCCGACGCCCGGTTGCGAGACATCGCCGAGCGAGTCGGTGTGACCGAGCGGGCGGCTCAGATGATCGTGGCCGACCTCGAGAACGAGGGCTATGTCGTCAAGGAGCGGGTCGGCCGCCGTAACCACTACGTCCTCGACTCGCGCAAGGGGTTCCGGCATCCGCACGAGGCCAAGCACCAGGTCGGCGAGCTGCTCGGGATCTTCGCCGAGCGGTAGCCCGTGTCCCACACCGCCGCCCTGGACTCCCCGGATGTCGAGGCGGCGCCGTTCACCAGGTGAACCGTCCGGAGCCGTCGCACCACCGGACGTGACCATGGGTCCTCCGTCTGAGTCAAGGGTGTGGACGACGGCCCATGGTGCGCTCGACGCCGTCCTACAGTCACCGCCGTGTCCAGCCACGCTGGCCGCCGCCGCGGCCGCCCAGGGGTCGCGCGGCCCCTCGTGGCGATTGCGATGGTGATCACCGGACTGGGCGGTGCGATGGCTGGGGCACCGGCGCTGGCGGCGCCCAACACGTGCCCTCCGACGTCGCAGGGGTGCGTCGACGTCGGACCGGACCTGCAGCAGGCCGCCTTCGTCGGAACCGGGGGCCTGCTGATCCCCGAGGACTCGTTCACGGGGAACGCAGCAGAGCGGACGGACGCGGCCTCGTGCCTGGACTGCCAGTGGGCGCTGGTGCCGGTGTGCAAGGGGGCCGGTGGCGGCAACCTGGGCTGCGGTCCGGCTGCGACGTCGTGCCCCGTGGGCCAGCGCCGCATGGTGATCCTCCTTCTGCGGCCCCCGTCGGTCACCTGGGACGTCGTCGGTTCAATGTGCGTGAGCGGGGCACCCCTGACCGTCGACGACGTCGCCCGCCAGCTCGCCGACGTGGTGGTCCGGCGGGTCCCGCCGCTCGAACCGACGTTCCAGCCTCGCGGGGGAACGCTCGTGAACCTGCCGGCCCTGTTCGCCTCGGGACAGCCGGCTCGCCTGGCCACCCGGACCTTCGACCTGGTCGGGTTCGTCGTCGTGCTCGATGCCCGGGCGTCGTGGCGCTGGCAGTTCGGTGACGGCGCGACCCTCGAGACCGACCAGCCCGGCGGTGCCTGGCCCGACCGATCGGTCAGCCACGCCTACGCCGGTCCGGGCGTCTTCGACGTGAGGGTCTCCAGTCGGTGGTTGGGCTGGTTCACCGTCGACGGCCTGGGACCGTTCCCGGTGAACGGACCGGCGGTGGTGCAGTCGGCTGGTCCGGTGGCGCTGGTCGTCCACGAAGCCCGGGCCGTTCTCGTCGACGAGTGAGCATCGTCTGAGCCCCTCGGGTCGTCGTCTCAGCCCTTCGGGTCGTCGTCTCGGCCCTTCGGGCGGGCGGATCGGGTACGGTCACGATCACCGCGGGACCTCGCGGTCGGAACGTCACCGCTACGGCGGAGAGCCAGGGAGGTCGTGATGACGACCATCGTGGTCGGGTACGTGGCAACGCCCGAGGGTGAAGCCGCCCTCCAGCGGGGCATCGACGAGGCGAGGCTGCGCGACGCCACGGTCGTCGTCGTTCTCTCTCACAAGGGTGGCGTGGCCACCGAGGACGAGCACATGGCCGACGAGACCGAGGACATCCAGCGCCTGGGTGACCAGCTGACGCAGGCCGGGGTGCCTCACGAGATCCGAGGGCTCGTGCGGGGCAACGAGCCGGCGACCGACATCGTCGGGATCGCCGTCGAGTACGACGCCGAGCTCATCGTGATCGGGCTGCGCCGCCGGTCGCCGGTGGGCAAGCTGCTGCTGGGCAGCAATGCCCAGCGGGTCCTGCTGGACGCGGACTGCCCGGTACTGGCGGTCAAGGCGGGCGACTGAGCCCCACGGAACAAGTCGGGCCGTCTGACCGTTCCTTCCCGCGAGGGTGGCCTCGGCTCCGCCGTGGCCGTACGCCTGGCTACAATGTCTCTCACGAAGCCGAGGCGGATGCCCCGGATCGACCCCTGACCGTTGCGAGTGGGTTACCCGTGCCCGGGGACCCGCGCCCAAGGAGGCTAGCTCTCTGATGAGCCATGCCCGCACCACGGTGGCCGCGGCCTCCGCCACCCGCTCGACAGCCACGAAGAAGGTCGGCGCGAAGAAGGCGCCCGCGAGCAAGCCGACGGCCAAGAAGGTCGGCGCCAAGAAGGCGCCGGTGACCAAGGCACCGGTCAAGAAGGCGCCGGGCGCGAAGGTCCCGGCCGGCAAGAAGGCTTCGCCCAAGGCGCCGGTGAAGCGGGCCTCGACGACCAAGGCGTCGGCGAAGAAGGCGACCGCGAAGAGCACGACCAAGGCTGCGCCACCGAAGGCAGCGGCCAAGAAGGCGACTCCGCCGAAGGCCGTCTCCAAGAAGGCTGCCCCGCCGAAGAAGACCGCCCCGGTGAAGAAAGCTGCGGCCAAGGCGACGTTGCCCACGACGAAGCGCTCACCCAAGGAGAAGGCGACCGCCAAGACGTCGGCGAAGGTCCAGGCTGAGACCGTTCCGACCGCGCTCGTCGAGATCCCGGTCGCCGATGACGGCATGCCGGTCAGCGACGAGGAGATCGCGGCTGAGCTCGCCAAGGCCGAGAAGGAGGCGACCGAGGAGACCGAAGGTTTCGTCATCTCCCACGTGGACGAGTCCGACGAGCCGGTCCAGCAGGTGCAGGTTGCCGGTGCAACCGCTGACCCGGTCAAGGACTACCTCAAGCAGATCGGCAAGGTCGCACTGCTCAACGCCGAGCAGGAGGTTGAGCTGGCCAAGCGGATCGAGGCCGGCTTGTTCGCCGAGGAGCGGCTGCACTCTGGTGAGAAGCTCGCGAACAAGCTGCGGGCTGAGCTGGAGTGGATCGCCGAGGACGGTCGCCGGGCGAAGAACCACTTGCTCGAGGCGAACCTTCGGCTCGTGGTCTCGCTGGCCAAGCGGTACACCGGTCGCGGCATGCTGTTCCTGGACCTCATCCAGGAGGGCAACCTCGGCCTGATCCGCGCAGTCGAGAAGTTCGACTACACCAAGGGCTACAAGTTCTCGACCTACGCGACGTGGTGGATCCGCCAGGCGATCACCCGTGCGATGGCTGACCAGGCGCGCACGATCCGCATTCCCGTGCACATGGTCGAGGTCATCAACAAGCTCGCGCGCGTACAGCGGCAGATGCTGCAGGACCTTGGACGCGAGCCGACTCCCGAGGAGCTCGCGAAGGAGCTCGACATGACTCCGGAGAAGGTCGTCGAGGTGCAGAAGTACGGTCGCGAACCGATCTCCCTGCACACACCACTCGGTGAAGACGGCGACAGCGAGTTCGGCGACCTCATCGAGGACTCCGAAGCTGTCGTTCCAGCCGACGCGGTTTCGTTCACCTTGCTCCAGGAGCAGCTGCACTCCGTGCTGGACACGCTGTCGGCGCGCGAAGCAGGCGTCGTCTCCATGCGGTTCGGCCTGACCGATGGCCAGCCCAAGACTCTCGACGAGATCGGCAAGGTCTACGGGGTCACACGTGAGCGCATTCGTCAGATCGAGTCGAAGACGATGAGCAAGCTGCGCCACCCGAGTCGCTCCCAGGTGCTGCGCGACTACCTGGACTGAGTACCTCAGTCGAAAGCCTCGAATCCCTTGTACCGCTAGGGGTTTGGGGCTTTCTGCATGTGTGACCGTACGTGGAGAGCGCTCTCAGTCGAAATTCTGATGTAGCGCGCAAACCGGCACAGCCCGACCTCGAGGAGATGCTGCCCGGTTGGCAACTGCACCTGCGGGCTGAGCGCAAGTCACCGGCCACGATCAAGTCCTACGGCCACGGCGTCCGTGCCTTCTTCCACTTCTGTGGGTCGCGCAGCCGCCAGACCTGACTGCGTCCGCTCCCGGATCAAATCACGCTCAAACTCGGCCAACGAGCCGAACAGGTGGAACGTCAACCGTCCACCGGGGGTGCTGGTGTCGATCTGCTCGGTCAACACCTGCAGGGCAACCCCACGCCTCTCCAAGTCACCCACAACCTCGATCAGGTGCTTCAAGGACCGCCCCAGCCGATCCAGCTTCCAGATCACCACCGTGTCCCGGGGTCGAAGTTTGGACAGCATCTCGTCCAGTGCAGGGCGGCTGGCCAACTTCCCCGACGCATGGTCAACGACGACTTGGTCGCATCCAGCGTTGTCGAGCGCATCCAACTGCAGCGCTTCGTCCTGGTCGACGGTGCTGACCCGGGCGTAGCCGAGCCGCATTGTGGTCGCAATACTCATCACACCTCCACTTCTGATTCGTTGATTTCGAGCACGGTCTGTGGACATGCGAAAGCCCACCCGGAGGGGATGGGGCTCGGTGTCTCAGAAGCGCTCGTTTACGAACACCAGCGGCGTCCTGGCCCTAACCTCGGAGCCAGGTGACATCCGTCGCCCAAATGGTGACGAGACCATGGGGGTGGCCATGACCGACGTCTTTGGCTTCAAGGGGCGGCACAGCGTGTCTTTGAAGACCGGTGATTCGTTCTACTGCCTCGTCTGCTCCGGAGCGGAATTCAGTACCCGCCGCATCAAGCTCAATACGGGCTATGACGTTGTTCAGTCTCGACTGGGCCAACGTGAGCAGCATCGGTCTCGCTTGCCTGAAATGCGGGCACCTCACCGAGTTCACTGACGGCTCCATCACACTGTCTGGCTGAAACAGCCCGCACCCGAAACACGTGAACTTTCGCTGAAGCATGCAAAGACCCGCCTCGATGTCCCAAGAATGGTGTCGAACTTCAGGATCGGGCCTGAATGTAGTGCCGGGACCAGGATCTCGGCACTTGGTCAGGATCGCTGCGGGCGCCCATCTTCCAAACGCATAGTCGCTGACAAGAAGTGACTGTGGTCGGCAACGAGTTGCGAGTGTCAGGGACGCTCGTCTTATGTGACCAAGCGACTACGAGGAGTCAAAGAGCACTATGGCCCTAGAGCATCGTGACTCCTGCGCGCTACACCGAGAGGTGATTGCTTTGGAGGAGCCATGAACTGCTGGGCACTAATTCGTTCGATGATCGTGGCGTCGGTCCTGGTGATCGGCGTCGGTCTACTGACGCCGATTGGCACCGCGTCTGCAGCCTCCACCGACGTGGTGATCAGTGAGTTCATGTACAACCCGGTCTCTGAGGTCGATGGTGACGAGTTCCTCGAGTTGGCCAATACGGGCGCAACGCCGGTTGACCTCTCCGGTTGGTGCTTCAGCGGGATCACCTTGTGCTTCGCCTCGGGTACCGAGATCGCCGGCGGCGGATATCTCGTTGTGTCGCCGGATGCCGCGCGCACCCAGGCCACATACGGGGTCACACCGGCGGCGGTCTACACCGGCAAGCTGGCCAATGGTGGCGAGAAGCTGACTCTGAAGGACGCCAGTGCTGCGACCATTGACACCGTGACGTATGCCGACGTGGCGCCGTGGCCGGTGACTCCAGACGGCCTGGGCAAGACATTGGAGCTGATCGACCCCACCCTGAACAACGACGACCCCCTGAACTGGGCGGCCTCCACGGCCGCGGCTGGACACACGGCCGGCCGGGCGAACTCCGTTGCGGCGAGCGGCCTTGGACCGCGAATCTCCGCGGTTGCCGCAACCCCGACCGTTCCTACGCCGGGCCAGGCGGTCACGGTGACCGCCACGATCACTGACGTGAGCAGCGCCCGAGTCATCTACCGCACCGACTTCGGCGCAGAGCAGACAACGGCCATGACGTCCGTCGGCGCAGACGCGTACACCGCTACCTTGCCGGGTGCGGCCGCGGGCCACTTAATCCGATACCGGATCGAGGCCGACAACGCCATTCGTACCAGCAAGTTCCCACGCGTCGATGACACCATCATCTACCAGGGAGTCGTAGCAGCAAGTGGCGTGACTAGCGCGCTTCCGATCTTCGACTGGTTCATCGCTGACGCCGACTACAACTACATCACCTCGAACCCCACGGTCGACATTGAACGACATGCGGTTCTCGCCTACAACGGCATGGTTATTGACAATGTCCTGGTCAACATCAGGGGCGCTGCTTCGCAGACGTCGGCCAAGCCCAACTGGAAATTCGAGCTGCCCAAGAGCCACGTTCTGAGCATGCCCGGCTACCTGGTGGAGCCGGTTGACGAGTTCGCGATGCAGGCTGACTTCAGCGACAAGTCACACGGCCGACCGCTGTTGGCGTGGGACGCCTACCAGTTGGCGGGCGTCGCCAACACCCAGGTCTTCCCCGTTCGCACCCAGCGCAACGGCGCATTCCAGGGCTTGTACACGTACGTAGACCTCTTCGATGGCACCTGGCGCGCGCGTGAGGGCTACGACACCGATCAGTTCTTCAAGGCCGAGACGGGAGCTTTTTCGAGCCGTGCGATCGACATCCGGTTCGAGAAGAAGAACCCGCCGGACACCAACTTCGCACCGCTGCAGTCGTTCCTGAACGGCGTGGCTCTCACGGGTAACGCTCGGCGTGACTACCTGCTGGCCAATGCCGAGATCCCGGAGCTGATCAACTACGCGGCCGTGACCGCGATCATCGACCACGTCGACTCATCGTCGAAGAATTTCTACCTCACCCAGGACCCGGTCACGAGCCGCTGGACCATTCTCCCGTGGGACCTCGATCACACCTTCGGCAACGGTTGTTGTCAGGTGAGTAGCACGTTCGTGACTCCGGCCGAGGCTGGGGACAAGACCAACGACCTCATGGTGGCGCTGCTTGCCGTTCCTGAGTGGCGTCAGATGTACTTCCGGCGGTTGAAGACCCTGGTCGGTGAGATTCTGGCCCCAGGACGCCCTGAGGCCGTCTACGACGCGAAGGTGGGTCCGGCTCAGGCCACCACGGTGCTCGACTTCGCTACCTGGAACTCAGGCAGCACTCTGAGCTACGCCGGGCAGCGATCGAGCCTCTTCAACGCGCTCAACGCGCGCCGGACTGTGTTCGCCAACGACAGTCGACTGCCGGCGGTTCAGAGTGCTGCGCCGAACGTGGTCGTCAACGAGATCCAGCACTCGCCCGTTGCTGGCGACAACGCAGAGTTCGTCGAGTTGTACAACCCATCAGCAACTGAGGCCGTGGACCTCTCGGACTGGTCGCTGACCGGTGGCATCACCCTGAACGTGCCGCCGGGCACCGTCATCCTTCCCCAAGGGACCATGACCTTCGCGGCCGACGACCCCACCTTCCGGGCAACCTATGGCTCGACCGTCTTCCTCGGTGGGGTCTTCGATGGTGCACTCGCCGAGAGTGGCACTCTCACGCTCGCGCGACCGGATGGCTCGACGGCCGACACGGTCACCTACGGCGACGCGCTTTGGCCGACTGCGACCGGGGGCCCGTCACTGGAACTGCTCAACCCAAACGCGGACAACAACGACCCGACGAACTGGGCCCTGAGCTTGGCCGATGGTGGCACGCCTGGTGCCGCGAACCAGGGTGGCGGCACGCCCGGTGACGTCACGCCGCCGAACACCGCCGTGACAGCACCAGCATCTGGCGCGACCTTGACCTCCGCGGCGGCGACCGTGACGGGAACCGCATCTGACGACGTCGACGTGGCGCGAGTCGACCTCACCCTGCAAAACACAACCACGGGTGCTTGGCTGCAGACAAATGGCACATTCGGCGCCACAGCGGCCGTCGTCCCGGCGATCTTGGTCAACGATGCTGGGACCTCGACTGGTTGGCAGCTAGGTGTGACTCTGCCGGACGGAGGCTACGCTCTGACGGCGACCGCTGTCGACGTCGCCGGCAACCTCGACGGATCACCAGCGACCAGGTCGTTCAGCGTGGCAGTATCCCAGGGCCCGGACACGGTCGATCCGAACGGCACGCTCACCGCGCCGACCAGCGGACAGATCCTGGCCGCCGGAAGAGTGTCCTTCTCTGGTGCCGCCACCGACAACCGTGACGTTGCCAGGGTCGCAGTGAGTGTGCGCAACCGGGGAACCGGACAGTACCTGCAGGCCAACGGATCGTTCGGAGCCTTCACACTGCTCAACGCGGCTTTCACGACGGACAACGGCACGTCGGTGACGTGGTCGCTGCTGACCTCGGCCCTGCCGCCGGGTCTGTATCGGGT
>JBAPUB010000027.1:0-3037 GCA_049282455.1 Actinomycetes bacterium
GGCCCTGCATCGACCCGTGCATGACACCTGGTGGCAGACCGAGACCGGCGCGATCATGATCGCCAACTATGCGGCCGAGCCCATCCACCCCGGCTCGATGGGGCGGCCGGTCCCAGGCGTCGAGGCGGCGATCCTGGCACGTGACGCCAACGGCGACGTGGTCGTGGACGCCGGCGGTGAGCCCGTGGTCGTCACCGAGCCGGACGTCGACGGCGAGCTCGCGCTCCGTACGCCCTGGCCGTCGATGATGCGGGCCTACCTCAACGAGCCGGAGAGGTACGCCAAGGCCTTCGCAGGGTCGTGGTACTGCTCCGGCGACCTGGCCCACCGCGATGCGGATGGCTGGTTCTGGTTCGTCGGCCGCGGTGACGACGTCATCAAGTCCTCCGGTCACCTCATCGGGCCGTTCGAGGTGGAGAGCGTGCTCATGGAGCACCCGGCGGTGGCCGAGGCGGGCGTCATCGGCGTGCCCGACGAGGTGGCGGGCCAGCTCGTCAAGGCGTTCGTCGCCCTCAAGCCGGGCATCGAGCCGAGTGACGAGCTGCGGCTGGATCTGGTCGGGTTCGCCCGCAAGCGACTGGGCCCGGCGGTTGCACCGCGTGAGATTGCCTTCCAGCAGGACTTGCCCAAGACCAGGAGCGGCAAGATCATGCGACGTCTGCTCAAGGCTCGCGAGCTGGGCCTCGACGAGGGCGACCTGTCGACGCTCGAGGGGGCCGCACCGTGACCCTGACGTCTGCGCCGGACCGCGAGTCCGGGCTGCGCCTGTACCGCGAGATGACCCGGATCCGCCGGTTCGAGGAGCGGTGCGTCGAGCTGTACAGCAGGCAGCTCATCCGCGGCTTCCTCCACCTGTACATCGGCGAGGAGGCCGTGGCCGTGGGCGTCCTGCAGCACGTGCGTGACGATGACGCGATCGTGGCGACCTACCGCGACCACGGTCATGCCCTGGCTCGAGGCGTGCCGATGAACGCCGTGATGGCCGAGATGTTCGGCAAGGTCGAAGGCTGCTCGCACGGTCGTGGCGGGTCGATGCACCTGTTCGACGCCGACCGTCGCATGTATGGCGGGAACGCTGTCGTCGCAGCCGGGCTCCCGTTGGCGGTCGGTCTCGCGCTGGCGGACCGGATGCTTGGCAGGGACTCGGTCACGGTCTGCTTCTTCGGTGAGGGAGCGGTCGCCGAGGGGGAGTTCCACGAGTCCCTGAACCTGGCGGCGCTGTGGCGGCTCCCCGTGCTGTTCCTGTGCGAGAACAACCGCTACGCGATGGGGACAGCGATCGAAGCGTCGGAGTCTGAGACCAACCTCGCGGTCAAGGCGTCGTCGTACGAGCTGCCCGCATGGTCGGTCGACGGCATGGACGTCGTCGCGGTGTCCGAAGCGGCCGGGCGCGCGGTCGAGCTGGTTCGCGACAGCGGCGGTCCGGTCTTCCTCGAGGCGAGGACATACCGCTTCCGCGCGCACTCCATGTACGACCCCGACCGCTACCGCGACAAGGCCGAGATCGAGCAGTGGAAGCTGCGCGACCCGCTGACCCTGCTCGCGGCCCGGATGCGGGCCGAGGGCACGGCGTCTGCGGCGGACCTCAGCCGGCTCGACGACGAGGCTTCGGCCGAGGTCGATGCCGCTGTGGCGTTTGCCGAGTCGGGGAGCGACGAACCGGTCGACCAGCTGACCCGATTCGTGCACACGGTCGGGAGCGGGCGATGACCGCAGCAGCAACGACGACGTTCCGCGACGCCCTGCGTGAGGCGATCCGCGACGCCATGTTGCGCGACGACCGGGTCTTCCTCATGGGTGAGGACGTCGGCGCCTACGGCGGGTCGTTCGGGGTGTCGTTGGGCCTGCTCGAGCAGTTCGGTCCCGACCGGATCCGCGACGCCCCGCTCTCGGAGTCCGCCTTCGTCGGTGCGGGCATCGGGGCCGCGCTCGGCGGCATGCGCCCCATCGTCGAGGTCATGACGGTCAACTTCTCGATGCTGGCGCTCGACCAGATCGTCAACACGGCTGCGTCACTGCACCACATGAGCGGTGGGCAGTTCAGCGTGCCACTCGTCGTTCGCATGACCACGGGTGCCGGCCGGCAGCTGGCCGCCCAGCACTCGCACTCCCTGGAGAACTGGTACGCCCACGTCCCAGGGCTGCGCGTCCTGGCACCGTCGACCGTTGCCGACGCCCGGGGCATGCTCTGGCCCGCCCTCCAGGATCCCGACCCGGTGATCTTCTTCGAGCACGGAACTCTCTACTCGGCGTCTGGTGAGCTCGCCGACAACGCCGGCGACGTCGACATCACCAACGCCGTGGTGCGCAGAGCCGGACACGACGTCTCCCTCATCACCTACGGCGGGTCCCTTCCCAAGGTCATGGACGCCGCCGACGCCCTGTCCGCCGACGGCGTCAGCGCCGAGGTCGTCGACCTGCGCGTGTTGCGGCCCATCGACTGGGACACGGTTCTCGGCTCGGTGCGCCGGACCCACCGGGCGGTCGTCGTCGACGAGGAGTGGAAGACCCTGTCCATCGCCGGTGAGGTGAGCGCCCGGATCGCCGAGGAGGCCTTCTACGACCTGGACGCCCCGGTGCGCCGGGTGTGCTCGGTGGAGGTTCCGATCCCGTACCCGCGTCACCTCGAGCTGGCGGCGCTGCCGAGCGTCGCGGCCGTGGTGGAGGCGGCCGAGTCGTTGATGGGGGAGCGTGGGTGACCTGATGGCCGACTTCGTGATGCCGTCTCTGGGCGCCGACATGGACGAGGGGACCCTCGTCGAGTGGCTGGTGGCACCCGGCGATGCCGTGACCCGGGGACAGATCGTGGCCGTGGTCGACACGGCCAAGGCCGCCATCGAGGTCGAGGTGTTCACCGACGGGGTCGTCGACGAGCTGCTCGTGCAGCCCGGTACGACCGTCGCCGTCGGCACGCCGCTCGCGACGCTCTCCGACGGGGCAGGTGCTGCGCCTGAGAAGCCGGCCGCGCCCCCGCCGGCCAAGCCCTCCGTGACCTCACCGATCGTCCGACACCTGGCCCATGAGCACGGGGTCGACC
>JBAPUB010000028.1:0-14124 GCA_049282455.1 Actinomycetes bacterium
GGGCACTGCTGGTTGCGACGATTCCCATGCCAGTCGCCAGAACAAGGCGTTCGCCGGCGCGGTTGACCAGCGCGCCGGCGAACGGTGAAGACACGAAGCGCATCGCGGCGAAGACCGCGATGACCGACCCGGCGAGAAAGTCCGACGCGCCGAAGGTCTTGGCGTACAGGGCGATCGCCGGGGCCACGATGCCGAACCCCAGGGCGACCGCGAACGCGATCGAAGTGAGGATCCACACCTCGCGTGGCTGCCCGCCGAGGATCCGGTCGAGGGCGTTGCGGGGCGGATCGGGGGCTGATGGCACGGGAGGCATCCTGTCATCCACTGCTGAGGCCGATCACCGAGCCCGTCCTGTGCGACGCCGGGCGAGAAAGTCGCGGACGACGTACTCGCCGAGCCGTCCCGGCTGGGGTGCGAACACCCGGCCACCGTTGCGCTGGACCACGTCGTCGACGAATCGTCGAAGCGACGGATCGTCGCCGAGGACGAAGACGTTGAGTGCTGCACCTCGACGCGTCATCGCATCGACTTGGGCGACGGTCGCCGCGACGGTCTCGCGTTCGGGCGGCCAGGTGAACCAGGCAGTGCCGTCGCGCAGGAGACGGGCAGTGGGCTCGCCGTCGGTGACCACGAGCACGACGGGGTCGAAGCCCGGGTGCTTGTCGATGAACCGTCCGGCCAGCAGAAGTGCGTGCTGGAGGTTCGTCCCCTGGACCGGTGCGATGTCCATCCCGATGAGCTCTGTGGCCTGCAGCTCGCGGGCGTAGTCGCTGAATGCGACGACCTGGACGGCGTCAGCGGGGAACATGGTGGTCACGAGTGTGTGCAGGGCAAGCGCGGTGCGCTTAGCCTCGCCCCAGGTTCCGTTGAGCACCATCGACCACGAGGTATCCACGAGGAGGCAGACGGCCGCAGCCGATCGACGCTCGGTCTCGACGACCTCGAAGTCGTCGACGCTGAGCGTCCGAGCCCTCCGTGACGTCGGCTCCGCCGCAGACTCGCCGGAGGCAGCCAGGCCCCGCCGCACGGCATTGGTCACCGTGCGGACGACGTCGATCGGCTGCTCGTCACCGAACTCCCATGCGCGGCTGGCACCGGTCAGTTCACCGGACGCCCCGGCGTCGCGCACGTCGTGGGTGCCACGAGCCGACTCGGCAAGGTCGGAGAACACTCGTCGCAAGGCCGTCAGCCCGAGCCTTCGCACCGCCTTCGGGCTGAGGCCGAGCTCTCCGGTCTGACGGACGAGAAAGCCTTGGTCGACCAGCTCTCGTTCCAGCCTTCTCAGGGCGTCCAGGTCGTCGACCGCCGCTCGTCCGAGCATCCGTCGCACGAGTTCCTCGTCGACGTCGTCCATGGTGGCACCGGCGTAGCCCTGTCCGAGCTGCTCAGCGAGTGCGTCGAGCTCGGCCAGCTCGCTCAGCGCCGAGGTGGCATCGGCCAGACCCAGCGGCTCGTCCCCGCGCATCTGCTGCCGCCCGCTGCGGAACAGGTCCGGTCGCAGACCGCGGAGGTTGTCGTTGAGCTGACCCATCAGAGAAGCGAGGTCGAAGTCGGACATGGCCTGCTGCATCAGGGAGGCCAGCTCGTCCTGCTGGTCGGGAGACAGCGACCGCATGAGCTGCTCAGCGGCCGCGGCACGTCGTGCGAGCTGTTCGAGCAGCTCGTCGAGCGAATGTGGCTGCTCGGGGAACAGAGCTCCGTGCTGGTCCATGAACGCACGGAAGTCGTCGTCGGTGTCCGTCCCGTTGGCTCGCTTGGCCAGAAGACCGTTGAGGTCGGACAGCATGTCCTTCATCCGCTGCATGTCAGCGGGGTCGATGCTGCCGTCTGCCGCCGAGGCAAGGGAGTCACGTAGGCCCGCAAACTGCTGGTCGATCACCTCGCGTTGGAGCAGCTGCTTGATCTGGTCGTACGCCTCGCGCGCGTTGGGACTGCGCCAGTCGTACTCGGCCAGCTCGCGCACTGCTCGTGCGGTGTCGGTGGGCAAGGCGTCGAGCTGTGCCTCGCGGAACCGTGCGTCATCGTCGGGATCGGGGAAAAGCGCCGCTTGCTCTGCCTCGACAGCTGAGTCCAGGAGGTCACGCACCTGTTCGAGCGTGCCGTCCAACCGTCCGCTCTCGCGAAGCTCTCGCTGGCGCTGGCGAACCTGTCGGAGCAGCTCCTGCAGCCCTCCGCTGCCGTCGGGCGGCCCCTCACGCAGCAGCTCGCGAAGCGCGTCAGCGGTGCCTTCACCATCGAGTACGCGGTCGCCGATCGAGTCGACGGCGCGAGCGATGTCGTACGGAGGTGCGAGGGGGTCGGGCCCGTCGGCGTAGGCGCCGTAACGCGCAGCGGACGTTCCCGGCCGGTCGCTCACGCCGTTGTGAACACGGTTCGGTCGCCGACGGTGTCCTTGCTGAGGCGACGGCTGAGCCACAGACCCTCGAGAACGAACTCCAGCGCCGAGGCAGCCAGCCCGGTCGACTCCCCGCCGTCGACCCCGAGCCGCTGCATCACCTTGGCCAGGCCGTCGACCGGCCCCACCTCGGTCAGGACGTCGGCGGCTGAGACCAGGTCTCCAGTGACGACGGTGCTTCCGTCGTCGAAGCGGTCGACGAACGCTGCGAGGTCCGTCCCGGCCAGGCGCGCCCGGAACGTCTCTGCGGTGGCCTGTCGGAGAAGATGCGCGAGGACGTCGAGCTCGCGGCCCTCCTCGCTGACCTCGAACTCGACCTTGCCTCGCAACGTCGCGACGATGGGCTCGAGGTCGACCGGTCTGGCGACGGCCGGCTGCTCGCCGGTGATGGCTGCTCGTCGTGCGGCCGACGCCGCAAGGGTCTCGACGCCGGCGACGGCGAACCGCGCCGAGACCCCGGACCGGGCGTCGACGGCGCTGGAGTGACGGACGAGTCGCGTGAACCGGGCGATGACCTCCATCAGGAACTGCGGGACGACGGCCTGGAGGTCGGACTCCTGGCGCAGCAGTGCCAGCTCGTCGGTGAGCTCGAGGGGGTAGTGGGTGCGGATCTCGGCACCGAACCGGTCCTTGAGCGGGGTGATGATGCGCCCGCGGTTGGTGTAGTCCTCAGGGTTCGCGCTGGCGACGAGGAGCAGGTCGAGCGGAAGCCTCAGCTGGTAGCCGCGCACCTGGATGTCGCGCTCCTCGAGGACGTTGAGCAGCGCCACCTGGATACGTTCGGCGAGGTCGGGCAGCTCGTTGATGGCGAAGATCCCGCGGTTGGTCCGCGGGACGAGCCCGTAGTGGATGGTCTCGGGGTCGCCCAGGGTGCGACCTTCGGCGACCTTGATCGGGTCGATGTCGCCGACGAGGTCGCCCACGCTCGTGTCCGGCGTCGCGAGCTTCTCGCCGTACCGCTCGCTGCGGTGCCGCCAGGCGACGGGAGTCTCGTCGCCTGTCTCGGCGGTCAGGCGACGGCAGCGCACACACACCGGCGCCAGTGGATGGTCGTTGATCTCGCAGCCATCGACGACGGGAGTCCACTCGTCGAGCAGGTTGACGAGCGTGCGCGCCAGCCTGGTCTTGCCTTGACCGCGCTCACCGAGCAGGACGAAGTCGTGGCCGGCGAGCAGGGCCCGCTCGACCTCCGGGACGACGGAGTCGTCGAACCCCACGATGCCCGGGAGGGTGTCCTCTCCGCTGCGGAGCCTGTGGGTCACGTTTGCTCGAAGCTCGTCCTTGACCGTGCGCGGCTCGTAACCCGCCGTACGGAGGGCACCGAGTGTGCGCGGGAGGTCGTCGGGAGGCTTGGGAGGGGGCTGCTGGGGGTCGAGGTGCACACACCGACCGTACGTCCCCTGCACGGCGGGCGCATCCGAGATCGGGTCTGGGCCAGGATGGGGCCATGGCTGCACCGCCTTCGCACGCAGACGTCCGCTGCGCGGACGGGCTGGCCCGCGGCCTGGACCTCGTGCGCGCTGCCGAGGACGCAACTCGGGCTGCGCTGACCGCAATGCACGGCGTGGCCCCTGACCTCGCCGTGGTCTTCGTCAACGCTGGCGAGCCGGACGCGGTGGAGGCAGCCCTGGTGGCGGCAGGCCGGCTTTCCGGGGCGACCACGACCCTCGGAAGCACGGCTGTGGACGGCGTCATCGCAGGCGGGCGGGCCGACCAGGAACCAGGCGCCGTGGCCGTCTGGCTCGCGGCACTGCCAGGAGCGAGGCTTCGGGCCTTCCACCTGGAGGTGATCCGTACCACCGACTCCCTCGCCGTGGTGGGGATGCCGCCGGCTCACGACGACGACCGCGTCGGGCTGCTGCTGGCCGACGCCTGGTCGTTCCCTGTCGAGGGCTTCGTCGAGCACTCGGCTCAGGCCTACCCCGGGCTGGCTCTGTCCGGTGGCTTGGCGGCCGGACGATCGGGAGCAGGGTCGACGCGTCTGCTGCTCGACGGACGAGTCGTCGACCGTGGAGCCGTGGGAGTCCTCGTCGGTGGTGACGTCGCCGTGAACACGGTCGTGAGCCAGGGTTGTCGCCCGGTCGGGGAGTCGATGACGGTGACCGCGTCAGACGGCAACCTGGTCCAACGGCTGGCCGGCCGTACAGCCGTCGAGCAGATCGAGCGACTGGTCCAGGAACTCGACGGCTACGACCAGGCACTGGCCACCCGAGGCCTCCAGCTGGGGATCGCGCGCGACGAGTACAGCGAGGACCAGGAGCAAGGTGACTTCCTGGTCCGCGGCATCGTCGGGGTCGACCGAGCGTCCGGCGCGATCGCCGTCGGTGACGTCGTCGAGGTCGGCCGCACGGTGTCGTTCCACCTGCGCGACGCGGCCGCGGCCGACGCCGACCTGGTCACGCTCCTGGGCGCCTTGCGTCGCCGGGGAGTCGGCCGCGTCGACGGCGCCCTGCTCTTCTCGTGCAACAGTCGTGGGACGTCGCTGTTCTCCAGCGCGGACCACGACCCTGCTGTGGTGCGGAACGCCTTCGACGGTGCACCGGTTGGCGGGTTCTTCGCCTCCGGTGAGATCGGTCCCGTGTCGGGACGCAACTACCTGCACGGTTTCACGGCTTCGCTCGTCACGTTCGGCCCCGCCGCATCGGCGGGGGGGCGCGACCGCGTGGAGCGTGAGGCGTGACCGTCCCGGTGACCGACGGGTGCGTCCTCGCCCTGGACGTCGGCGGCACCAAGATCGCGGCGGCCCTGGTCGGGCCACGAGGCGAGCTCCTTCGGACGGTGCGTGCTCCCACGCCGGTCGGGGCAGGTCCTGCGGCGCTGTTCGAGCTGGTCCTTGCGCTGCTGCGTGATGTCGCCGGGTACACGGCGGTCTGCGGGGTCGGCGTCGGCTGCGGTGGGCCGATGCTCTGGCCGGCCGGTGTGGTCTCGCCGCTGAACATCCCGGACTGGCAAGGATTCCCGCTGCGGGCCGCTCTGGCGGAGTACTACCCGGGCATCCCGGTGAGGCTCCACAACGACGCGTTGTGCGTCGCCGTGGCCGAGCACTGGGCCGGTGCCGGAGTCGGGTCGAGCAACGTGCTGGGCATGGTGGTGTCGACGGGCGTCGGCGGTGGCCTGGTCCTGGACGGTCGACTCATCGTCGGCGCGTCGGGAAACGCCGGCCACGTCGGCCACGTCGTCGTAGAACCAGGCGGCCCGCCGTGCTCGTGCGGTGGGTTCGGCTGCCTGGAGGCGGTGGCCAGCGGTCCCAGCCTGGTCCGTTGGGCGCTTCAGCAGGGTTGGCAGCCGGTGCTCGGCGCGGGCGAGCGGGCCGACGCCCGTCGGCTGGCCGGGGACGCCGCCGCCGGTGCGCCCGTCGCCGTCGCCGCCTTCTCCAGGGCCGGGTGGGCCCTGGGTGTCGGCATCGCCTCGGTCGTCGCACTGACCGACGTCGAGGTGGTCAGCGTCGGTGGAGGGGTCGCCCAGGTCGGACCCTTGCTCTTCGAGCCGCTGGGCGCCGCGTATGCCCGCCACGCGGGCCTCGACTTCACCCGCCGGCCCCGGGTGGTGGCCGCTGCACTGGGCCAGGACGCCGGCCTCGTTGGGGCGGCCGCGCTGGTTCTCGCGGGCTCGCAGTACTGGACCGCCGACTGACCTGCGGGCGAGGATGAGTGCCGTGTCCGTCGCGCCGAGTGGAGTCCAGTCCGTCAGTCTTGCTGACATCGAGGCTGCCGACATGCTGTTGGACGGTGTGGTGCGACGCACTCCTATGGAGACCTCGAGGCCTCTGCGCGACCTCGTCGGTGGACCGGTCTCGCTGAAGTGCGAGAACCTGCAGCGTGCCGGGTCGTTCAAGATCCGGGGCGCTTACACCCGGATGAGCCGCCTGACGCCCGAGGAACGTGCCCACGGTGTCGTGGCCGCCAGCGCGGGGAACCACGCGCAAGGGGTTGCCCTCGCTGCCCACATGCTCGGGGTCGCGGTCACCGTATTCATGCCCGTGGGCGCCGCGCTGCCGAAGCTGTCGGCGACCCGGGCCTACGGCGCAGAGGTCCGGCTCGTCGGTGAGACGCTCGGCGACTCGCTGCTCGCTGCGAACGCCTTTGCCGACCGGACCGGCGCAGTCCTGATCCACCCCTATGACCATGTCGACGTCGTGGCCGGGCAGGGCACGGTCGGTCTGGAGATCCTCGAGCAGCGACCTGACGTGCGCACGGTCGTGGTGTGCACGGGTGGAGGTGGGCTTCTCGCGGGCATCGCAGCTGCGGTCAAAGGACGAGATCCCTCGATCCGGGTGGTCGGAGTCCAGGCTGCGCACGCAGCCGCGTACCCGCCATCGCTTGCTGCCGGCAGCCCGCAGACGTTGCCGCACATGGACACGATCGCCGACGGCATCGCCGTCCCGCGCCCCGGTGAGGTCCCGTTCGCTCTCGTGCAGGCGCTGGTCGACTCGGTGGTCACCGTCACCGACAAGGACATCTCGCGGGCACAGCTCATGCTGGTCGAACGGGCGAAGCTCGTCGTGGAGCCTGCGGGTGCAGCGGCGGTCGCCGCCATCCTGGCCGACCCCAGCGCCTTCGCACCGCCGGTGGTGGCGGTGCTGTCGGGCGGCAACATCGACCCCTTGCTCCTGCTCCGGGTGCTGCGCCACGGGATGGCAGCAGCCGGTCGCTACCTGGCACTGTCGGTGCGAATCCCGGACACCCCGGGAAGTCTGGCCGGCCTTCTGACGTTGCTCGGTGATACCAACGCCAACGTGGTCGAGGTTGAGCACGTGCGAACCCAGCCGCAGCTGAGGCTCGACGAGGTCGAGGTGGCGCTGCAGCTGGAGACGCGTGGCCCGGTGCACGCCGCCGAGGTGACACAGCGTCTGCGTGAGGCCGGATACTCGCTGGCCTGACCGCGCGAGCCCAGCCATGCTGCCGGTGAAGGGGCAACAGCCCTCGACGGTTCCAACGAAGGGAGCACGATGTCCGACCACGCGGTCGAGGCGCACGACCTGGTCAAGACCTACGGACCCACGGTCAGAGCGCTTGACGGGCTCAGCCTCTCGGTGGCCGAGGGGACGGTCCTCGGGCTGCTCGGCCCCAACGGGGCCGGCAAGACCACGACGGTGCGGGTCCTGGCGACCTTGCTCAAGCCCGACTCCGGGCATGCGACCGTGAACGGACTCGACGTCGTGGCCGACGCGCAGCGGGTGCGCTCCATGATCGGGCTCTCCGGCCAGTACGCCGCCGTCGACGAGAACCTCACCGGACGCGAGAACCTGACCATGTTCGGCCGCCTGTACCAGCTGCCCAAGAGGGTCGCGGCAGCGCGCGCCGACGAGCTGCTCGAGCAGTTCACCTTGTCGGCGGCCGCCGACCGTGTGGCGAAGACGTACTCAGGTGGCATGCGCCGCCGCCTCGACCTCGCCAGCGCGCTGATCGGTCGCCCACAGCTGCTGTTCCTCGACGAACCGACGACGGGCCTCGACCCTCGGAGCCGGATCGGGATGTGGGACGTCATCCGCGGACTCGTCCGCGACGGCACGACCCTGCTCCTGACCACGCAGTACCTCGAGGAGGCCGACGAGCTGGCCGACGTGATCGCGGTCGTCGACGCGGGGCGCATCATCGCCCGTGGTACCGCCGACGAGCTGAAGTCACAGGTGGGTGGCGAGCGCATCGAGGTCGTCGTCCATCGACGAGACGACGTGCCGCGGGCGGTAGAGCTCCTCGTTCGTGACTGCGGCGGCGAGGCGAGCATCGACGACCACACTCGTCGAGTCACCGTTCCAGCCAGTGGTGGGGCGCAGCAACTTGTGCAGGTCGTGCGCGACCTCGACGCTGCCGACATCGCGATCGACGACATCGGGCTGCGCCGTCCCACGCTCGATGACGTCTTCCTGAGCCTCACCGGCCACGCGGCGGAGGAGCTGGCGCGCGAGGACGAGGTCGATGTGCCGGCCACCCCAGAGAGGACCTCGTCATGACTGCATCATCAGAGGCCTCGCCAGTCACCTCTGGCGATGGAAAGCTTCCCCCGGCGGTCGCCGATGGTCTTGTCGTCATGGGACGCAACCTCCGACGCATCCCGCGCATCCCCGAGCTCGCCATCTTCGCCGTCCTGCAGTCGATCATGTTCGTGCTCTTGTTCGCCTTCGTCTTCGGCGGTGCCATCCCGCTTCCCGGCGATGCCTCCTACCGCGAGTACCTGATGCCGGGGATCTTCGCCCAGACGTTGGCCTTTGCCGCGGTGACCACCGCGATCGGCATGACCGAGGACATGAACAAGGGCATTATCGACCGGTTTCGGTCCCTGCCCATGGCTCGCTCGGCGGTCTTGTCCGGACGCACGTCGTCCGACCTGGTCTACAACGGTGGAATCTTGCTGGTGCTGATGGTCACCGGCTTTGCCATCGGGTGGCGGGTCAACAACGGGCTGGCATCGTTCGTGGCCGGGGTCGCGCTGCTGCTCGCGTTCGCCTACGCGATGTCGTGGGTCGGAGTCTTCCTCGGGATGTCGGTTCCGACCGTCGAGGTCGCACAGCAGGTCGGGTTCATCGTCATCTTCCCCTTGACCTTCCTGTCCAACGCCTTCGTGCCGATCGGAAGCATGCCCAGCTGGCTTCAGCCGTTCGCCGAGTGGAACCCGATCAGTGCAGTGGTCTCTGCCTGTCGTGACCTGTTCGGCAACCCCAACCCGTACACGACGAACAGCTGGGCCGGACAGCACGCCCTGCTTCTGTCGATCACCTGGGTCGTGGTGCTCCTGCTCGTCTTCGCACCGCTCGCCGTACGCAAGTACCGGGTGGCTACGTCACGCTGAGCGACAACCAGACTTCGGACCGGAGCAGTCAGGGCTGGAACGGGTGCGAGTCGTCGACCCGGACGGTGAGAGTGTTGCCGTTCGGCAAGGTGTAGGTGGCGTCGCTGCCGATCTGCTGCCCGAGCACGGCTCCGCCCAAAGGGGACTGCGGGCTGTACACGTCGATGTCGTGGTCGCCTGCCTGCTCCCGTGAACCGAGCAGGAAACGCTCCTTCTCGCCGTCGAGAGCACCACCGACGAAGGTGACGTCGACCACGTGTCCGACCTGTGCGGTTCCGTCGGCTGCCGGGGGCTCGCCCACCTGAGCGGTCTCGAGCAGGTGCCGCAGCTGCTTGATGCGCGCCTCGAGCTTCCCCTGCTCCTCACGCGCTGCGTGGTAGCCGCCGTTCTCCTTGAGATCGCCCTCTTCGCGGGCAGCCTCGATCTTCTTCACGACATGCCGTCGGCCTTCTCCGGCCAGCTGCTCGTACTCGGCCTTCAACCGGTCGTAGGCGTCGGTGGTGAGCCACGTGGTCATGGTTTCAGGACTCCTTCGTTGCTTGCCTGCGTGCAGTTCAGGACCTGCGCCGAGGTCGGCCGACCCGTGACCGGCAGAGCGTAGGTGACGCGCACGTCGGTCTTGTCACCCGACACCTCGACCCTGGCCTGGCCGACGACTGCACTGGTCACATCGAGCGCCTGCACCGTGCACGTCACGGTCTGACCAGCGGGTTTGGTGACGTCGAACTCCACCGTGACCGAGGTGTCGGACACGTCGTGGTAGCCGAACGTCTGCCAGGCGATCTGGGCCGACGACTGCTGGAGGGCGGCCCATCCCACCCAGGCGAGGAACGCGACGACGAGCAGACCGACCGCCAGCAGCACCGCGACGGGCGTGCGACGAGCCGGCCCGTAGCGCTGGAGGAGCAGGTCACGCTGCTCGTCGGTCAGGCCCGGGGCCGAGGGTGAGATCACCCCTTCATTGTGCGGTACTTCCCCCTCGTGCGTGGGGGCCGCATTCGCTCCGGCGCGAAGTCCTGCCTATCGTGACTGCGTGCCGACCCCCGAACCGCTGCGGCTGATGGCCGTCCACGCCCACCCCGACGACGAGTCGAGCAAGGGGGCGGCCAGCATGGTCCGCTACGTGCGCGAGGGCGCTGACGTGCTCGTGGTCACCTGCACGGGTGGTGAGCGTGGTGACGTCTTGAACCCCAAGCTGGCCGCAGACCCCGAGGTGCTGGCCGACCTGGCCGCGGTCCGGCGTCGCGAGATGGACAGTGCGCGGGAGGTCCTTGGCGTTCGACAGCAGTGGCTTGGCTTCGTCGACTCCGGCTACATCGAGGACTACACCGTCGAGGGCCACCTCCACCAGCTGCCCGACGGCTGCTTCGCCCGGATTCCGGTCGAGGACGCCGCGATCGCGCTGGCGGCGGTCATCCGCGACTTCCAACCGCACGTCGTGACCACCTACGACGAGAACGGCGGCTACCCGCACCCCGACCACATCATGACCCACGTGGTCACGATGGCCGCCCTCGACGTGGCTGCCGACCCTGCGGCCGCCTTCGACGCCGGTCCGCACGGCGAGAACGAGAAGCTGCTCCAGCCGTGGGAGGTCCTGAAGGTCTACTACCACCTGACGTTCCACCGGCAGCGCCTGGAAGCCCTCCATGAGGCGACTCTGGCAGCGGGGCTGGAGTCTCCGTTCGGCCGCTGGCTGGACGAGTGGGTCGACGACCCCGCCGACGAGCGCCGGCTGACCACCCGGGTCGAGTGCGGGGAGTACTTCGGGGTCCGCGACGATGCGCTGCGGGCCCATGCGACCCAGGTCGACGACGAGGGCTGGTGGTTCGGCGTCCCCCTCACCGTTCAGACAGCCGCCTGGCCGACCGAGGACTTCGAGCTGGCTCGGTCAGCGGTTCCGACGACGGTCCCCGAGGACGACTTGTTCGCCGGGGTGCGGGAGCACCTCGTGGCGCCCCGACCGCCGACCGCAGGAGAATGACCCCGTGACCGTCGCGACGAGTGTTGCGCTCGCCCCCTTGGGTCGGGCCCTGACGACCGACCCCTCCGACGCCCCGACCTTCGGGCCGGGGCTGGTCGCGTTCACGATCGTGATGCTGCTCGCGGTCGCAACGGCCCTGCTGATGTGGTCGATGGTCCGTCAGATCCGCAAGGTGCCACCGGACCTGAGCACGCCGACGGGACGCCGAACCGCGCGCGAGGATGTGGATGAGCTGCCGGTCGTCGCCGACGACCCGAGCGTGGGCCCGGCCGACGAAACCCGGTCAGGCGATTGAGCTCAGGGCGTCCGCCGAGGTGAGCCGCCGAACCAGCTTGTCGGCGGGCATCGGTCGGGCCATCAGGAACCCTTGGCCGACCTCGTAGCCCAGGACCAGCAAGGCGTCGCGCTGCTCGACCGTCTCGACCCCCTCGGCGATGATGGAGGCGAGCCCCAGGGTCTCGGCGAGAGCGCGGATGGTGCTCACGAGGCCTGTGCTGGAGGCCTCGCCGGCGGCTCCGGAACCGCCTCGGGTCAGGGTCGCGACGAACTCGCGGGCCAGCTTGATCCCATCGACCGGGAGCTGTTGCAGGTAGCTGAGCGAGCTGTACCCCGTGCCGAAGTCGTCGATGAACAGTCGTACGCCCAGGGCCGACAGGGCCTCCAGGCGGTCGAGCGTGACTCCCTCGCCGGGCAGCAGGACGCTCTCGGTGATCTCGAGCATGACCGTCTCCGGTGGTACGCCGGAGTCGCGCAGGGCCTGGTCGACGTCGTCGACGATGGCGTCGTGCTGCAGCTGGCGGGCACTCAGGTTGATGGAGACGAGCAGCCGCTCGCACCCCGGGATCCGCCGCTGCCACTTGCCGACTGTGGTGAGCGCCTGTCGGAGCACGTCGCGGCCCAGCGGCACGACCAGGCCGGTCTCTTCGGCGAGGGCGATGAACTGCCCCGGCGCCATGAGTCCCCTCGTGGGGTGTCGCCAGCGCACGAGGGCCTCGACGCCGAGGATCTTCTCTGACGCGAGCTCGACGATGGGTTGGTAGTGGACGACGAGCTCGTGGTTGTCGATCCCTCGGCGCAGCTCGGCGGTCAGCTCCAGACGGTCCACAGCGAGCTCGTGCATCACGGGAACGAACATCGCGTACCGGCACTTGCCGAGGTTCTTGGCCTCGTAGAGGGCGAGGTCAGCGTTGCGCATGACCTCGTCGCCGTCCTGGGTCTCGCTCGAGGAGATCGCGACCCCGATGCTCACCGCGCTGGTGATCTCGGACCCGGCCAGGTCGAACGGTTGCGACATCGCGTCGATGATCCGTTGTGCGACGGCGACCGCCTCACCGTCGTCGGGCACGTCCTCGAGCAGGACGGCGAACTCGTCGCCTCCGAGTCGGGCTGCGGTGTCCTGGTTTCGCAACGTGTCCAGGATGCGCGTCGTGACCTGGCACAGCAGAGCGTCACCGGCCGCATGCCCGAGGCTGTCGTTGACGTTCTTGAAGTCGTCCATGTCGATGAACAACACGGCGAAGGTGCGGTCGGCGCGTTGGGAGCGGACCACGGCGTGGTCGAGACGGTCGCGAAACAGCGCTCGGTTGGCCAGGCCGGTCAGCGAGTCGTGGAACGCCTGGTGGGTCAGCTGCTGCTCCAAGGCGCGGTGCTCCGTGACGTCGTGGCAGGTCAGCACGAACCCGGGCTCCTCGCTGTCGGCAACCTGGGCGGCCACCATGTCCACGTGGCGGGGGGCGCCGTCTGCTCCGATGAGTCGAAGCTCGCCGCGCGTGGACCGGTCCACCTGCGACCGGGTGATCAGGGCCTGGGCGGCGTCCCGGTCACTGGCAGCGACCAGGTCGAGCCAGCTTCCGCCGATGAGGAAGGCGGCGGGAGACCCGAGCAGGCGCTCGGCGGCAGGCGTGATGTAGCGGACCGTCAGGTCCAGGTCGAGGACGGCGATGACGTCGCTCGCGTGCTGGAGCATGCGCCGCATCCGCCGTTCGTTGTGCCGGTCGGCGAGCACCCGCCCGAGGTCGATTCGGGCGTTGGCCAGTGAGACGGCCCCAGCCAGCGCGACCATGGCGGAGATCAGCTCGTCCGACGGCCGTCGGGACGCCGCGACCACCAGGTAACCGGTGATGCTGTCGTGCTCGGCGAGGTTGACGACGGCGATGGACTGGCCGGGCTCCTGTCTGAGGGCCAGGTGCAGTGGCGTCTCGCCCTGGCTGACGGCGAGGGTGGCAGCGTCGGTGTTCAGCAGGTCGCTGGTTGCGTGGTCGAGCATCCGACCGACCGCACCTCCGTCGCTCGATGCGACGACGACGGCCGCGCTCGAGTAGGTCGGGTTGGGCAGCGGGGCGATGAGCCACACGTCGCTGTCGGGGACCAGGGAGCGGGTGGTGCCGATCGCGGTCGAGCGGATCGTGTCGCGGTCGGATGCCGCGGCAAGGAGCGCGTTGGCGTCGCGCATGATCCGTTCGCGCCGCAGGCTGCCGCGCAGCCGGGTGAGCAGGTCGTTCATGCGCGCCAGGGCGAGTCCGTACAGGACCACCGCACCGCCGAGGATCACGCCCGCCTCGCTGGTGCTGGGCCATGAGCCGGTCGCGACGATCAGGACAAGGGGGGCGAGGACAGCCACGCTGAGGAGCGTGACGAAGCGCCATCGACCCGCTTCCTGTTCCCGGGTTGTCGGGACGGTGCGGGCGGCCACCGATGGATGGAGCGCTGCGGCTCCGAGGAACAGGTAGAACGCGAACCAGCCCAGCTCGACGGCGTTGCCGTCCTCCCAGGTTCCGGTCAGGCTGGCCGCGCTGTAGACGGTGTCGGACAGCAGCTGCAAGGCGATCCCCGCGAGCAGGAACCGAAGCGAGGTGTTGCCGCCGGAGTCGACGGCGAACCAGAGCCTGGCCGTGGCCGCCAGGACGAGAAGGTCCGCGATCGGGTAGGCGACGACGACCAGCGCCCTGCCCATCGT
>JBAPUB010000029.1:0-69407 GCA_049282455.1 Actinomycetes bacterium
CCGGAGGTGCGGTGGCTGCCCCCATCGCACGCCAGGTGATGGAGGCGGTGTTGCAGTGACCGATCGTTTCGACCCCCCCGGTCCGGTCCTCGGCGGGCGCTACGAGCTCGGCCCGCTGCTGGGCCAAGGCGGCATGGCCGAGGTCCACGAAGCACTGGACACCAGGCTCAACCGCAAGGTCGCCGTCAAGATGCTGCGCACCGACCTCGCCAGGGACCCTACGTTCCAGGCCCGGTTCCGCCGTGAGGCGCAGTCGGCGGCGTCACTCAACGCGCCGACCATCGTCGCGGTGTACGACACCGGCGAGGACGTTCTCGACGGAGCCCGTGTCCCGTACATCGTGATGGAGTACGTCCCTGGGCGCACCCTGCGGGACATCCTGCGGTCCGGCCAACGCCTGACCGTGCAGCGGGCCCTGGAGATCGTCGACGGCACCTTGCTGGCTCTGGACTACAGCCACCGTCATGGCATCGTGCACCGCGACATCAAGCCGGCCAACGTCATGGTCACCCCGCCAGGACAGGTGAAGGTGATGGACTTCGGGATCGCTCGGGCGGTCGCCGACTCCTCCGCCACGATGACCCAGACCGCCAACGTCTTGGGCACCGCCCAGTACCTGTCGCCGGAACAGGCACGCGGTGAGACCGTGGACGCGCGGTCTGACGTCTACTCAGCTGGTTGCCTCCTCTATGAGCTCGTGACCGGTAGGCCGCCGTTCCAGGGCGACTCACCGGTGGCGGTCGCCTACCAGCACGTGCGCGAGACGCCGCCTACGCCGTCCGCCCTCGACCCGGAGATTCCCTCATCCGTCGACGCCATCGTGATGAAGGCCCTGGCCAAGAACCCCGAGAACCGCTACCAGACGGCCGCGGAGATGCGGGCCGACGTCGACCGGTCGATGCACGGCATCCCCGTGTCCGCGCCACCGGTCATGGCCGACGAGCCGACGCAACAGCTGTCGGCAGCCAGCACGACAGCAACCCTGGCCACGACCAGTGGCTCCTCGAAGCGTCGGACCGGCTGGTACGTCGCCCTGGGCGTCGCCGTCGTCTTCGCGTTGGGGCTGCTGGGCTTCGCGGCCTACGCGCTCTTCGGTGCCGACCAGAACAAGGTCGTCGTCCCCGACCTGCGAGGACAGACCATCGCACAGGCCAAGACTGCCCTGGAGGCCAAGGGGCTGGTGGTCGGCGACACCACGCCGCAGCCCTCGGACCAGCCGAAGAACACCGTCTTGGCGCAGAACCCTCCGGCGCAGACCGAGGTCGCCCAAGGCAGTGCCGTCGACATCACCGTGTCGAGCGGTCCTGAGCAGGTCACCGTTCCTCCGCTCATCGGCCTGTCACAGTCCGATGCGATCGCAGCCCTGCAGCAGGAAGGTCTCAAGCTCGGCAAGCTCGTCCAGCAGGCGAGCGACCAGCCCGCCGGCCAGGTCATCGACTCCCGGCCACCGGAAGGAGCCTTGGTCGACTCGGGCTCTGGCGTGGTCCTGGTCGTCAGCACCGGTGAGGTGCCGGTCCCCGGTGTCGTCGGAAACACCGAGGCGCAGGCGACGGCGACCCTGACCAACGCGGGGTTCGACGTCCAGCGCCTCGAGGTCACCGACGCGGGGTCGACCCCGGGAACCGTCATCGCGCAGAGCCCGATCGGCGGCACGCCGTTGCGGCTGGGCTCAGTCGTGACCATCAGCGTGGCGGTGGCACCCACCCCGACACCGACCCCGACATCAACCCCGACGACGTCACCCACGCCGAGCCCGACGACGACCTGACCCAGCCCCCGGCTGGGTCAACGACTGACGACCGGGCCCAGCCCGTGTGAGCGCTCGACTGCGTCCGGGTCGCCACACTGCGACAGCCAGTTGGCCAGCAGGCGGTGCCCGCCTTGGGTCAGCACGGACTCGGGGTGGAACTGCACACCCTCGACAGCGAGCTGTCGGTGCCTCATCGCCATGATGACCCCCGACTCGGTCTGCCCGGTGACCTCCAGGACGTCGGGCACGGTGGCCGGGTCGACAGCCAGCGAGTGGTAGCGGGTGGCCGTGAAAGGGTCCGGCAGCCCGGCCAGAACGCCCTGCCCCTGGTGGTGCACGCTCGACGTCTTGCCGTGCAGCAGCTCCGGCGCCCGGGTCACGGTGGCGCCGTAGGCGACGGCGATGGCCTGCAGCCCCAGACAGACCCCGAACACCGGCACCGCGCCCGCGCACGTGGTGACGACGTCGACGCACACCCCGGCGTCCTCGGGGATCCCAGGTCCCGGGCTCAGCAGCACGCCGTCGAAGGCCAGTGCCGCATCGGGGGTCAGCTGGTCGTTGCGGCGGACGTCGCACTGCGCACCGAGCTGGGCCAGGTACTGCACGAGGTTGTAGACGAAGCTGTCGTAGTTGTCGACGACGAGAACCCGAGTGCTCATGGTTGCTCCACCGTAACGTCGGTGAACGGCAGACGCGGCTCCACCCACGGGAAGACCCAGCCATACAGCACGACCACGACGACGACCAGCAGCGCGATGCAGATCAGCGCGCGCACCGCTGTGGGTCCTGGCAAGTGGCGCCACAACCATCCGTACACGTCAGGCCCCCTGACCAAGCGCGGGCGGTGGCCCATCGGCCTTGGGCCGGGACTCGACCAGCACTCCGTGGGCGATGAGGCGTTGGTAGGAGGCCCACCGTGGGTTGCACGTCGTCAAGGTGATGAGCGCCCTGGTCGGCTTGGCACCAGGCTTGCTCGGCACCGGCTCGATCACGTCGACCTGCGTTGGCGCAACGAGGTACCAGTCGTCCATCTTGTAGGTGTAGAAGGTGGTCCTGGTCTCGACGACCACGAGGTCGCCGGCTCGGAGCTGGTCGAGGTACGCGAATGGCTCACCATTGGTCGCGCGGTGGCCGGCCACCGAGAAGTTGCCCACCTTGCCGGGCATCGCGGTGCTCGGGTAGTGGCCGACGCCCTTCGCGAGGTCGTCGAGTGACACACCCTGGATCACCGGCTCGCGCCAGTCTCTTCCCAGCCGCGGGATGTACAGCAGCGCGAACGGCTGTCCGGACTTCAGGTTCGCCGGGTACTCGCGACCGCCGATCGGCGTGCCGCGTCCGTCTGCAGCCCACTGCCGCTGCAGCTGCTGGGTCGCCACCGTGGCAGCGTGGTCAGCCGTGACGTTGGTCCACCACAGCTGGTACCCGACGAAGAGAAGGAGCACGCACCCCAAGGTGATGAAGATCTCTCCGAGGGTCCGGCTGGCGAGCCGCCAGCCGCGCACTCCTTGGTTGGCCTGCGGCTCGGCCCGCGGCTCGGACTGCCCCACCGCCGTCACGACGCGACCCGAGCGTGGGTGAGGTCGACGCTTCCCTCGAACCCGGGAAGTGTGACGTCGTCCAGCTCGGTGACGCCGTACTCGAGGCCCACGAGGTCGGCCCACTGTCGGTAGAGCCGGATGGTTGGGGATGCGTCGAGCGCACGTCGCATCCGGTCGGTCGGACCGATCGCGGTGATCGTGAACGGTGGTGCGTACACGCGACCTTGCAGGATCAAGGTGTTGCCCACGCAGCGGACTGCGCTCGTCGCGATGATGCGCTGGTCCATGACCTGCATGGCCTCCGCGCCGCCGGCCCACAGCGCGTTGACCACACCCTGGACGTCTTGCTGGTGGACGACGTAGTCGTCGGGCACGTACCCGTCGGTCACGCCTCCCGCCGGTACGGGGGCGTCGTCCAGGGTCACCTCGAGTCCCGGACCATGCACGGCGGACATTCCCGCGGCGGAGCCCAGGCGGTCGACCTGTGCGTTCAGCACTGTCGCACGCGGTCCGCTCTGGGCACGAACGGTGGCCGCGTCGACGTCACGGCGCAGCTGGTCGACCGTCGCCGTCAGGCCATCGACCGTCGAGTTCTCGGCAACGACGAGATCGACCAGACGGGTCCGCTGGTCCGAGCGCAGGTCCGTGCCGCCGGCGGTTCGGGCACCGGCGACGAGGGCCACGCCGGTGAGCGCCAACGCGAGGGGCAGCAGCCAGTGCCACACTCGTGACGACGCGGCAGTCGAGGCCGTCCCCATCGTCGTCCTCCTGGCTGCCGAAGCGTCGGCGACTACGCTAGGGCACCAACACCCGCGCCCGAACCACCCACCCGGCGAGCGACCCGAACGAGGAGGACCCGTGCCCAAGTCGCGGATCCGAAAGAAGAACGACGGCGGCTTCACCCCGCCCCCGCCCAAGCGGACGGCCGCCCAGCGCATGCCCAGTCGCTGGGTGGCACCGACGATGGTGACCTTGTTCATCGTCGGCCTGGTGTGGATCGTGCTGTGGTACCTCGCCGGGGACCAGATCCCCCTCATGCAGGACTGGGGCATCGCCAACCTGTTCATCGGGTTCGGCTTCATCTTCGCGGGTCTGATGGTGGCCACCCGTTGGCGCTGACCTGCGAAAACACAGCGATGTGACTCGGTCCACAGTGGGGACAACTCCTGTGGACGACGCCGTCGACGCCGCAATAGAGGCGGCTGCGGGCTGGTGTGAGCAGTGGCGAGAACGGCAACGGATCCCCGGGGCCGCCTTCGTCGTCACCGACCCGGAAGCAACCCGGTTCGTCGGGCTCTCTGGAGTGGCCGACCTGGCCGGCTCGCGGGCGTTGTCCGCGGACCAACGCTGGCAGATCGGCTCGATCTCCAAGGCGTTCACCGCCATCACCGTGCTGCAGCTGGCCGCTGCCGGCCGGGTGCAGCTGTCCGACCCGGTGACCCAGCACCTGCCCTGGGCACACCGGCTTCGACCCGACGTCACGGTGCACCACCTGCTCAGCCACACCGCAGGGCTTCCCGCCGGGAACCTGGGGCTCACCGACTCGATGCTGGAGACCGCGACGCTGGGCGCGCTCGGACGTCCGCAGCCTCCTGGCCACGGCTTCCACTACTCCAACAGCGGCTACGAGGCGCTCGGTGACATCGTCGAGCACCTCACCGCCGGACCGTTTGAGGACTACCTGGAGTCCGCCGTCCTCGGCCCTCTCGGCATGGCGCACTCGCAGGGGGCTGTGCGGCCGGACCGTCGCGGGACCGACGTCCTCGGGCACCGGCCCCCGCGCGACGACGTCCGGTGGACCTGCTCGGCCGACCAGCAGCCCGACCTGTGGTTCCCGACGAGCACGGCCGACGGCTCGATCGTGTCGACGCCCGACGACATGGCCCGCTACCTGAGGTTCCTGCTGCGCGGCTGCGCCCCGGGGATCGTCACAGCCGACCAGTTCGAGCAGCTGAGCGCGCAACACGTCCAGACCGACGACACCACCTGGTACGGGTACGGGCTGGAGACCATCGAGGACCAGGGTGGTCCAACGCTGGGCCACAGCGGCGGGATGGTCGGCCTCTACGCCGATGTCCGGGTCGACCGTGAGCGAGGCCTCGGCACCTGCCTGATGGTCAACGGCCACGGCAACGTCACCGCCGCCAACCGCTACCTGCTCGACCTGCTCCGCACTGCTGCGGGTGCCGTGATGGAGCCCACCGAGCCCGACGCGTGGCCGGCTCCTCCCGTCGATGACCCAGCACCGGACTCGTTGCCGCAAGCCTGGACGGCGATGGTGGGTCTCTATCGCTCCTACAACCCGTGGGCTCCGACCCTGCAGGTCGCCGGCCATGCCGGGGGGCTGCTGCTGGTCGACCCGGTGGACGGCACGGGCGAACGGCTCGTACCCGTCGACGACACACGGTTCGCGCCCGGTCACGCCGGTTCCCCGGAGCTGGTCTCCTTCGACGTGCTGGTCGACGGCCGCTACCTGACGTTGGACGTCTCCGGCGCGACCTACGCGCGGGTGCGTCGGCCCATCGGCTGAACCGCCCGGTTGTTGTGCGCGCTCAGTCGACGGCGAACAAGGTGGCGTTGGCCTGGCCGCCTCCCTCGCACATGGTCTGCAGGCCGTACCGGCCGCCTGTCTGCCGCAGGTGGTGCAGCAACGTCGTCGCCAGCCGAGCACCCGACGCACCGAGCGGATGCCCCAAGGCGATCGCCCCGCCCCGCGGGTTCAGCTTCGCCGGGTCGGCTCCGGTGTCGGCCAGCCAGGCCAGAGATACCGGCGCGAACGCTTCGTTCACCTCGTAGGCATCGACGTCGTCCAGCCGGATCCCTGACCGTTCCAGGAGCCGTTGGGTTGCGGGGATCGGACCGGTCAGCATGGCCACGGGGTCGGACCCCACGACCACCGTCGTGTGCACGCGGGCCAGTACCGGCCATCCACGATGGGCCGCCACCGTGGACGTCGTCATCAGCAACGCCGCGGCACCGTCGCTGATCTGGCTCGACGACCCGGCCGTCACGACCCCGCCGTCACGAAACGGGGTCGGCAGCTGTGACAGTCGCTGCGCCGTGGTGTCCCGGCGAATGCCCTCGTCGGCAACGACCACGCGACCGTCGGACAGCGGGACCGGGACGATCTCGTCGGCGAAGGCGCCCGCGTCGGATGCCGCTGCCGCCTTGCGATGGGACTCCAGTGAGAAGGCATCCAGCTTCTCGCGGCCCAGACCCCACCGGGCTGCGATCAGCTCGGCGCCGACCCCCTGGTCGAACGTCGTCGTTCCAGCCGAAGCCAGCGCGTCGGCGTAGCGCGCCCGGACGGCCGTGCCGAACGGGTCGGACCCCGCGGCGGACGATCCGAGTGGCACGCGAGACATCGACTCGACGCCACCGGCGACGACGAGGTCGTACTGGCCGCTGACCAGGCCCGCGGCCGCAAACGCCAGGGCCTGTTGGCTCGAGCCGCACTGCCGGTCGATGGTGACACCAGGGACCGACTCCGGCCAGCCGGCCGCCAGCACGGCGCTGCGCGAGATGTTGCTGGTCTGCTCTCCGGCCTGGGAGACACAGCCCCACAGCACGTCGTCAACCTGTGCGGGATCCAAGCCGCACCGCTGGGCCAACGCGGTGAGCACCACGGCCGACAGGTCGACCGGATGCACGCCGGAGAGCACCCCGTTACGACGTCCGACCGGTGTCCGAAGCGCTGCCACCACGACCGCATCTCGCACGATCACACCTCCGCTACTGGATGAGCGAGCTGCACTTGCTGGTCAGCTGGGGCGCGTCGACGCACGACTGGATCTCGTTCGTCCGCCACACGGTGAGTCCGACGCAGACCGCGACGATGGCCACGGTGGCAGCGACCGAGGCGGCCACGCGCTTGGCTTGAGGGGCGTAGACCATGACCGCGGTGAGGATGGTGCCGGCGATGAGCCCGCCGACATGCGCGCGCCAGTTGATCCCGGTGCCAGGAATGAAACCGATGACCAGGTTGATCGCAATGATCGCAATGACGCCACGCACATCCATCCGGAGCCTCAGCGCGAGGACGAAGAACGCCCCGAAGAGGCCGAAGACCGCTCCCGACGCCCCCACCGAGGGCGAGAAGATGGGGTCGACGGCGTAGGAGAGCACCGAACCCGCAAGGGCGCTCACCAGATAGACCGTGAGGTAGCGGGAGCGACCCAGCCGAGGTTCGATCGCCCCTCCCACCAACCACAGCGCCATCATGTTGAACAGCAGGTGGGTCACGCTGACGTGCAGGAAGGCCGAGCTGATCAGCCGCCACCACTCCCCCGCAGCGACCGGAGCACCCATCAGCCAGAAGCGCTGGGTGAACGAGCCGCCCATGACCTGCTGGGCGAGGAAGAGAACCACATTGACGGCCAGCAGCACCTTGGTGACCAGCACCGGGTCGCCATGAACGCGACCACCGGCGACCGTGCGGCCGACCTTGGTCGTGCGCGCAGCCTGCTGAACGCACTCCGGGCACTGGAAGCCGACCGGCGCCTCGCGCATGCAGTCGGGGCAGATCGGGCGCTCGCACCGTGTGCAGCGGATGTAGGTCTCACGGTCCGGATGCCGGTAGCAGGTCGGCGGAACCTGCGTCGGCTGCGAGCCGGTCGAGTCACTCACAAGGCCTCGACGGGTCGGTCACCCGGCCACACGTTCGATGGCGACGGTCTCGACCACCACGGGCGTCACGGGTCGGTCACCCGCGCCGGTCGGCGTCGCGACGATCGCATCGACGACGGCCCGACTCTCGGCGTCGGCCACGACCCCGAAGATCGTGTGCTTGAAGTTCAGCCACGGCGTGGGGGCCACCGTCACGAAGAACTGCGACCCGTTCGTGTTCGGCCCGGCATTGGCCATGGCCAGCAGGTAGGGCTCGGTGAACTGGAGCTCAGGGTGGGCCTCGTCGGCGAAGGTGTAGCCCGGGCCTCCCGTGCCGGTTCCGAGGGGGTCCCCACCTTGGATCATGAAGCCCGGGATCACCCGGTGGAACTGGGTGCCGTCGTACAGCCGTGCGTTGGACTTCTGGCGGGTCCGCGGGTCGGTCCACTCGCGGGTTCCCTCGGCCAGCTCGACGAAGTTGGCCACGGTCTTCGGCGCGTGGTTGGGGTACAGCTCGAGTCGGATGTCGCCCTGGGTGGTCGTCAGGGTCGCGAACAGCTGCTCAGCCACGGTACCGGCCTTTCGGGAACGGGAACTCGACGGCCAGATCCTCGCACAGGCACCGGTGGAGGCTCACTGCAGCGCCTTCGCGAGAAAGCCGAAGGCGGTCAAGGTCTGGTCGTTCCAGAACACCCGAGTGTGCGCCCCCGGGGTGAACGACGTGACGGCCGGGTCCTGGGGCAGGCCGTCGACCAGTGACGTCACGGCGCCGTAGAAGGGGTCGTCCAGCCCGCACCACACCCCGAGTCTCGAGCTATCGAGCCGGTCCGCCGCGGCAAACACGGGGTCGCCCACCGTCACCGCCGGGCTGAACGCCGCCGTCGCCCTCGCCCAGTCGGGTGCCACCTCGGCCAGGCGCAGGGCCCCGTAACCACCCATCGACCAGCCCCACACGGCTCGACGCGACGCGTCAAAACCACGATCGCTCAGCCACTGCGGGAGCTCGTGCATCACCATGCCGCGGGGGTTGTCGCCACCGGGCTGCGGCTCCCACTGCAGCAGGCCACCGTCGGCACCGGCCAGCGCGAACGGGGCAGCCCCACTCTCGACGGCAGCGGTCAGGAACCGGCCGAACCCGAACGCCTGGTAGTCGGGCGGCCGGGCACTGGCTCCGTGCAGGATCACGACGACTGGAAGGCCCGCGCCGTCGCCGTAGCCGGCCGGCACCGCGGTGAAGAGCGAGACGTCCGTGCCGCGCTCGGCCGAGGCCACGACCTCGAGGGTCACTGTCCCCTCTTCGGCGTCGGGGACGTACGGGTCCGCACCCAGCCCGACGCGTTGCTTGAGTCGGTTAGGCACCTGAGGCCAGCCCCAGACACCCGCAGCGGCCGCAGCGGCCAACCCGGCACCCCCGAGCAGGACGGCCCGACGGGTCACGTTCTCGTTCGTCATGACCCCCCGATTCGCACGAGCCTGCGTTAATCACGCACCGAGAGTGGAGACGAGGGGACTTGAACCCCTAACCCCCGCCTTGCAAAGGCGGTGCTCTGCCAGTTGAGCTACGTCCCCGAGCGGTCAGCGCAGGTCGACGACCGGCGCCCCGGACTCCGGCGATGTGGAGACCTCGTCGTCGAAGATCGCCTCGTTCCAGAGGTCCTGTTCGGCCTTGTCCTGCTGGACCTTGCGGTAGATGGCATAGCCGGCGGCAGCGGCTACCGCGAGGATGAGCACCTTCTTCACGGGGAACTCCCTCAGGGATCGGTCGGTCGTGGTCTCGGCGGGTGCCGGGGGTGGGCCTAGGTGGACTTGAACCACCGACCTCTTCCTTATCAGGGAAGCGCTCTAACCGAGCTGAGCTATAGGCCCGTGCGAAACCAAGCCTCGGAAGGCTACCCCACGTCCAAAACCGTGCCCAAACTCGCGGCATGCGTCGGACCTGGTCACCCTACGGCTCTTCGCTGACGGTGATCTCGACCCCGCCGACCAGACTGGCTGCCAGGTTGTACAGGAAGGCACCGAGCGTGGCGAGGGCGGTCACCAGCACGATGTCGACGGCCGCGACGACCAGCGAGAACATGAAGACACGGCTGAACCCGAAGATCTCGGTGATCGACACAGCACCCTGCCCCACGAGGTCGTCCACCGTGCTCGTGACCGAGCTGAACACCCCAGCCACCGCGAGCAGACCCCACAACAACATGATCGCCACCACAGAGATGACCGCCAGGGCCACCGACAGAGCGAAAGCCATTCGCATGACGGTCCAGGGGTCCAGGGTGCTCACGGTCAGCCGAGCCCGGCGCGTGCGCTGGACGGGGACGCCGCCCCCGGACACCGTCACAGCACCACCGGGAAGGATCGTGGCCGGACGGGTCGGGCGTGAGGCGGCTCCCGCCGGCTGCGCTGGCGGAGCCGGGTGTACCGGAGGGGCTGGCTGAGGGGTCGTGGGTCTGGTTGTCGGTCTCGGCGCGGGCGTCGAAGGCGTCGTCGACCTGGACGTGCCCGAGCTCGGCGAGCCCTTGCCCGGTGCTTGCTTCCCCGATGGTGGGGGCCCCGATGGTGGGGGCCCCGATGGTGGGGGCCCCGATGGTGCAGGCTTGGACGCGGCGGGTTGGGGCGTGCTCGGCTTGGGCGTGGTGCGTTTTTGCGTGCTGGGCTTGGGGGTCGTGGGCTTGGGCGGGCGTCCGCCGCTCCCCGACGACGCCATCACTGCGCTCCGTCGGTCGGCGGTTGGGCCCCGGACCCGTCACCCGTTTCGGGGTCGGCGGCCTCGTCGGCACCCTCGAGGTCGTCAGCCTCGGCAGCGTCGTCGGCGTCGTCGGCGTCGTCGGCGCTCTCCGCGTTGCGAGTCACGGCCACGACGGCGTCTCCCTCGGCGACGGTCGTCAACGTCACACCCATGGTGTCTCGCCCGGTCGCCCGCACCTGGTCGACAGACGTGCGAATGACCTCACCACTGGCTTTGATCGCGAAGAGCTCGTCGGTCTCGTCGACGACCAGAGCGCCCACGAGTGACCCGCGCTCCTCGTTCTGCAGCCGCATGGCCTTGACACCCAGGATGCCTCGGCCCTTCGGCGTCCACTCCTCGACGGCGGTCTTCTTCGCGAACCCCCCGTCGGTGACGGTCACCACGTAGGAGCCCGGGCGTACGACATCGGCAGCCAACAGCTCGTCGTTGGCGCGAAAACGCATGCCGATGACGCCTTGGGTCGAGCGTGCCATCGGACGCATCGTGTCGTCGTCGGCGTGGAACCGAGCCGACTGCCCCTTTCGGGACACCAGCAGAAGGTCGTCGCTCGCGTCGGTCAGCATGGCAGCGATCACCTCGTCGCCGTCACGCAGGTTGATCGCGATGACCCCACCACTTCGGGGCGAGTCGTACTCGACCAGGCGTGTCTTCTTCACCATGCCCCGTCGCGTGGCCAGGACCAGGTAGGGGGACTGCTCGTAGTCACGCAGGTCGACCACCTGGGCGATCGACTCGTCGGGCTGGAGGGCCAACAGGTTCGCCACATGCTGTCCGCGGGCATCGCGTGCTGCCTCGGGCAGCTCGTAAGCCTTGAGCCGGTAGACCCGCCCTTGGTTGGTGAAGAACAGGATCCAGTGGTGTGTGGTGGTGGTGAACAGCCGCTCCACGATGTCGTCGAGCTTCAGCGCTGCGCCACGGACGCCCTTCCCCCCGCGGCGCTGGGCCCGGTACAGGTCGGACTTGGTCCGCTTGGCGTAGCCGTCGCGGGTGATGGTGACGACGATGTCCTCTTCGGCGATGAGGTCTTCCATGGACATGTCACCGTCGGCGGCGATCAGCTGCGTGCGCCGCTCGTCGCCGAACTTCTCGACGAGCACGGCGAGCTCGTCGCTGACGATCGCGCGCTGCCGGTCCTGACTCGCGAGGATCGCCTGCAGCTCGGCGATCTGCTCCTCGATCGCGGCAAGGTCGTCGACGATCTTCTGCCGCTCGAGTGCAGCGAGACGGCGCAGCTGCATGTCGAGAATCGCCGTGGCCTGGACTTCGTCGATGTCGAGCAGCGCCATCAAGCCGCCCCGGGCCTCCTCCGCGCTCGGCGAGCTTCGGATCAAGGCGATCACGGCGTCGAGCTGGTCCAGAGCCTTCGCCAGCCCGCGCAGGATGTGGGCCCGTTCTTCGGCCTTGCGCAGCCGGTAGGCCGTGCGGCGCCGAATCACCTCGATCTGGTGCGTGACGTAGTGGCGGACGAACTCGTCGAGGCGCAACGTTCGAGGGATTCCGTCGACCAGCGCCAGCATGTTGCAGCCGAAGGTGTCCTGCAGCTGAGTGTGCTTGTAGAGGTTGTTCAGGACCACCTTGGCGACGGCGTCGCGCTTCAGCACGATCACCAGTCGCTGGCCGAGCCGCTCGTTTCCCTCGTCACGAACGTCGGCAATGCCGGCGATCTTGCCGTCCTTGACCAGGTCGGCGATCTTCAGCGCCAGGTTGTCCGGGTTCACCTGGTACGGCAGCTCGGACACCACGACACAGGTGCGGTTGTTGATCTCCTCGACCTCGACCACGGCCCGCATCGTGATAGAGCCGCGGCCCGTCCGGTAGGCCTCCTCGATACCGGCCCTGCCGACGATCAGCCCGCGGGTAGGGAAGTCTGGCCCCTTGACCCGTTCGAGCAGCGCGGCGAGCAGCTCGTCCGATGACGCCTCGGGGTGCTCCAGCAGCCACTGAACGCCACTGGCCACCTCACGAAGGTTATGAGGCGGAATGTTGGTGGCCATGCCGACGGCGATGCCGGAGGCGCCGTTGACGAGCAGGTTCGGGTAGCGACTGGGCAGCACGTTGGGCTCTTGCGCGCGGCCGTCATAGTTCGGCGAGAAGTCGACGGTCTCCTCGTCGATGTCGCGCATCATCTCCATGGCCAGTGGCGCCAACCGCGCCTCGGTGTACCGCATGGCCGCGGCGGGGTCGTTGCCCGGCGAGCCGAAGTTGCCGTTGCCGTCGACCAGCGGGTAGCGCAGAGACCACGGCTGGGCCAGACGCACAAGGGCGTCGTAGATCGCCGAGTCACCGTGCGGGTGGTACTGCCCCATGACGTCGCCCACGACGCGAGAGCACTTGGAGTAGCCACGGTCGGGGCGGTAGCCGCCGTCGAACATCGCGTAGAGCACCCGCCGGTGCACCGGCTTGAGTCCGTCGCGAACGTCCGGGAGCGCGCGGCTCACGATGACACTCATCGCATAGTCGAGGTACGAGCGGCTCATCTCCGACTGCAGCTCGACCGGCTCGATGCGGCCGCCCTCGGGTGGGAGCGTGGTCTCGGTCACGGGCTAGGCGTTCCTTCCGGGGTGGGCCGGCGGCGACGGTTGGGTCGGTCGCGCTAGATGTCGAGGAACCGGACGTCCTTGGCATTGCGTTGGATGAAGTGACGCCGCGCCTCGACGTCTTCGCCCATCAGTGTGCTGAAGAGCTCGTCGGCCTGGGCAGCGTCGTCGAGGGTGATCTGCAGGAGCACTCGGTGGTCGGGATCCATCGTGGTGTCCCACAGCTCCTTGGCCGGCATCTCGCCCAGCCCTTTGAACCGCTGGATGCCGTCTTCCTTGGGCAGCTTGCGTCCGGCCTCGACGCCCACCTGGATGACTCCGTCGCGCTCGCGGTCGGAGTAGGCGTACTCGACGTTGTCCTTGCCGCCGGGCCACTTGATCTTGTACAGCGGTGGCTGCGCCAGGTACACGTGACCCGCCTCGACCAGCGGTCGCATGAACCGGAACAGCAGGGTCAGCAGCAGCGTGCGGATGTGTTGACCGTCGACGTCGGCGTCAGCCATCAGCACGATCTTGTGGTACCTGAGCTTCTCGATGTCGAAGTCGTCGTGGATGCCGGTACCCAGTGCGGTGATCAACGCCTGCACCTCGTTGTTTGCCAGGACCTTGTCGATCCGGGCCTTCTCGACGTTCAGGATCTTGCCGCGGATCGGCAGGATCGCCTGGAACCGCGAGTCGCGGCCGCCCTTGGCCGAGCCACCGGCGGAGTCACCCTCGACGATGTAGAGCTCGCACTCCTCGGGATTGGTGGACTGACAGTCCGACAGCTTGCCGGGCAGACCACCGGACTCCAGCAGCCCCTTGCGCCCGCGCGCGAGGTCGCGCGCCTTGCGAGCCGCCATCCGGGCGGAAGCCGCAGCGACCGCCTTGCGTGCGATCTCCTTGCCCTCGGCCGGATTCTGCTCGAACCAAGCGCCGAGTCGCTCGTTGACCACCTTCTGCACGAAGGTCTTCGCCTCGGTGTTGCCGAGCTTGGTCTTGGTCTGCCCTTCGAACTGGGGCTCGCGCAGCTTGACCGAGACGATGGCCGTCAGACCTTCGCGGACGTCTTCACCGGAGAGGTTCGGCTCCTTCTCCTTGAGGACCCCCCACTCACGGCAGAACTTGTTGACCAGCGAGGTGAGCGCCGAACGGAAGCCCTCCTCATGGGTGCCGCCCTCGTGGGTGTTGATCGTGTTGGCGAAGGTGTACACGGACTCCTGGAAGCCGGCGTTCCACTGCATCGCCACCTCGACCGAGATCCCGTGGTCGTCGTCCTCGGCCTCGAAGTCGATGACGCTGCGGTGCGACTCACCCTTCTTACGGTTGATGTGCCGGACGAAGTCGGCAATGCCGCCGTCGTAGTGCCAGGTGCTCTCGGTGGGTGTCGGCTCGAGGTCGCCGTCGGTGTCGCCAGCCGGGCGCAGCCGCTCGTCACGCAGGGTGAGCGTGAGGCCCTTGTTCAAGAAAGCCATCTCCTGGAAGCGACGAGCCAGGGTCTCGTAGTCGTAGTCGGTGGTCTCGAAGATGTCGGCGTCGGCCCAGAAGGTGATCGTGGTCCCGGTCGCGTCGGTGGCCTCGCCCCTCTCGAGCGGCCCGGTGGGAACTCCGTACACGTAGGACTGGCGCCACACGTGGCCGTCGCGGCGCACCTCGACCTCGAGCCGGGAGGACAACGCGTTCACGACCGAGACACCGACACCGTGCAGCCCCCCGGACACCGAGTAGCCGCTGCCCGCGCCGCCGAACTTGCCACCCGCATGCAGAACGGTGAGCACGACCTCCAGGGCCGGCTTCTTCTCGATCGGGTGCTCGTCGACCGGGATCCCCCGACCGTCGTCGACCACGCGGACCCCGCCATCGGGCTGCAGGGTGACCTCGATCAGCGATGCGTAGCCCGCCAAGGCCTCGTCGACGGAGTTGTCGACGACCTCTTGGACCAGGTGGTGCAGCCCGCGCTCACCGGTAGATCCGATGTACATGCCGGGGCGCTTGCGGACGGCGTCGAGGCCTTCGAGGACTTGGATCGCTGCGGCGTCGTAGGACAAGAGCGACGGCTCCTTCGGGGTTGCTTGCTCGGCTGCGCGTCTGCTGATCGTGTGCTGATCGTGCGAACGGCCGCCGGAGCGGCCAGGACCTGCTCATCCTACTGGTCGGAGGCGTCAGAACTGGCCTTCGGGGGCCCCTGGGGACGACGTGGTCGTTCGAACCCGTGTGCGCATGACTCCCCCTACGCGGGCTGGGGGTCTGGTGGGCTCTGAGCGCCGCAATCCGACTGGGACCACTCAGCCGTAGGTGTCGCGCGGACCGCGTCCAGGCACCCTCAGGCGACCCTTGCGCCAGGAGGGTCCGTCCGGGCCGACCACGCTCACGACCCGTACCGTTCCGTCGCCGAGCACCTCGTTGAGCCGGCGGACCACGGTGGCCGCCAGGAGTCGTACCTGGGTCGCCCAGGCGCTGGAGTCCGCCCGGACGGTGAGCACGCCCTCGTCGAAGCCCTCCGGCTGGCAGTGGGCCGCAAGCTCAGGTCCGACGATCTCGGCCCAGCGCCCCTCGACCCCGCCGACGGCGACCGGGACCTCCCAGCCGCGCTCGCCAACGAGTCGCTCGAGCGTCGAACCCACCGGCTGCGGGTCGCGCTCGTCGGGGAACGCCCCGCTGGCCGCGAGGTCCCCTTGACCGCGTCTGGAGCTGGACCGGGACCGCCGGCCCCCACTCGACGTCGGCCCTGCTCGGTGTCCCGGTGCCGAGCCCCGTTCGCGGGCGGTCGCCCGCGCCCGCGCCAACATCGCCCGGGCCAGGTCGACGCTGTCAGACCGTGGGACGACGTCCGGGTCGGTGCCGCCGACCGCTTCGTCCTCAGGCACGACTGACCTCGCCCCCGACCACGCTGAACTGCGCGCCGAGCAGCTGCTCCGGCACGTCGTCGACCACCGCGGCCGTCACCCAGACCTGCTCCGCGTCACCCACGAGCCCAGCCAACCGCGCTCTCCGGGTGGAGTCCAGTTCGGCGAACACGTCATCCAGGACGAGGACCGGGTCGTCGCCCTGGGCGCGCAGCAGCTCGAAGGAGGCCAGCCGCAGGGCCAGCGCGTACGACCATGACTCGCCGTGCGAGGCGTAGCCCTTGGCTGGGAGCTGGCCCAACGTGAGCACGACATCGTCGCGGTGGGGGCCAACGAGGGTGACCCCTCGGTCCAGCTCCTCGGTCCGGGCAGCCTCCAGAGCCTGCGACATCGCGGCGTGCCAACCTGCCCGGTCCCCGGGCAGGTTGGCAGTATCGGCGTCCAGCCAACGGGTCACCGACGACTGGTACGTCACGGTCGCACGGTCGCTGGACCCACTCACGGACTCGTACGCCGATGCGACGAGCGGCTCGAGCTCGTCGAGCAGGTCCCGCCGAGCAGACAGCAGCTCGGCACCGGTGTCGGTGAGGTGGGTGTCCCATACCCCCAGAACACCGAGGTCCGGTCCAGCACCACGCCGGGCAAGCGACGCGCTGCGCAGCAAAGCGTTGCGCTGCTTGAGAACTCGGTCGTAGTCGGCACGCACGCCAGCAAGCCGAGGGGTTCGCAGCACCAGCAGGTCGTCGAGGAACCGACGGCGGCCGTCGGGGTCACCACGCACCAAGGACAGGTCCTCGGGTGCGAACAGAACGGTGCGCAAGATCCCGGTCAGCTCACGGGCCCGAGGCAACGGCGACTGGTTCACCCGTGCGCGGTTGCTGCGCCCAGGGTTGATCTCGACCTCGAGGGTGAGCCGTCGACCGTCGCGCTCGACGACCCCGCGGACCACGGCCTGCGCTGCCCCGTGCCGGACCAGCGGGGCATCCGAGGCGACCCGGTGGCTGCTCAACGTGGCCAGGTAGCCCATCGCTTCGACCAGGTTCGTCTTGCCCTCACCGTTGCGACCGATGAACGTCGTGACGCCAACGTCGGTCTGCACCACGACGTGCGGGTAGGAGCGGTAGTCCACGAGCTCGAGGGAGATGACCCGCACGGTGTCGCGACTCAGCCTGAAAGTCGCACCGGCATCAGCAGGTAGCGGTAGCTGGCTGCGGCCGAGGAGTCGCCGCCGGCGGTGAGAACGGCAGGCTTGGTCGACGTCGTGAAGGACAGCTGCGCGGTCGACGCGTTGATGGCCCCGAGACCGTCGAGCAGGAACTGCGGGTTGAACGCAATCGTCAACGGCTCACCCTCGAACGACGCGGACATCGCCTCGGTGGCTTGGGCCTCGTCGCCCGTCCCTGCTTCGAGCACCAGCTCGTCGCCACCGAAGGACAACCGCACGGGTGTGTTTCGCTCCGCCACCAGGGCCACACGCTTGACCGCCTCGATGAACGCGGCGGTCTCCAGTGAAGCCACCGCAGCGGAGTCGCTCGGAAGCAGGGCACGGTACTTCGGGAACTCACCGTCGAGCAGCCGTGTGGTGGTTCGCTTGCGTCCATCGGACCCGGATCCTTCGAACCCGATCAGGCCGTCACCGGAACCTCCGGCAGCCAACGCGATCGTCACGCTGTCGGCGTCGCCGAGGGATCGCGCGGTCTCGGCCAGGGACCGCGCCTGGACCAAAGCGACTGCGCTGGTGTCGGTGGTCTGAGGCGACCAGGCCAGCTCACGCACGGCCAACCGGTAGCGGTCGGTGGCTGCCAGGGTGAGGAGGTCGCCCTCGAACTCCATCCGGACGCCGGTCAGCACGGGCAGGGTGTCGTCACGGCCAGCGGCGATGGCGACCGTGGAGACCGCGGTCGCGAAGTCGGCCCCAGCCAGGGTGCCCGCGGCCGCGGGAAGGTCGGGCAGGGTCGGGTAGTCCTCGACCGGCAGGGTCAGCAGGGCAAACCGTGACGAGCCGCAGGTGAGCACCACCTTGGCGTCGTCGACGACGACCTCGACCGGACGCGCCGGGAGGCTGCGGACGATCTCGGCGAGCAGCCGGCCGGAGACCAGCGCACGCCCGGGATCACTCACCTCGACGTCGACCTCGACCCGAGCGCTGACCTCGTAGTCGAAGCTGCTCAAGACCAAGCCGGAGTCGTTGGCCTCGACCAGCAGGCCGGCCAGGACCGGAAGCGGTGGCCGGGTGGGCAGACTCCGCGCGGCCCAGCCGACAGCGTCAGCCAGGACATCGCGTTCGACGCGGAACTTCACGCCACTCTCCTCCCAATCGGGGTGGTCACTCTACGTGGTGGGGCGCTGGGCCGGGACGTCGCGGGGGCGGGTCTCATGGGTGGGTCCAGTCGTCGGGCGAACCTGGGGCGCAGGACCGATCATGACGGGGTTGGAGGAAGACCATTACTTGTTCCGTCATCGTCGTCGGTCCGGTGGACAGTGGGGACGAGCAGCATTGGGCCAGGTCAGCGCGGCGTGTCCGGTCCCCAACGCAGGGTGAGTAAACGGGGGCGGAGCTGGGGGCGACTGTGGACTGCGGACACGGAGAGTGAAGTTGTGCACCGCTGCGTGGCCTTTCGTCCCCAGGTCGTCCCCGGATGTCCGGGTTTCGTCCACAACGTTGTCCCCAGGGTGTGCACCCACGGTGACGAGCCGGCGAACTGGTCTTGGCGGTGGGGGAATCGGTCGATCCGACATGGCGAGGTGGCTCAACCCTGGCGGGCTTGCGACTTGATCCGGTTGGTGAGCTCGGTGACCTGGTTGTAGACGCTGCGCCGTTCGGCCATCAGCTGACGGATCTTGCGGTCGGCGTGCATGACCGTCGTGTGGTCGCGGCCACCGAACTGCTGCCCGATCTTGGGCAGCGACAGGTCGGTGAGCTCGCGGCACAGGTACATCGCGATCTGGCGGGCGTTGACCAGGACCCGCGACCGGGACGACCCGCACAGGTCGTCCATGGTGAGGCCGAAGTAGGCCGCCGTCTGGGCCATGATCAACGCCGCCGTGACCTCTGGCCCGGTGGTGTCGGGGATGAGGTCCTTCAACACGATCTCGGCGAGGGCGAGGTCGACCGGCTGCCGGTTGAGACTGGCGAACGCCGTGACCCGGATCAGGGCACCTTCGAGCTCGCGGATGTTCGTGGCGATCTTGCTGGCGATGAACTCCAACACCTCAGGAGGCGCCTGGAGCCGCTCTTGCGCAGCCTTCTTGCGCAAAATCGCGATCCTGGTCTCGAGGTCGGGCGGTTGGACGTCGGTGGTGAGCCCCCAGGTAAAACGGGTCCGCATGCGGTCCTCGAACCCCGACAGCTTCTGCGGCGAGACGTCGGACGTGATGACGATCTGCTTGTTCGCCGTGTGCAGCGTGTTGAACGTGTGGAAGAACTCCTCCTGGGTCTGGACCCGACCCTGCAGGAACTGGATGTCGTCGATGAGCAGAACATCGACGTCGCGGTACCTGCGTTGGAAAGCCTGGGCTTTGTCGTCACGGATGGAGTTGATGAAGTCGTTGGTGAACTCCTCAGAGCTCACGTAGCGGACGCGGGTCCCGGGGTAGAGGCTTCGGGCGTAGTGACCGATGGCGTGAAGCAGGTGGGTCTTGCCCAGGCCGGAGCCGCCGTAGATGAACAGGGGGTTGTAAGCCTTGGCAGGAGCTTCCGCGACCGCGACCGAGGCTGCGTGGGCGAACCGGTTGCTGGTACCGATGACGAACGTGTCGAACGTGTACTTGGGGTTGAGCCGCGAGTCGTGGTCGACCCGTACGCCGGGCTGCCCGGAGCCGGGCCTGGTCGCGGGCTCCTCCTTGGTGGCCACCGATCCCTCGACTCGCTGTGGAGCGTTCGGGCGGTCGGAGAAACCGGTCGGCGCACCCGACGTACGACCGAGCCCGCCTGATGGTGGACCTTGCTCTGGACTGCTCTTTGGACCTGTCGACGCTGTGGACTCGACGTCGGGCTCGGTCACCGGCTCCTGCAGCGGCTCGACGGTGACCGCGATCCTGATGTCCCGGCCGAGCTCACGGCTGAGGACCTCGGTGACGGCTGCCCGCAGGCGTGCCTCGATGAGCTCCTTGGTGAAGTCGTTGGGTGCGGCCACCAGCACGGTGTCCTCGACCACCCCGATGGGACGGGTCAAGGTCAAGAAGGCCTGAGCCTGGGGCCCGACCTCTGCCGCCAGCGTCTCGAGCGCACGGCTCCACACGGCCGCCAGATCCGGTTCCTGGGCTACCAACTGGTCACCAACTCGTCACCAACCATCCTTTCGCTCCAGGTGGCTGGTCCACATGGCTGTCCACAAGGTGTGGAGGCGGTTGACCGATCCGGAAACCCGTAACCGATCCGCCGTCCGGGCGCGGACGCTACCCACTTGGAGCTCCCGCCGTCCAGCGGTTGTCCACATCCTGCCCCACTCCCTGGGTGTGTCGTCGGCCGGGTCCTGGGTGAGCGCGTGACACGATGAGAGGTTCAGCGGACGGATACGGACCCGACGATGACCGGGATCGGGCCTCCGGTTTGACCGGGGGCGCCCGCAGTTCGTACCGTAGGGCGCCCGCAGTGCGTCCAGGCTGTGCTCAGGTGGCTCCCGGGTGATACCCGAGCAGTGCCCGAGCAGTGCCCGAGCCGGATCTGGCCTCGCTGCAGGATGATCTTCGGACACCGTCGCATGCCTGCGCCCCCGCCCCCGCGGGACGTCGTCGGCGTCCGGTGGTGCCCGAAGCCCGACCGGTCGGTGCCTGGGTGGCGCTCGACCGTCAGCACCTCGACCCGAGCTTCTGGAGCGAATCCCCGTGAGCAAGCGCACCTTTCAGCCGAACACCCGTCGCCGGGCCAAGACCCACGGATTCCGGTTGCGGATGCGCACCCGGGCCGGTCGCTCGATCCTGTCGGCTCGCCGCCGTAGGGGTCGGGCTCGTCTGTCGGCCTGATCTCCCTCGTGCTGCCCGCCGCTCACCGGATGCGTGCGAGCGACGACTTCACCCGGGCGACCCGCCAAGGCTCCCGCGCCGGGAGCCGCTCAGTCGTCGTCCACACGGAGGTCGTTGACCCGACGCGGGTCGAGGCGCTGAACCCCACCAAGGTCGGGTTCGTCGTCGGCAAGAACGTCGGAGGCTCGGTCGTGCGACACCGGGTGGCCCGCCGACTGCGCGCCCAGGTGGCGCTACGCCTCGACCGGTGGCCGAACGGGCGGCTGGTCGTCGTGCGGGCGCTGCCGGCCGCGGCCGCGGCGACCTCGCGCCAGCTCGGCGCCGATCTGGACTCGGCCCTGTCGCGGGCGGCCCGGGTGGCGCGATGAACGTCCTGCAGACGCTCACCTGGCCCCTTCGGGTGCCGGTACGCCTGGTCGTGCTGGGGCTGATCTGGTTCTACCGCGCCTGCATCACTCCGTGGACGCCGCAGACCTGCCGCTACTACCCGAGCTGCTCGGCCTACGCCGAGCAGGCCATCCGCAGGCACGGGTTGGTGAAGGGTGGCTGGCTGGCCGTCCGGAGGTTGGCTCGCTGCCACCCGTGGGCACCGGGCGGCGTCGACCACGTGCCGAGTGCGGGAGGGGTCAGCCATGCGCACCCACCAGGCGACGCCACCGCTTCAACGGTCTTGACCTCAGCTGTGACCTCAGGGTCGCCGGCTGCACCCTCGACCTCGACAGGAGCCTGACTCGTGTCCTTCCTCAACCCCCTCTACTACGCCGTGTCGTGGGTGCTGGTCGAGTTCCACGCGTTCTGGAGCCTGTTCGTCCCGGCGACCAGCGGGCTGGCCTGGGTGCTGTCGATCATGGGCCTGGTCGTGGTCATCCGGATCCTGCTGATCCCCCTGTTCGTCAAGCAGATCAAGGCCCAGCGCGGACTTCAGATGCTGCAGCCGCACATCAAGGAGATCCAGAAGAAGTACAAGGACGACAAGCAGAAGCAGCAGGAAGAGCTGATGAAGCTCTACCGCGAGACGGGCACGAACCCGCTGGCGTCGTGCCTGCCGATCATCTTGCAGATGCCGATCTTCTTCGCCCTGTTCCACGTGCTCAACGTGGGAGTCAAGGGCGGCCAGGGAGTCGGCCCGTTGACCCAGGAGCTGGCGATCCAGGCCGGTCAGGCGACGTTCCTGGGCGCTCCGCTCGACGCCACGTTCTTGACCAGCCCGGCCGACCTCGGCGGTGCCAACCCGCTGAACGTCAAGATCGTGACGCTCACCCTGATCGCGCTGATGACCTTGACCACCTTCATCACCCAGCGTCAGCTGATGGTCAAGAACATGCCTTCGGGGGCGGACAACCCGATGGCCCAGCAGCAGAAGATCCTGCTGTACGCCTACCCGGTGATGTTCGCCTTCTTCGGCATCAACTTCCCGGTCGGTGTCCTGGTCTACTGGCTGACCACCAACCTGTGGTCGATGGGGCAGCAGTTCTACGTGATCCGGCGAAACCCGGCACCGGGCAGTCCGGCCTGGGAGGAGCTGCAGGAGCGCAAGCGCACCAAGGGTGTCGACCAGGGGCCCACGGGCGCGGCGTCGGCAGACACGGTGGTGGAGACCGAGCCCCCCAGGCCGCAGCGCCAGCAGCCCAAGCGCCAGCCACGCAGTCAACGCAAGGGCGGTGCGGCCAAACCCGACCCCAAGACCCCGGGGACCGCTGCCGAGAGCCGATCCGCCGACCAAACGACCGACGACGCCCCGGTCGGACCAGACCCCGAGCCGGAGTCCCCGGCTGCCACCAAGGAGTGACGAGCCAGTGACTGAGCACGCAGCCACCGTTGACCGTGATGACACCGCCCCCGTCGAGCCGGCGGACCCCAGTGAAGAGAGCGCAGTGGAGTCCCCAGTGGAGTCCCCAGTGGAGTCCCCAGAGGAGTCCGAGGGGCCGGCCAAGTCCCCCACGGCCGACCTCGAAGCCGAAGGTGACATCGCGGCCGACTACCTCGAGGGCCTGCTGGACATCGCCGACCTCGACGGCGACATCGACCTGGACGTCGAAGGCGACCGGGCCATGGTCTCCCTCGTCGGAGGTGACCTGTCCGTGCTCGTCGGCCCCGAAGGCCGGGTGCTCGACGCGCTGCAGGAGCTCACCCGGCTGGCCGTGCTGCGTGAGTCCGGTCACCGGAGCCGATTGATGCTGGACATTGACGGTTTCCGGGCCGCGCGCCGGGCCGCGCTGACCGAGCAGGGTCGAGAGGCCGCCGACACGGTGAAGTCCACCGGGGAGCCCGTCCGGCTCGAGCCGATGACTCCGTTCGAGCGCAAGGTCGTCCATGACGCCGTGGCCGCGGCCGGCCTCCGCTCGGAGTCCGAGGGTGAGGAGCCCCAGCGTCGCGTCGTCGTCCTGCCGGCCTGAGGGGGTGACCGGCGTTTCACGTGAAACGCCCGAGCCACCTGTCGAGGCGGCCGCGGTGTTCGGGACTGCCCTGCCCCGCGCACGTCGCTTCGCCGAGCTGCTGGCCGGCCCCGCGGTGGAGCGTGGCCTGATCGGCCCCCGCGAGGTGCCCCGGCTGTGGGAGCGCCACCTGCTCAACTGCGCCGCCTTGGCTCCGGTGGCTGACGAGGTGCTGGCCGGGTCCGGTCGTCTCAGTAGCCCGACCTTGGCCCCGCGGGTGGTCGACCTCGGCTCGGGGGCCGGGCTCCCCGGAGTGGTCGTGGCCCTGCTGCGGCCGACTTGGCAGGTGGTGCTGCTCGAGCCGATGCTGCGGCGGACCACTTTCCTGTCCGAGGTCGTGGCCGAGCTCGGGCTGGCCTCAGCGTCGGTGCTGCGCGGCCGGGCCGACGACCCCCCGGTGCGCCGTCAGCTGCGCGAGACCGGGCCGGTCGACCTGGTCGTGGCGCGAGCGGTGGCGCCGCTCGACCGGCTCAGCGGGTGGGCGCTGCCCCTGTTGGCGCCCGGTGGCAGCCTGCTGGCCCTCAAGGGCGAGAATGCGGCGTCGGAGTTGACGGCGGCAGCATCGACCCTGCACCGTCTGCACAGCACCGGGTCTCGGATCTGGCAGCTGCCCGGCCAGGCGAGCCGGGTGGTCCAGGTCGTGGCGGCCGGGCTGGCTGAGGATGCGGGTCCCAGCAAACGGCCCGTCGGTGCACCGACCGACAGCGCGGAAGGGAAGGCCCGATGACCGACCCGGAGCTGCCCGAGACCCCTCCAGCCCATGAACCCGGAACGGTTGAGATTCCCTTGCGCTACGCGACTGCGGACGATGCCCCGGCCGAGGCCGACCACGGAGATGTTTCACGTGAAACGGCGCCTTGGAACGAGGACACGCCCATCGCGACGGCGGCAGCCACGGCTGTCGCCGTGCTGGGCCGTGACGCCGGGGAGCTCCCCAGACCCCTGAAGCCGCGGGTGATCACGGTGGCCAACCAGAAGGGGGGCGTCGGCAAGACGACCACGACCGTGAACCTGGCGGCCGCCCTGTCCCTGCACGGACTGCGGGTGCTCGTCATCGACCTCGACCCGCAGGGCAACGCATCGACCGCGTTGGCCGTGGCCCACCACGCCGACGTCCCGAGCATCTACGACGTGCTGATCGAGGGACGCCCACTGGCCGAGGTGGTGGCCCCGGTCGAGGCGATCCCGGACCTGTGGTGCGCCCCGGCGACCATCGACCTGGCCGGGGCAGAGATCGAGCTGGTCTCGATGGTCGCGCGGGAGACCAGGCTGAACCGGGCACTCGCGGCCTTCCTGGACGACCAGGCACGCAGCCCTGAGGGTGGGATCGACTACGTCCTGATCGACTGCCCGCCCTCGCTGGGGCTGCTCACGGTCAACGCCTTCGTCGCCGCGCGGGAGGTCCTGATCCCGATCCAGTGCGAGTACTACGCGCTGGAGGGCCTGGGCCAGCTGCTGCGCAGCGTCGACCTCGTCCAGGCCCATCTGAACCCGGCCCTGCAGGTGTCGACCATCCTGCTGACGATGCACGACGCCCGGACCCGGCTGGCCGCCCAGGTGGCCGATGAGGTGCGGACCCACTTCGGGTCGGTCGTGCTGCGTGCCGCAATTCCCCGCTCGGTCCGCGTGTCGGAAGCCCCGAGCTACGCCCAGACCGTGCTGACATACGACCCAGGGTCCAGTGGGGCGCTGTCCTACCTGGATGCCGCTCGAGAGCTGGCGCTGCGCGCCGCCCCCGGGGCGGGCGGGCATGAGTCGGAGGTGGCGCGATGACCGAGAAGCGACGAGGGCTCGGAAAGGGCCTGGGGGCGCTCATCCCCACCCAGCCCCGAGTCGACGAGGGCCCGTCGGTGTCGGTCGACCTGACCCGGCCGGCCCGCACCCTGCCCCCGCGCGGGGTCGACGCCGTCCTGGACGCGGCGGACACCGTCAACGACGCCCACGTCGCCCGGGTTGCCGACGCTGACTCAGCGGCGCTCACCGCGCACTACGCCGAGCTTCCCCTGGCCTCGATCGTGCCCAACCCCCGGCAGCCCCGCCAGGTCTTCGACGAGGAGGCCCTGGCCGAGCTGGTCCACTCGCTGCGCGAGATCGGGCTGCTCCAGCCGATCGTGGTGCGTCCGGTGGGAGCTGGCCGCTACGAGCTGGTGGCCGGTGAACGACGCTGGCGTGCGGCCGAGCAGGCCGGGTTCGAGCTGATCCCGGCGATCGTTCGCGAGACGGCCGACGACGTCTTGCTGAGGGACGCCCTGCTGGAGAACCTGCACCGGGCCCAGCTCAACCCGCTGGAGGAGGCTGCGGCCTACGACCAGCTCCTGAAGGACTTCGGGTGCACCCAGGACGAGCTGGCCACCCGGATCGGCCGATCGCGGCCCCAGGTGTCGAACACCTTGCGCCTGCTCCGGCTCCCGACCCCGGTGCAGCGCCGAGTCGCCGCGGGCGTGCTGTCCGCGGGCCATGCCCGGGCACTGCTGGCCCTGCCGGACTCCGCGGCGATGGAGCGGATGGCCAGCCGCGTCGTCGCCGAGGGCCTGTCGGTACGCACGGTCGAGGAACTAGTCGCTCTCGGTGACGACGAATCGGACAAATCATCTGAAATAGGACGACGAAGGACGGCGAAAGTCCAGACGCCTGCGCTGGCGGACCTTGCCGAGGCGCTGAGTGACGCTCTGGAGACCCGGGTCCAGGTCAGCCTGGGCCGGCGCAAGGGGACGCTGTCGATCGACTTCGCCACCGTCGACGACCTCGAACGGATCGTCGAGCTCATCGCTCCAGCTGCGGCCGAGCAGCTGCGGGGGGCGGGCTCGGCACCGGCTGCAACCTCGCCGCGGTGAGGGGCCTGCGCTGGGCCGTGGCCGGCTTCGGCCTCGGCGTGCTCGCCGCGTTTGCCGTGTCCCTGCTAAGGCGTCGTCGGCTCGTTCCTACCACCGGCTACGTCCCGCCGGTGGCCGCGACCGGCCCGCACGCGGTCCCGCCTGGCTGAGCGGCCTGCGTGGCTGACCTGAGGACGCTCAGCCAGGAAGTCCAGCGGGCGCAGGTGACGGCAGAACCACCGAGGTCGGTGGTTCGACCGGCAGATAGAGCCGCTGCAGCGCGACGAGCACGGCCTCGGCCACGGTGTCGCGAAACGTCGGGTCGGACAGTCGGGCGGCGTCTCCGGGGTTGGTCAGGTAGCCGATCTCCACGCGGATGGTCGGCATCTTGGTCCGGCGCAGCAGGTCCCAGGTCTTGCCGTCGGTGTGGCCGTCGAGCAGGTCGGTCCGGGAGACCACCTCCGCCTGGACGAGGTCGGCGACGCGCCGGCCCACCTCCGACGACGCGCCGGAGTGTCCGGACCCGTAGAAGAAGGTGGCCACGCCCGAGGCAGCGGTGCTGGGGTGGGCGTCGACGTGCAGGGACAGCACGAGGTCGGCGTCCAGTCGGTTGGCCAGGGCGGCGCGGGTCGACTCGTCCGGCGGCGCCGTGTCGGGGGCCAGCCGACCACGGGTGAGATAGGCCGAGACCCCCACCGCGACGAGGCGTCCTTCGATCCGCGCGGCCAGGTCGGCGACGATGTCCGCCTCAGCCAGGCCATGGCCGACGGCACCGGGGTCGCTGCCCCCGTGTCCGGGGTCGATGACCACGATCTTGCCTGCCAGACCCGGTCCGGAGCCGGCCCAGCGCTGGGTCTCGCGCAGGTGCTGGGCTGCTCCGCCGACGACCGTGCGGGCCAGGCGGTTCAGCGCCTTGAACGTGACCGGGCCGCACAGCCCGTCGACCGGGATCCCCACGTTGCGCTGGAAGTCGCGCAGCGCGGTCTCGGTGTCGATGCCGAACAACCCGTCGATGCGACCGGGGTCGAACCCGAGCTCGAGGAGTCGTCCCTGAAGGGCGGACACGTCGTCACCGGACAGCATGTGCGTGGGGGCGAACCGCAGCACCCGGTCGCCGAGCTGCCAGCGGGCGTCGTCCAGGCGGCGCCAGGTCTGGATGCCCACGATGCCGTCACACGCGAGCCCGCGTTGCTGCTGGAAGGCCAGGACACCGCGCTCGACGCCGTCGTCGTACAGCGCGTCCATCGGATGGACGGCACCCACAGCCTCGGGTCCGGCCTCGTCGTCAATGAGCCCGAGTCGGGCCAGGTGCCCCCGAACCTGGGCGACGGCTGGACCTTTGTCACCGTGGCGCAGGGGCAGCCCGCCACCGAGACCGTCGGTGGACGGCTCGCGTGGACGTTCGGGCTGTGGCATCGGGCCTCCGGCTCGACCGGGGTGTCGTTCCCGTGCCAGCAGAGGATGGCACCTGAGCATGGTAGCCGCCCCGCGGCGCGGGCCCAGTGACTCAGCGCTGGCCCAAGCCCGCCCGACACGCCCCTACAGGTATGCCCTACAGGTAAGCCCTACAGGTAAGCCCTACAGGTAAGCGGAGAGGTCTTGCAGGAGGACCTGCTTGGGCTTGGCCCCGACGATCGTCTTGACGATCTCTCCGCCCGAGAACACCGCCATGGTCGGGATCGACGTGATGCCGTAGCTGGCAGCCGTGCGGGGGTTCTCGTCGACGTTCAGCTTCGCCACCGTCAACGTGGCGCCGTGCTCACCGGCGATCTCCTCCAGGATCGGGGCCACCATGCGGCACGGTCCGCACCACTCCGCCCAGAAGTCGACGAGGACCGGCTTGTCAGAACCGAGCACGTCCGTGGCGAACGTGGCGTCGGTGGTGGTGGTGGTGGCTCCCATGAACAGCTCCAGTCGAAGAGGAATAGGTGGTGAGGTCGAGGGGATCGGCTCAGGCCGTGACGAGTCCGGCGTCCTGGGCGGCTGCCGCGGCACCGCCGTCGGCCAGGGCCGCGAGGAAGCGCTCGGCGTCCAGCGCCGCTGCGCACCCGGTGCCTGCAGCGGTGATGGCCTGTCGGTAGGTGTGGTCGACGAGGTCACCGCAGGCGAAGACGCCGGGAAGGTCGGTGTGGGTGCTGGGAGCGTCGACCAGGACGTAGCCCTCGTCGTCACGGCGCACCTGCCCGGCGACCAGGTCACTGCGGGGGTCGTGACCGATGGCGACGAACAGCCCGGTGACCGCCAGCTCGGACTCCGCGCCGGTCACGGTGTTGCGCAACCGGATACCACTCACCTTGTCCTCGCCGAGGACATCGATGACCTCGGAGTCCCAGGCGAAACCGATCTTGGGGTTGTCGAACGCGCGCTGCTGCATGATCTTGCTCGCCCGAAGCGAGTCGCGGCGGTGGACCAAGGTGACCGAACGCGCGAACTTCGTCAAGAAGGTGGCTTCCTCGACGGCGGAGTCGCCACCGCCGATGACAGCGATGTCCTGGTCGCGGAAGAAGAACCCGTCACACGTCGCGCACCACGAGACGCCGCGTCCGGACAGCCGCTTCTCGTTGACCAGACCGAGCTCGCGGTAGGCAGAGCCCATGGCCAAGATCACCGAGCGGGCCCGGTGCTCGTTGCCCGAGCCGTCCCGGACGATCTTCAGGTGTCCGGACAGGTCGACGGAGACGACGTCGTCGGTGACGAGCTCGGCGCCGAAACGCTTGGCCTGCTGGCGCATCTGGTCCATCAGCTCTGGGCCCATGACACCGTCGGAGAAGCCGGGGAAGTTCTCGACCTCGGTGGTGTTCATCAAGGCGCCGCCGGCGGTGACCGAGCCCTCGAACACCAGGGGAGCGAGGTTGGCCCGAGCGGTGTAGACGGCCGCGGTGTAGCCCGCTGGGCCTGAACCGATGATGATCACGTCACGGACGTCGGACACGAAGGCTCCCTGGTCAACGATCGGCAGACCGCACGAACGCGGATCTGCCGCTGGTGCTCACAACCGATGGTAGGGCGCGGTCATTCCGCCGATGTGGAGGGCGTGGCCGAAGTCGTCGGCGCGGCCGAGGCGGTGGCCAGGGCCGAGGGGCTGCCGCTCACCGTTGGGGTCGGGGTGACGACTCCCGGGCTGGGTGTGACCGGTACGAACGTGCCGTCGTCCAGCGCAGCCAGGTCGGCGGCGTTGATGACCCGGTAGTACAGCAGCGTCGCATCCGGTCCCGAGCAGTCGGGGGCGACGACGAAGACCTGGACCTGGCTGCTGTTGGTCTGGCTGGGAAGCACGACGATCAAGGCGTTCTTGGCTGCCTGCCCCGTCTGGAAGGTGGCCAGGTCGACCGCGATCGGGGTGACCGTGTCGCTTTGGGCGAGCTCGGCCACGCATGCGCGCAGGGCGGCCTCGTCGTCGACGCGGGCGTACAGGTTGGCGGTCGGCTGGTCCGTCATGGCGACGCGCGGCCCGTTCGTCTCGGCCGAGACCAGCACCGTGTTCAGCTGCGCGGGAAGCTTCTCGGTCGAGTACTGCGTACCGCTGCTCATCAGCTCGATGGGTGCCGCTGTGCTCGTGGCGTCCGCGGACTCGGCAGTGAGCACACCTGGGTCGCCAGCCGGGCCGGAGGACGACAGGTTCGACACGACGACCCCACTGACGACCAGGACGGCCGCAACCCCGGCCGCCAGGCCGAGGGCGCGCCCGGACCATGCAAGCCGCCGGTCCGACCGGTGACGTGCCTGGGCAGTGGACGAGCCGGGTACCGGCAGGGCGCTCAGGACGGCGTCGAGGCGTGTAGCGACGTCGTCGGGCATGGGGATCGTCGGCAGCGACGCGAGCAGAGCGGAAACGTGGTCCAGCTGCTCAGGTGAGACCGCAGTGAGCTCGTCGTCGGGGACCGCGTTCAGCGCCGGGGTCGCCTGGTCGGGAGACAGGTCGTCGGACGTCACGGCGTGCCTCCTTGGGGCTCAGTGGGTGGTGGTGCCTGGGCAATGGGTCCGACGTCGTCGGGCGCGTCGAGGTTCCGCAGGGGTGCGAGCAGCGGAACGAGCTTGGCCCGGGCCCGGGCACAGCGGCTCTTGATGGTGCCGGTCGGGCACTCCAGCATGGTTGCGGCGTCCTCGACGGAGTACCCCTCGACGTCCACCAGCACGAGCGCGGCTCGCTGGTCGGGCGGCAGGGTCTGCAGGGCCCGCTCGATCTCCATCGCCCACTCACGACGGCCGAGCTGGTCGTCGGGGTCGACCGGTGTCGACGCGTCGCCCTCGGGCAGCGGGACGGTCGGGCGTGCCTTGCGGCGGCGCAGGAGGTCCAGCGAGGCGTTGACGACGATGCGGTGCAGCCAGGTGGTCACGGCGGACTCGCCGCGGAAGCCGGCTGCCGCCTTGTGCGCGGACAGCAGGGCGTCCTGCAGGGCGTCGGCGGCGTCCTCGGGGTTGCCGGTGGTGCGCAGGGCCACCCCCCAGAGCCGGTCTCGATGCCGGGTCACCAAGGCGGCGAAGGCCTCCGGGTCGCCGTCGGCGTGGGCCGAGAGCAGCTCGGCGTCGCTGGGCTCGCCGTCGGTCTGCTCGTCCAAGGTCACGGTGGGTCAGCGTAGAGGCTGCCGCTCACGAGGCCCGCACCACGACGTCGGCCACGCCGCCCTGGTAGCCGTTCTCCCCGCCGGGCAGCCCCGTGAGCCAGATCAGCACGGCGTCAGAAGGCACTGCCGGCGCGAATCGAAGAGTCAAGCGGTCCCCCGCACCGACGACCTCGGCAGCCAGGCGGTAGTCGGACAGCTTGGTGGGGTCTGCGCGCGTGGTCAGCACCTGCAGGTCGGTCCCGCGGCCGACGAGCTCGATGTCGACACCGGACACAGGGGTGCGGTGCTTGAGACCGAGCACCAGGCCCACGCCCTGCTTGAGGCCGCCGAGGTCGCGGGTCGTGTAGGTCACCGTGGTCCAGGCACTGGTGAGGTCTCCGTCGATGGCGGCGGCGGCCTGGTCGTCGTTCTCGGTCTGGTCGCCCTGGGGGTCGAGCACCGTGACCGAGGCGATGGGCACGCTGACCGGGGTGCCCGGCGTCGGTGAGACCGACGTCCTGCTCGGCGACGGCTCCGCTGAGGTGACCGGGGCAGCCGTCGACCTGTCCTGCCAGACCTGCCACCCGAGGAGCACGACGCCGGCAGCCAGGATGGCGACCACGGCGAGCAGTCCCGCGATGGCCGGCCAGGATGGTCGCCCCGAGGTGTCTGGACTGTGCCTGTCCCGGGCCGAGCCGTCAGCATCGACGGTTGCAGCGAGTGCGACCGAGACGGCGGCGGCGGTGTCGAGCGGAGGGCCGTCACCGGGGAAGCCCATTGCACGCCAGGCGATCTCGTCGAGGGTCGTGGGGACCCCGGCGCGGACCTGCCGTGGTCGGGCTGGTGCGTCGTCGACCCTGGGTGCAGCCGGCAACCCTGCGCAGGGACCGTCGGGCCAGCACCCGGTCAACGTGGCGTAGAGCAGCGCGCCGAGGCGTCGAACGTCACGCAGCGCGCCAGAGTCGTCGTCCTCTTCCTCGGCGATCGCCGCCCGGACGCCGAGCCCGGTGACGAGGGCGCCGCTCTCCCCGACAAGCACGTCACGGGGGTCGAGCACGAGATGGTGCAGTCCCGCACCGTCTGCTGCCGCGAGGGCATCGGCGATCTGTCGCACGAGGTCTGCAGCGTCAGCGGAGCGCATGTTCCTCGCGGTGATGATGTCGGCGAGGGTGTGGGCGGCTGACCATCGGGTGACGACGAAGACGCGGCCGTCGTCGACGTCGACGTCGACAACTTGTTGGAGGTGCGGGTGCTCGACGGCGGCGGCCTTCTGTGCAGCCGTGCGGACCTTGCGCGCCCGCGGGTCGTCGCGTTCGAGAAGCATCACTCCCACGCCGCGATCGAGCACGTCGTCGTGCGCCTGCCACAGGACCCGTCCCTGACCGACGGCCACAGGCGTCAGGAGGTCATAGCGTCCGGCAAGGCGTTCCACGAGCAGCGAGCCTAGGTGGTGACGGGGGCTCGGCTCGTCAGGGCGCGAGTCCCGGGCGGGCCACGCCGTACAACCCGTCGAAGTAGACCGGCACCACGCGCACGAAGGCGCCGGTGTGCGGAGCCTCCACCATCTGGCCGTTGCCGATGTACATCGTGATGTGGTGGATGGTGGCGGCATCCCGAGGGTCGAAGGCGTACACCAGGACGTCGCCGGGCAGCATCTGGGACACGTCCACCGGTCGGCTCGCGAAGTACTGGTCACTGGCCAGGCGAGGCAGGGACAAGCCCGCCTGGGCGTACGCCCACTGGACGAGCCCACTGCAGTCGAACGTGTCCGGGCCTTCGTCGCCCCACACGTAGGGCGAGCCGAGCTTGGTGAGGGCAGCAGTCACGGCAGCGTCGCCGAACGGCGTGCCCGAGGCGGGCCGAGCTGTGCTGGCGGTCAGGCCATAGGCGGCGAGTGCCTGGGCGGCGGCAGCTTCGGCTGCCGCCTGTCGTTGCTGGGCCAGCTGCGCTGCCAGCTGCTCGACGCGCGAGTCGGCATCGTGGAGGGCTTGGCGGGCGGCTGCTTTCAACGAGTCGAGCTGCTTGACCAGTGCCGCCGCCTGGCCGGCCAGCTGGGCGCGCTGCTGGGCCACGACCGCCTGCCGGGCGCGCAAGGTTCGGGCCGCGTCGAACGCGGCGGTCGAGGTGTCGACCGCCGTCCCGTCCGCCTGCAGGACCTGCTGGACCGTCGTGGCCCGGCTCAGCACGTCGGAGATGTCACCGCCGTCGAGCAGCGACGAGTACAGGGCCGGGGCGCCGCCTGACATGTAGAGGGCCCGCACCCGGTTGGTCGCGGAGTCGTCGACCGATGCGCTCTGGGTGGCCAGTGCGGCCAGCTGCTGTTCGGTGCTGATGGCCCGGTTCGACGCCGAGGCCAGCTGGTCCCTGACGTAGGCCAGCCGCTCCTGCGCGCGGTCCTGCTCGCCGGAGATCCGGGCGAGGCGGGCGCGCAGCTGCTCGGCTTGGCCCTGGGCGGTCGACAAGGTTGCTGGGTCCACCGGATCCATGCGGGCCACGATGCCGGGTGAGCCGAACGCCGGGGCGCCCTGCAGGAGTGCCGCGGACGCGGCGACGGCCACGAGACCGGTGGCAAGGCGGCGTGCGAGGCCGCGGTGGCTCACGGAAGGGAGCCCGTCGAACCAATCGGTTCGGCGTTGATCGGCACCACGATCTCGGCGTAGTGCGCCAGCGGCTTGATACGGAACAGGACCAGCGTGGGTGCCGTCTTCCGCACGTCGAAGTTGACACTTCCGTCGACGTTGAGCATGAACGTCTTCTTGGGGATCGTGGCCCCCTGTGACTCTGCGTATGCGGCGGCGGCGTTGTACGCCGCGACTGGGTCGTGGTGCTGCTGGAAGTCACTCAGCGCGTCGTCGGCGGCCGTGGCGCCAACGTCCTGCAGCGACACGTTTGTCACGGCGATGGACAAGACCTCGAAGCCGACGATGGCCAGGAGCCCCAGCGTGACCGTCACTCTGGTCAACCAGCCCAAGACGATGCTTCCGGAGTCGCGGGCGGCACCGGAGCTCCGGGGCGAGCGGGCCGGGTCCATGTCTGGACTGTCGGCGTAGGTTGCGGCGTTCTTGAGCGGCAGGAGGGTTGGGCTGCCAACCCGGCACGGGACAGCAGCGTCAGGCGGGTGCCCACAGGGCGTTGAGGATCCTCCAGTGCTCGTCGACGAGAACCAGCTGCAGGTAGTCGACGTAGATGGCACCGCTTGCGTGCGCCGTTGCTATCGATCCCTGGACGTGGTCGACACAGATGTCCACGCGACGCTCGTCTGGGTCCTCGCGCCGGCCCAGTCCCTCGGCTGCCCCGTCGATCATCTCTCGTGCGGTGATCGTCTCGACCACTTGGTCGTCCTCAAGGGATCGCTTGGCCAGGTCGGGGTGGAGGGCGCTCGCCATTCGGGCAGCGTCACCGTCGAACCAGCCTTCGTAGTAGTCGAGGACAGTTGCGAGGATCGCCGCGCGGGCGTCGTCGGCTGTTGCGGTGTCGTTCATCGGGCTCCTCCGGGACGAGCGGCAAGCAGGAAGTCGTCGATGCATGGGTTGACCACCTCAGGGACTCGGCATTGAGGCTCGTGCCCGCTGCCGGCCATCACCACGAGCTCGGACCCGGCGAGCCGCGCCAGCTCCTCGCCGCGAGTGACGGGAGTGATGGCGTCCGCGTCGCCGTGGATGACCAGCGACGGACACCGGATGCGGGTCGCAAACGCCCGGGCCATCTCCTCGGTCAGGTCGTTCTCCTCCGTGCCTTGCGTCGCAAGCAGCACTTCGGGCGTGGTCTGCAGGCCCATCCTGAGGAAGTGATCGATCTGCTCCTGCGAACCGGTCTCGGTGAAGCACTGCGAGAAGAAGAACCTCAGGAAGTCCTCGTACTCCGTGAGCCAGTAGTGGCGGTTCCACCGGGCCCAGCCCTGATAGGAGGGCAGCACGGCCTCGAACGTGCGGGCTGCGGCGACTTGATCGGGGTGCTCGGGTGCGAGTGGGACGTTTGGTGCGATGAAGACAGCAGCAGAGATCCGCTCCGGATGGCGAGCGGCCAACGCCAGTGCCCAGGGACCACCTTGCGAGACGCCCGCGACAGCAGCTTGGGCGACGCCACGAGCGTCGAGGACCGCGACCGCGTCCTCAGCGACGAGGAGGTCCCCGTACCTGCGCGCATCGGTGGGGCGGTCCGAGGCACCGTTGCCCAGACCGTCGAAGGCGATCACCCGGTAACGCTCGGCGAAGTACGGCACCTGATGGCGCCAGAAGTCGCTGTGCACGATCGACCACGTCGGAAGCAGCAAGAGGACGTCGGGGCCAGAGCCGAACTCCTGCCAGGCGATCCGCTGACCCTCTCGAGAGACGTAGCCCGCGGTTACGGGCTCACCGTCGACCACCATCGAACCTCCCAGGAGTTGCGGGTCGTGAGCCGCGTCGCTTGCTCGTTGTGCGTCAGGGGGCGGTCGCCATGACGCCGATGGAGATCCGCACGTCCGACAGCCGATCCGGCAGCGGGAGCATCGCCCCGTGCCGCGCGGGTGGGTCGACGGTGAACCACCGACCCCACTCCTCGTTGAAGCCGTCGAAGTCGTCGGGGTTTCTCAACGACCAGATGGCCCAGACGACGTCCGCGAGAGTGCTCCCGGCCGCGAACAGCGCCGCCTCGACGTTGCGCAGGCACTGTGCGGTCTGCTCCTGGATCGTCGACCCGACAATGACGCCCGTCGCGGCATCGATCGGACCCATCCCGGACACGTAGACCATGCCCCCGGCCTTCACCGCCTGGCTGTAGCCCGCGAGACCCGCCGGAGCGTTGGGCGTGGTGATGATCGTCTTGGGCATGTCGACGCCTCCTGTAGCGGCCCGGAACGCTGCCGGACTGACCCGTGCCTCGGGTCCGCGACAACGGCGACGAATCTACGCCGCCCAGCAGGGAGGCGAGCCGGAACGCATCACGTCGCCGTGGCGGATACTGGGCGGTGACGAGCCGCTGTCGATGCTCAGGGCACTGCCCGCTGCGCGGCGCGACGCCGCCACACGGCGAGGGAGGTGACGCGATGGCCGGAGGCGAGGCGACGAACGGCCGGGCCGCACCTGCAGCAAGTGGTGAGTCGGTGGACACTGTCGTGGCGACCGAGCCGCTCAAGCTTCTCTTCCGCGACCTGAGCTCGAACCCTCGCGGTCTGTCGGAACGTGAGGCGGCACGGCGCCTCGAGGAGTACGGGCCCAACGAGCTGCGTCGCGCCGCACGGCGCAACCCCTGGTTGTACCTGGTTGACCAGCTCGTGCACCCGCTCGCGCTCCTGCTGTGGGTGGCCGCGGGGCTCGCCCTCGTCATCAAGGCCCCCGTGCTCGCGGGCGCGATCGTGGTCGTCATCATCCTCAACGCGGTGTTCGCGTTCGTCCAGGAGCGGCAGGGCGAGCAGGCAGTCGAGGCATTGGCGCGCTACCTGCCGCAGCAGGCTGTCGTCCGGCGGGACGGTCACCACCGCGACGTCTCGGCCCGGGAGCTTGTGCCCGGTGACGTCATCGAGCTCACCGAGGGCGATCGCGTGAGCGCGGACGCTCGCCTCATCGATGGGTCGCTCGAGGTGGACCTCTCGACGATCAACGGGGAGTCCCTTCCGGCGTTTCGCTCCGCCTCGGCACCGGACTCCGGCGGGCCCCTGCTCCAGGCCGCCACGCTCGTCTTCAGCGGCACGACGTGCACCGGCGGAGACGCCGTGGCGATCGTCGTGCGGACGGGGATGCACACCGAGCTCGGTCGCATCGCAACGCTGTCACAGAGGGTCGTCCGCGAGCCGAGCCCGCTCGAGGTGCAGGTGCGCAAAGTCGCGTGGCTCATCGCAGGCGTGGGCATCGCGGCTGCACTTGTGTTCATCCCGATCGGCGTCGTCATGGCAGGGCTTTCGCTGCCTGACGCCGTCAGCTTCGCGATCGGCCTCATCGTCGCGAACGTGCCGGAAGGTCTGCTGCCGACCATCACGCTCGCGCTCGCAGTGGCGGTCCGCGACCTCGCCCGCAACGGCGCGCTGGTCAAGCGGCTGTCGGCGGTGGAGACGCTGGGATCCACCAGCGTCATCTGCACCGACAAGACCGGGACCCTCACGGAGAACCGTATGCACGCCGTCCTGGTCTGGACCCCAGCAGGCGAGCAGTGGCTGGGCGGGGCACCGCTGACGGACAGCGAGACGACACGGCTGCGACCGCTTGCGCAGGTGATCGCGTCGTGCAACACCGCCGAGCTGGCGCCGGACATCGACCCGAGCCTCGCCGTCGCACCAGGCGCGGGGACGCTCGGCACCGGAGACCCCACCGAGGTGGCGCTGCTCGCGGCCGCTGGACTTCTGGGTGCGGACGTCGACCCTGGGCGCCGCATGGCCGGGCGCCTCGCGATGTTCCACTTCGACCCCGAGCGTCGGCTCATGACTACGGTCGACGAAGGGCCACGTGGGGCCGTCGTCCACACCAAGGGCGCTCCTGAGGAGGTGCTCGCGCGCAGCGTTGCCGTGCTCGACCCAGTGCACGGCGAAGTAATGATCGACGACGCGCGGCGAAGCGAGCTCATGGCGGCCATCCCGCGATACGCCAGCCGCGGACTGCGGCTGATCGCCGCCGGCTACCGCGAGCTCGGCCCTGAAGCCGCGGTGCCACAGGACCGGGACGAGACCGAGAGTGGACTCACCATCGTCGGCTTCGTCGCGCTCCTCGACCCCGCGCGGCCGGAGGTGCGTCCAGCGGTCGAGCGCTGCCACGCGGCCGGCCTGCGCATCATCGTGCTCACTGGTGACCACCGACTCACCGCAGGAGAGATCGCGCGCGAGGTTGGCATCGGCAGTCCAGACGTGGACCCGGTGAACGGCGACGAGCTCGACCAGCTCACGGACGCGGAGTTCGACGCGCTGCTCGACGGCGACGACGAGCTGGTGATCGCCCGCACGTCGGCCGAGATGAAGATGCGTGTGGCCGAGTCGTTGCAGTCGACCGGCCACGTCGTGGCAATGACCGGGGACGGTGTCAACGATGCACCCGCGCTTCGACGTGCAGACATCGGCATCGCGATGGGACGGACCGGCACCGATGTAGCACGAGAAGCAGCGACGATGGTGCTCACCGACGACAACTTCCGGACCATCGCGATGGCGGTCGAGGGCGGTCGCCGCGTGTACGACAATGTGAGGAAGTTCGTCCTCTACATCTTCGCGCACGCAACGCCGGAGGTCGTGCCCTTCCTCATCTACGCGATGTCAGGTGGCCGGGTCCCGTTGCCGATCACCGTGCTGCAGATCCTGGCGATCGACATTGGCACCGAGACGTTGCCAGCGCTCGCGCTCGGCCGGGAGCGCGCTGAGCCCGGCCTCATGGATCGACCCCCACGTCCGAGCAGCGAGAAGCTGATCCAACGCAGACTGCTCGTCCGGGCCTGGGCGCTGCTCGGTGGCGTGTCCGCGGTACTGGTCACCGCTGGATTCTTCTGGACTCTCAGCGCTGGCGGCTGGACCCTCGGTGCCGACGTTGCGGTGGGGAGCCCGCTCCACGACACCTACCTGCAGGCCACCACGATGACATTCCTCGGCATCGTCGCCTGCCAGGTGGGCACGGCGTTCGCTGCTCGCACCGACCACGCCTCGCTGGCGTCGATCGGCGTATTTAGCAACCGCTTGCTGCTCTGGGGCATCGCCTTCGAGCTCGTCTTCGCCGCGGCCATCGTCGCCCTCCCGGGCGTGAGCGAGGTGCTTGGGATGCGATGGCCGCCCGCTGCGCAGCTGGCGGTCCTGCCGTTCTTCGCGGTCGCGGTCTGGGGAGTCGACGAGATCGTCCGCTGGCTGCGCCGCGGCGTGTCCGGCCGCCGATCGCTGAGCCGAGCCAGCGCCGAGGAGTGATCGGCTCTTTGAGGCACCTAGGTCAACCTGATGTCGGCGCAGCCCATGACGGAAGTGGTGATCGTGGGTTCGCGTGGGCCTTGGGGGATCAGGGTTCCCACACCGCGTGGTCATGAGCGAAGACCACGCGCGCGGGATCCATCTGTTGAAGCCGGTCCACCCACGCCGGTGCGATGGGCAGGGGCCCTCGGTGTCCGTCGCGGTGGGCCCGGACGGCCAGGACATCTGCGCTGTACTGCGTGGCCGAGTCATGGCTTTGCCCAGCGACGATGACGACACCGTCACCGCGTCGGACGATCAGTGACTGGTGGCCATCGGTATGACCCGGGGTGGGGATGAGGGTGATGCCAGGCAGGATCTGCGTCTCGCCGTCCAGCTCCTCCCAGCGGGTGCCGGGCGCGTCCAACAGCTGCGGCAGCGTGTAGTCCTTGGTGCTGCGGGCCGCGGCGAGCTCGATGGCTTGCGTGAAGAATGGGAGCCCGGCGAGTGGGGGATTCCCACCACAGTGGTCGAAGTGCAAATGGCAGTTCGCCACGTGCGTGATCTCGTCAAGTTGGTGTCCCGCACTCAACACCGCAGCCGGAAGCGATCTGCGACGCGGCCGGTAGTGCGCGTCCACGTCTGGATGGCTGCCCATGCCGGTGTCGAAGAGAAGCACTGAATCGGCGAGCTCGACCAGGTAGCCCAAGCACGGCTCGACTCGCGGTGAACCAGAACCGGTCTCCTCCGCCGGGCGCACGAAGTAGCCGAAGTCCACGCGTCTGACTTTGATCTCGGCCATACCTCGAAGTGTGGCACCGGATCCGCCACACATCGGCTCCCCGGTCGGCTCGCGAGTGCCGGACTGGAACCATTCGCGGTTGCTGACGACCGGGTACCGGGTATCGGGCTGCCGTGGCAGCCGGTTCAGCCGCGACGTGCCACCAGGTCGAGCACGCGGGAGAGCTCGCCGATCCGGAACACCCGAGACAGCCCGAGGTAGACCGCACCGCCGGGCACCAGTCCGGCCGTGAGCGCCACGGCGATGGACCACGCCTGGTCGGGGCGGTCCAGCGTCGATGTGACGAGGCGGTAGCAGGCGACGGCGACCAGGACCGAGATCGTCGTGGCGATGCACACACGCACGAACGTGCGGACGACGAGCGCGGTCTGCAGACCATCGAGACGACGGGCCAGCCTCATCCACAACGGAACCAGGGCCACCCAGTACGACAACGCGTAGGCCAGGCCGAGTGCGGGAATCCGCCAGGCGGCGGAGATGTAGGGGAAGGTGAGATAGGCGATGGCGACGTTGACGCCGTTGAGCAGCAGGGCGTTGATCGTCGGAGTGCGGGTGTCCTCCAGCGCGTAGTAGCCACGCAGCAGCGTGTAGTAGGCACTGAACGCCGGGAGCCCCACGGCGTACGCGGCCACGGTGAGTCCGAGCTGCTGGGCGCCTTCGACTCCGGCGGACCCGTACCCGAACAGCAGGATCCCAATCGGCTCACCGAACGCCACGAGTACCGCGGCGCACGGAACCAGCAGGCTGGTCGTGGTGCGCAGCGCCCAGCTCATGCGTTCGCGGACGACGTCCCACTGCCCCTCGTGCGCCAGCCGGGACAGCTGTGGCAGCAGCGCGGTCACGATCGACACCGTGATCACCGACTGCGGGAGGATGAACACGGTGTACGCGTTGGTGTAGACGGCCGCGCCGGCGTTGACGGTGGCGTCCTGCACGTTCGCTTTGGTAGCCAGACGCACGATCAACAAGGTGCCGACCTGGTTGATGAGGACCAGCGTGATGGTCCAGCGTGCGAGCGACCATGCCTTCCCCAGACCATGGCCCCGAAGGTCGAACCGGGGGCGAAACGAGAAGCCGGTCCGACGCAGCACAGGGACCAGGACCAGCGCCTGGAACACCGTGCCCAAGGTGGTGCCGATGCCGAGGAGCAGGATCTCGCCCTCGGTGACCGTCCTGGTCGTCACACCGATCCCCGCGACCCACAGGAACGCCAGCGCGGACAGGATGACGACGACGTTGTTCACGATCGGTGCGAACATCGGGACGCCGAATCGCCCGCGGGCGTTGAGCACCTGGGCGAGGACGGTGAACGCGCCGTAGAAGAAGATCTGCGGAAGCATCAGGCGAGCGAAAGCGGTGGAGACCTGGATCTGCTGCTCGTTCCAGCCGCTGGAGTACAGACGCACGATCAGGGGTGCGAACAGCACGGCCAGGACACTGAGCAGCAGAAGGACGAGGCCGACGGCGGTGACGAGGCGGTGGGCGTATGCGGTGCCGCCATCCTCGTCGTCCTTCATGCGACGGACGAGCTGCGGAACGAACACGGCGTTGATCGCACCGCCGATGAACAGCGTGTACACAACCGTCGGCAGCATGTTCGCGACCGAGTAGGTGTCTGCGAACACACCTGTGCCGACGGCGGCGACGAGTGCGATGTTCTTGAAGACCCCGGTGAATCGGGAGGCTAGCGTGCCTGCGGCCATCACCGAGCTCGATCGCATCAGGGGCGCATCGCTCATGCCTGGGAGTCACCACCGGCGCGGGAGGCCATGATGCGGCGCGTGACCCGGACCCCGGCGGCGAGCACCAGCAGGGCCGCCACGCCACCGAAGATGATGATGGCGACCTCTCCGTAGGCGCGGACCCGTACGTCGAGCGTCACCGGCGCCGAGTAGGGCCGCCCGCGTGGGGTAGTCAGCTGTGCGGTCACCGACAGGTTGCCGCTGGTCGTGGCCTTGACTTGCGCGTTGACACTGACCCGGCCACCGGCGGGCACCCGCACCTGGTCCGGCGCCGTCACCTGGAGGCGCAGCTCGTCGGTCGACCGCACGTCCAGGCCCACCACCACCGGCTGGTCGAGATCGTTGGCCACGGTGATCGGGATGGGGCCGGAGTTGCTCGTCACCGTTCCGCCGCGTGACAGGATCCGAACCTTCGCGCGGTCGGCCTGGAGCCGGTCGGTGGCCTGCTGCAGCAGCACCTGACCGCTGTCGATGTTGCCACGCCACACGGTCGAGACTGCCGAGTAGAACGCGGCTCCGTAGGCCGGTACGAGGGGGGCAGGGTCGGTGAGGATGCCGCCGAAGGTGATGGTGTCGGCGCGCCCCTGATCGGCCTGGCCCACGTATGACGCGGGAAGCTGGTTCGGCGGGGCTTGGTCGGGGACGGGTTGCCGCTCCAGGCTCGGGACCGGCCAGCGGAGCGCGCGACTCAGCGGAACCGGCTGGATCCAGCCGGCGCGGGCCGTCGCCCCGAGCAGCGACTCGGCGTAGGCAAGGCTGGGGGACCACCGACGCGGCGGTGCGATGGCGACCAGCCGCGGCTGCGTCGGCAGCTCAACCGTGATGAGCAGGGTCTGGGCCAAGAACCTCTGCCGGACCAGGATCGCCGGGTCACCCACCGAGTCGGCCACCAGGGAGTCCAGGGCGGGGTCGGTGACGACGGCGGGCAGCGCGCCGGGGCCGACATTCGCCCGGCCGCTCGGGGTGTAAGCGGGGGTGGTCACGGGCGGCACCGTGTCACCGGACAAGACGGTGGCACGAAGTCCCGCCTGCGGCATCCGTTCGATGGCCGTGGCATCGGCCTGGCCGTCGACCGGCCAGGCGAAGTCCTTGCGCACCGGGCGACCGAGCATCGAGCGGGCGAGTGCAGCGCCGGAACGGGCACCCCCTCGGATGAGGCCGGGACGGTCGGCGTCGAGCACGCTCGTGACGTCCATGTCGCCGTACGGCACGACCGCGACCTCTCGGCGTGCTGAGGCTGCCTCCAGCTCCTGCAGCCAGCGGCGGGCGTCGTCGCCGCGGGCCCCGCGGCGGGCGTCGGGACCGGCACCGATCTCGTACCCGCCACTCATCGCTGAGGCGTCGGCCAGCAGGGCCGGGTCGACCATCCAGGTCACCGGCCGGCCCGCGCCCGCCTCGACCAACGTCGCGAGGCGTCCAGACGGTGCCATCGACTCGGCGAGTCCGTCGGAGGTGAATGCCCCGGTGGCGTCACGTCGGGGAGCGTCGATGACCGGCCACAGCCACAGCAGCCTGGTTCTGGCCACCTGGTCGCCGGCCGGGTACCACGGCAGCAGCGTCGTGAGATTGGCGACCTCGGTCCGGACCCCGCCCACCAGTCCGGTGACGACCAGGCGCATGGGGTAGACGCCGGTGATGCCCAGCGGCAGCGTGTCGGCGGGCACCCGGATCCGGTAGCTGGTCGGGCGACCGCCGCTGAGTCGTCCGAGGGAGTCGTCGGCGCCGGAGACCGCAGCCATGTACGGCGGGTTCGCGAGCGCGTCGTCGATGGCGCTGCGGGCCGTGATCGGGGCGGTCGCCAGCTGCAGCTGCACCGAGGCATCCTGGACGTCGGCTCCGGCAAGCAGTCGGACGTCGCCTCCGACGCGCAGGGTGCGCTGCAGGGTCAAGGTGACCGGTTCGAGCTCGGTCAGGGTGAGGGCGACGTCGGGTGCCCGACCGCGCTCGGCTCCGGCGGCGCCGGGGAGGGCCAAGGTCGACAGCACCAGGGCGAGCAGGACGAGTGCAGGCGAGCGTCGCAGCAGACGCCGCCTGGAGGTCACGCGGTGTCCAGGAGGTCGGCGGCCCCTGCGACCAGTCGTCGCTCGTCGGCGTAGGCCAGCCTCGTCTGCAGCTCGTCCAGCGGGACCCAGGCGACTTCCACGACCTCGACGTCGGCATCGCTCAGCGTTCCGTCCTGCGCCTCGAACAGGAAGTGGTGCACGGTCTTGTGCACCCTGCGGTCCTCGGCGACGAACCAGAAGTCGATGGTGCCCAGAGGGGCGACGAGCCGCCCACGGATCCCCGTCTCCTCCTCGACCTCGCGTGCGGCCGCCTGTTCGGCGGTCTCGCCTTGCTCCAGGTGGCCCTTGGGCAGCGACCAGACCAATCGCCCTCGTCGGTCGTGCCGGGCGATGAGGGCGGCGCTCCACGGGCCGACGGACCGGTCGACGACGAGCCCACCGGCAGAGGTCTCCTCCACCGTGCGCAGCCGGCGCCTGGCGTCGGCGGCGCGGGAGGCAGGCATACGGCGATCGTAGTCAGCGATCTGCCGTCCCCTCACCGTGTCCCGAACACCGCCGCGGTCCGGGTGAGGGACGCAGCCAGGTCGTCCAGCCCGGCCAGGGTCTGTGCCCGTTCTCGCTGTCCCGCAGCCTGTTGCTCGCTGGCTGAGGCGACCTCGGTCATCGCTGCCACGACCTGGTCGGACGCAGAAGTCTGCTGTCGCGTCGCCAGCTGGATCTGCCCGGCCGCACCCGTGGCCTGGCTCGCCACATCGCCGATCCGGTCGAGCATCACCTGGACCTGCGCGGCGAGGGTTGCCCCGAGCTCAGCTGCGGACTGCCCGTCCTCGGTGGCGGCCACGGTGGCTTGGGTACCGGTGCGGATCCGGGCCACGATCTGCTGGATCTGTCCGGTGGAGTCGGAGGCTCGCTGCGCGAGGGCGCGGACCTCGGCCGCGACCACGGCGAACCCGCGCCCGTGCTCGCCGGCACGAGCCGCTTCGATCGCTGCGTTGAGCGCGAGCAGGTTGGTCTGGTCGGCCAGCTCGTCGATCACGGACAGGATCCGGCCGATCTCGGCCCCTGCCGCATCGAGGTCGGCCGCCTGCGCGGCGATCCCGCCCACCTGCTCAGCCATGGCCTGGATCTGGCTGGCTGCGTCGTCGACCGCCCGCTGAGCCGCCTGGGCCGCCGTGGTCACCTCGAGGGCTGCCCCGTTGACGAGGTCGGCCGTGTCGGCGATCTGGGCCGCGCTCGCCGCGAGCTGTTGCATGCTCGCGCTGGTCTGGTTGATCGCGGCAACCTGCTGGGTGTGCCCGGCAGCGGCGTCGGATGCTGCTTCGTGCAAGGCGCTGACGCTGCCGGCGAGCTGGTCTGCACCGGACTGCACGCTCTCGACGACGCCGCGGATGCTGCGCAGGGTGGTGTCGAGAGAGGACCACAGCGCCGCCACCGGTCCGTCACCAGCATGGGATTGGTCGGATGTGGCCTCCAGGGCGGCCGGACGAAGGTTGCCTCCGGCCACCTCGGTGAGCACATCCGTGAGCGTGTCGACCTGGAGGCGCAGCGCCTGCTCAGACGTCGACGCCAGGGCCTCCTGCTTGCGCAGGGCTCCCGCCAGTGCCGCGGCGAAGACTCCGAGCAGAAGAAGCCCGACGGAGGCTGACAGCACCTGTCCTGCGTGTGCGACGTCGAGGTCGCCGGTCACTGCCACCGAGGTGATGAAGCCGCCGGCGCTGAGCAGGCCCATGGCCAGCGCCCACGACGTGGGCATCGTCATCGCCGAGAAGATGACCACGAAGATCAGGTAGAACCACTGCAGCCCCTCCAGGCCCCCGCCGTTGACCGTCAGGACAACGATGACCGCGACGAAGAAAGTCATCTGCGCGACGTCGACGACGAGCGGGTACGCGTCGAGGACAGGGATCCGTCGGGCCAGCTCAGGGCGCAGGAGGAACCACACGGCACCCAGAAGGACGAGCATCGAGGCAGCGGCCAGCACGACGACCTGGCCCCCGATCTGCGGGTCCTGCGACGCCAGGAGCCACAGCGACACCGGGTTCAGCAGGGCGTAGACGAGCGCGCACACGCCGGACACCCGCGTCACTACGCGCGCGAAGTCCATCGTGTGTCCTCTTCCGGCTAGCGGGTCCAGCTGGGCCCGGTCGAGTCCTCTCGGGTCTGGTCGAGCATCGGCACGGCCATGGACCCCCTTGACCGGCCCTCGCGCACCGCGGGTCGAGGACTGCCTAGGGTGGTCTGTTGTGTCCACGCCTGAGAACGCCGCCGCGCTGCAACGGCGTGCGGTGACCGAGCTGGTCCGGGTCTCGCCCGTCGCCGACGATCTCGGACGACGGTTCGCTGCGGCGGGGCACGAGCTCGCCCTGGTGGGCGGCTCTGTGCGCGACGCCCTGCTCGGACGTCTGGGCGAGGACCTGGACTTCGCGACGTCCGCCCTGCCCGACGAGGTCGAGGCGCTCGTGGCCGGACCGGCGACGGCCGTGTGGGACATCGGCAAGGCGTTCGGGACGATCGGCTGCCTCATCGACGGGTACACGTGCGAGATCACGACCTACCGGGCCGAGCGCTACGACCCGTCCTCGCGCAAGCCCCAGGTGACCTACGGGGACTCCCTGGCCGTCGACCTGTCCCGGCGCGACTTCACGGTCAACGCGATGGCCGTCGCCCTTCCCGGCGTCTCGTTCGTCGACCCCCACAACGGTCTGGCCGACCTCGCCGCGCGGGTGCTGCGCACACCGGGGCGACCCGAGGAGTCCTTCGACGACGATCCCCTCCGGATGATGCGGGCTGCCCGGTTCGCTGCGCAGCTGGGGTTCGGCGTCGACCCCGACGTGGTCACCGCAATGACCGAGATGGCAGAGCGGATCTCGATCGTCTCCGCCGAGCGGGTTCGTGACGAGCTGGTCAAGCTGATCACGACCCCCCGGCCGAGGGTCGGGCTGGAGCTGCTGGTGACCACGGGGCTCGCCGCACAGGTGGTCCCCGAGCTCGCAGCACTGCAGCTCGAGGTCGACGAGCACCACCGGCACAAGGATGTGTATGAGCACACTCTGACCGTTCTCGAGCAGGCGATCGACCTTGAGGATGGCGACCCGGACCTGGTGCTTCGACTCGCGTCGCTGCTGCACGACATCGGCAAGCCCCGCACCCGGCGGTTCGAGGCCGACGGCGGAGTTTCGTTCCACCACCACGAGGTCGTCGGTGCGCGCATGACGGCCAAGCGGTTGAAGGCGCTGCGTTTCGACAAGGTGACTGTGGAGGCCACGTCGCAGCTGGTCGAGCTGCACCTTCGCTTCCACGGGTACGCCGACGGTGAGTGGAGCGACTCCGCCGTCCGCCGGTACGTGCGAGACGCTGGGCCGCTGCTCCAGCGGCTGCACCGGCTGACTCGAGCCGACTGCACGACGCGCAACAAGCGCAAGGCCGCGGCGTTGGCCAGCGCGTACGACCACCTCGAGGAGCGGATCGAGGAGCTGCAGGAGGCCGAGGAGCTCGCGGCCATGCGCCCCGACCTCGACGGCAACCAGATCATGGCGGTCCTGGGCATCCCGGCAGGGCGAGACGTCGGGGACGCCTATCGCTACCTGCTCGAGCTGCGGCTGGACCGCGGTCCGATCGGTGTCGAGGCGGCGACCGAGGCACTCAAGCAGTGGTGGGCGCAGCGCGAACCTGTCTAGGAGCTACGGCCTAGGTGGGGTCAGCGCTGTCCTCACGTGAGATGCGTTGGTACCAGGTGGCGAGGAGGGCGTAGCCGACGGCGATAGCGGTGGTGAACGCCAGTGAGCGGCCATCGGCCGGGACGACGAGTGCGGCCACGGCGCCGGCCAGCACGAACGACGCGTTGAACACCAGGTCGTACAGCGTGAACACCCGACCACGGTAGGGGTCGTCGATCGTCTCCTGCAGGATCGTGTCGATGGTCACCTTGACGCCTTGGGCCACCAGGCCGATGAGGAACGAGGCAGCCAGGAAGAGGGGTTCGCGGAACCAGCTGACCAGCAGAGCCATGTCCAGCGCGGCCAGCAAGAGCAAGGCGCAGATCCAGCGGGTCGGGCCGATCCGGCGGGTGGCGCCGGGTGTCAGCACAGCACCGGAGACGGCTCCGGCGCCACCGCAGGCCAGGCTCAGGCCCAGTGCGGTGAGTGCGGCTTTCGCGTCGTTGGGGTAGAAGGTGTTGCGGAACAACACGATGCTCAGCACAGTGGCCAGGCCGAACAGGAACCGGTGGCCTCCCATCACCGTCAGTGCCCGAGCCGCTCGCGGCGCATCACGAACGTGGCCGACCCCCGCGACGAAACCTTGAACCACGTCGACGACGGCACTGTGCAGCGACACGTCAGCAGGCTGGTCAGGACCGAGCTGCGACCGGCCCAGACGTGTGGCCAGACCGGCCGCCACGATGCAGGCGGCTGCCCCGAGGCAGATGACCGATGCGTCAGCTGCGTCGCCTCCGCCGAGCCCCGACGCCAGCGCGATGCCTAGCCCCGCACCGACGAACGTCATGGCCGTTCCCGCGGTGGGAGCCACCGCGTTGGCAGTCACGAGGAGCTCGGTCGAGACCACGTGAGGCAGCGACGCTCCGAGGGCGGCCAGCACGAAGCGGTTCACACCGAGCACACTGAGTGCGGTCACGTACAGCGGGGCGCCGTCCTGGCCGACGGCGATCAGGAGGGCGATCAAGGCCACCCCGACCGCTCGCGTGAGGTTGGCCACGACCAGGACCTGTCGGCGAGACCACCGGTCGAGCAGAACGCCGGCGAACGGACCGACGAGCGAGAACGGGAGCAGCAAGACGGCGAAGCCCAGCGCCACCCGGCCCGGTGTGGCGGCGCGTTCGGGTGAGAAGAACACGAAGGACGCCAGCCCGACCTGGAGCAGCCCGTCGGCGAACTGGCCCGCGAGCCGCACCGCCAGCAGGCGACGGAACCCGCCGAGCCTCAGGACTGCGCGCAGTCCCGGCAGCGACTGCTGGGCAGCGGACTCAGGCACCCGCACAGGCTAGGGGACCGGGTCCCGGTGATCGTGCCCCGAAGTGAGTCGAGCAGGTCGACAGGGACCCGACCAGGTCAGCGACCGGCGATGAAGTCCTCGACTGCCTGGCGCGCGTCGTCGTCGCGGTACTGGACCGGCGGAGACTTCATGAAGTAGCTGGAGGCCGACAGGATCGGTCCGCCGATCCCACGGTCCAACGCGATCTTGGCGCAGCGCACGGCGTCGATGATCACGCCGGCGGAGTTGGGGGAGTCCCACACCTCCAGCTTGTACTCGAGGTTCAGCGGAACGTCGCCGAACGCGCGGCCCTCGAGCCGGACGTACGCCCACTTGCGGTCGTCGAGCCAGGCCACGTAGTCGCTCGGCCCGATGTGCACGTTGCGCTTACCCAGGTCGTGACTGAGCTGAGACGTCACGGCCTGGGTCTTGGAGATCTTCTTGGACTCCAGACGCTCGCGCTCGAGCATGTTCATGAAGTCCATGTTGCCGCCGACGTTGAGCTGCATCGTGCGGTCCAAGATGACGCCGCGGTCCTCGAACAGCTTGGCGAGAACCCGGTGGGTGATGGTGGCCCCGACCTGGCTCTTGATGTCGTCGCCGACGATCGGCACCCCAGCCGCGGTGAACTTGTCCGCCCACTCCTTGGTGCCTGCGATGAACACTGGCAGGGCGTTCACGAACCCGACGCCAGCGTCGATGGCTGCCTGCGCGTAGTAGCGGGCGGCGTCCTCCGAGCCGACGGGGAGGTAACAGACCAGAACGTCGGCACGGCTGTCGCGCAGCACCGAGACGATGTCGACCGCGGGCTCGTCGGACTCGGTGATGACCTCGCGGTAGTACTTGCCGAGCCCGTCGAGGGTCTCGCCCCGCTGCACCATGATTCCGGTCGGCGGGACGTCGGCGATCTTGATCGTGTTGTTCTCGCTGGCCCCGATCGCATGGGCGAGGTCCTGGCCGACCTTCTTGGCGTCGACGTCGAACGCGGCGACGAACTCGATGTCGCTGACGTGGTAGTCGCCGAGCTGTACGTGCATCAGCCCAGGTACCGCCGCAGACGGGTCGGCGTCCTTGTAGTACTCGACACCTTGCACGAGCGATGCGGCGCAGTTTCCGACGCCGGCGATGGCTACGCGTACCGAACCCATGGACCTACTCCTTGTTCTTATTGGTGGCGCCGGATCGTTCGTCCCGGTCGGCCTGTTGCGTGGGGGTGCTGGCACGCTCAGTGGCGATCAGCTCGTTGAGCCATCGCACCTCGCGTTCCACGGACTCCAGGCCGTGGCGCTGCAGTTCGAGGGTGTAGCTGTCGACACGTTCGCGGGTACGGGTAGCCGCGACGCGCACGTTGTCGAGGCGCTCCTCGAGCCGGCTTCGCCGACCTTCGAGAATGCGCAGTCGGGTGTCCGCGTCGGTTCGGGCGAAGAAGGCGAAGTGGACCCCGAAGCTCTCGTCCTCCCAGGCGGCAGGTCCGGCTTCGGCGAGCATCTCCCCGAACCGCTCCTTGCCCTCGGCGGTGAGCTGGTAGACGATCCGGGCCCGACGTCCCGACAGCGCCGGGGCACCAGCAGGGTCTGCGTCGGACTCGGCGATCCAGCCCAGGGCGACCAGCTGCTTCAGGCAGGGGTACAGCGAGCCGTAGCTGAAGGCCCGGAAGGTGCCCAGCAGGGCGTTGAGCCGCTTGCGCAGCTCGTATCCGTGCATCGGAGACTCGTGCAGCAGGCCGAGGACGGCCAGCTCGAGGGCGCCGCTGCTTCGCCGGCTCATCGGGTCCCTCCTGGCGCATTCGATATATCGAACCGATACATCGAGTCGATGGGTCGCCACGATAGCCCGCGCCGCCGACCGGCGCAAACGCGGCCCGCGCGGGACCGGGTGGCAAAACGTAGGCTGGTGCGGTGCTCGGCAAGCGGTCGGTCACCGACTACACGCTGCAGCGCCGCGCGACGCTCGCGGCGCTGTCTCGAGGGGCGGCTTCGACCACCGACGTGTGCGACGCCGACCCGTACCTGCTTCGGGCCGCCCACCACCATGGCGAGCTGACGTCTCGGCCGTGCCCGGTCTGCCGCAAGCGTCGACTCAGCGAGCTGCACTACGTCTACGGTGACGAGCTGGGCCCCTACCAGGGGCGGATCAAGCACCCGCGTGAGCTGGCCGTGATGGCCACCGAGCACGGGGAGTTCCGGGTCTACGTGGTCGAGGTCTGCACCGAGTGCTCATGGAACCACCTCGCCGTGTCCTACGTCCTTGGTGACGGGGAGCCGCGTCGTCCGCTTCGTGCCCGTCGGGGAGACTCTCCACCGAACCCCTAGCTGCTGGTACCTGCTGAACCGACGCGACGAGCGGATCGAACGGCGCAGTCTGAGAGTGCGCGCCGGCCGAGCTCAAGCGAACCAATGCTGACGAACCGATGATGACGAACCGATGCTGACGAACCGAGAGGACCTCCGTGGGAGTCGACTACCCCCGCAGCCACAAGCGCGGGTGGCGCCGGTTCGTGCCGTCATGGCGGCAGTGGCTGATTCTGATCGGTGCCGGGTTCATGGCCCTTGTGACGCTGTTCGTGGTGCTGTACGTCGCCATCGACGTGCCCGCACCCAACGACCTGGCCGAGGCCCAGAGCTCGACGATCTACTACGACGACGCCAAGCACCAGCTCGGAACCTTCGCCGAAGTGAACCGCCAGTCGATTCCCCTGTCGGAGGTTCCGCAGCACGTGCAGGATGCCGTGCTCGCTGCCGAGGACCGGTCGTTCTACCGCAACCGTGGAGTCTCCCTGACCGGGATCGGGCGCGCGGTGATCAACAACCTCACCGGCGGGGACACCCAGGGCGGCTCGACGATCACCCAGCAGTACGCGCGTAACGCGTTCCTCACCCAGGACCGCACCTGGTCGCGCAAGATCAAAGAGCTGGTCGTCGCGTTGAAGCTCGACCGTGAGCTGAGCAAGCAGCAGATCCTGGAGGACTACCTCAACACCATCTACTTCGGTCGCGGTGCCTACGGCATCGAAGCGGCGAGCCAGGCGTTCTTCGACCGGCCCGCGTCACAGCTGACCGTGGCCCAGGGGGCAGAGCTGGCCGCCATGATCCGTGCGCCGAGCTCCTACGACCCGGCTCAGGGCCGCGACGCCAAGCAGGCACTCAAGGCCCGGGTCCTCGACTACGTCGTCCCTGGGATGGTGTCCGAGGGGTGGCTGACACCGAGTGCGGCCGCCAAGGTTCGCCTGGCGCCGGTCATCGCCCCGACCTCCCTCAACGCCTACGCCGGTACCAACGGCTACCTCATGCAGTACGTGAAGGACGAGCTGAAGTCCCTGGGCTTCTCCCAGCAGGAGCTCGACACCGGCGGCCTGACGGTGATCACGACTTTCGACAAGCAGGCGCAGACCGCGGCCGTCGCCGCGGTCCAGAACAACTTCCCGACCTACGACATCGCCGGCGTGCAGGCCGGGCTCGCCTCGGTCGAACCGGGAACGGGCGCTCTGCGCGCCATCTATGGCGGCAAGAACTACCTGCGCCGCTACGTCAACAACGCAACCGCCGAACAACCCGTCGGGTCGACCTTCAAGGCGTTCACGACCGCAGCAGCTCTGCAGGACGGCTACACGTACTCCGACACGTTCTGGGGCAACACGCCGTACGTGATCCCCGGGACGGGGATCGAGATCCACAACCAGGGAGACGAGAGCTACGGGAGCCAGATCAGCCTGCTCACGGCGCTGGAGAACTCCGTCAACACCGCGTTCGTCAACCTCAACGTCGAGATGGGCCCCCAGAAGGCGGTCGACGCCGCGATCGCTGCGGGCATCCCCGCCGACGCCCCCGACCTGTCCGCCGTGCCGGCCGTCACGATCGGCCCGGTCGCGGCGTCACCGATCCAGATGGCGGGTGCCTACGCCACCTTTGCGGCCCAGGGCCAGCAGGTGACGCCGTACAGCGTGCAGGAGGTCCGCTCGGCAAGTGGAGCGGTCCTCTACTCGGCCCCGACTGCGACGGTGGACGCCTTCCCCGCCGACATTGCCAACGAGGTGACCTACGGCTTGACCCAGGTCGTGGCCAACGGCACGGGGTACAACGCCCAGAGCCTGGGCCGGCCCGCCGCAGGCAAGACCGGGAACCACCAGGGGCTCACCGCGTGGTTCGTCGGGTACACCCCTCAGCTGTCCACGGCCGTGATGTTCTACCGCGACCTGCCTAACGACCACCAGGCTCCGCTCAACGGTGTCGGCGGCATGTCCGTCTTCACCGGAGCCGAGTACCCGACCCGGATCTGGACGGCGTACATGGGGGCGGCGCTGGCCGGGAAGCCGGTGCTGTCGTTCCCGCCGCCCCCGCAGCCGGTGGTCACCGCCACCCCGACCCCGACCCCGACCCCGACGAAGAGCGCGACCCCGACGCCGACCCCGACCCCAACGCCGACCCCGACCCCGACGACCACCTCGGGAACGCCCAGCCCGACACCGACGTCTCCATCGCCCAGCCCGACCTCCACCCCTGCGGTGCCCGGACCAGCGAAGTCGGGGCTGGGTCAACCGGCGCCCCGCGTGGCGGCGAGCGGCTGACCGGGCAGGATGGCGGGGTGAGCGCCGACCCCCTGCAGAGTCAGCAGTGGGTGCTCCCCAGCCGTGACGACCCGGTGGTCGCTGGGGCCAGCGAGCTCATCGGCGGCCCGGTCGGGCGCCGGGCGGTCGTCGGCGGCTCGTGGTGGACGCCGATGCGGGTTGTCCTGGTCCTGGTCGTCCTGGCGAGCCTGCTCGGCGTCCTCGCCGACGAGCCCTGCCGCAAGTCGGCCTGGTCGGACTCGACCAAGCAGTACACCCACGCGTGCTACAGCGACGTCGTGCCGCTGTTCTGGGGACGCGGCCTGGCCGACCACCTGGTCCCCTACTTCAGCGACACGACTGGGACGACGGCCGAGCCCGTCGAGTACCCGGTGCTCACCGGACTGGCGATGTGGTTCACCTCGCTCGCCGTTCCCTCGACCGGGTCGCCCACGTACCGGGGTCGGCTCTACTACGACATCAACGCCGGGGTGGCACTCGTCCTTGCGATGCTCACGGTGTGGGCCACCGCCTTGCTGGCACGCCGGCGGGTGTGGGACGCCGCGATGGTGGCGGTGGCGCCGGGGTTGATCCTCACGGCGACGATCAACTGGGACCTCTGGGCGGTGGCGCTCACAGCGGTGGCGATGCTGGCCTGGTCCCGGCGCTACGAGTTCAGCGCTGGACTGCTGCTCGGTCTCGCAGTGTCCGCGAAGTTCTACCCGCTGTTCCTGCTGGGTCCTCTGCTCGTCCTGTGCGTGCGCGCGGCACGTCCGCGGGCCTTCACGCTGGCGCTGCTCGGGACGGTCCTGAGCTGGGTGGCGCTGAACGTTCCGATCATGGTCACCCACTGGGACAACTGGCTGCGGTTCTACCAGCTGTCCAGGGACAGAGGCGCCGACTACGGGTCGATCTGGCTCGTGATCACCGGCACCGGCCACTCGATGACGCTCGACGCGATCAACAAGTGGGGCATGGCGAGCTTCGCGGCGCTGTGTCTCGCGATCGCCGTCCTGGCTCTGCTGGCTCCACGGCGTCCGAGGTTCGCCCAGCTCGCATTCCTCGTCGTTGCCAGCTTCGTTCTCACGAACAAGGTCTACTCACCGCAGTACGTGCTGTGGCTGATCCCCCTGGCCGTGCTGGCACGGCCCCGCTGGCGCGACTTCATCTGGTGGCAGGGAGTCGAAGTCGTCTACTTCTTGGCCGTGTGGTGGTACATCCACGGCTTCACCAACCCCGACCGTGCGTTACCGGCCACGAGCTACTACCTGGTGGTCGGCCTCCACCTGCTGGCCACTGCGGTCCTGTGCGGCTTCGTGGTCCGAGACGTCTGGCTTCCCAGGTACGACGTGGTGCGGCGCGACGACGTCGACGACCCCAGCGGCGGCGTTCTCGACGGTGCGTCCGACCGCATCACGCTTGGGCCGTGGGCGAGGCGTCAGCGCACTGCCGCGAGTGGCAGTGACCAGCACTCGTCGACGGTCCCTGACGACATCCCGACACGGCGGTAGAGCCGGTCGGCCCCGGTCCGGTTTCCTACCTGTACGTGCAGCTTCGCCTGGTGCCAGCCTGTGGCTCTGAACCGTCTGAACGACTCGTGCAGGAGAGCCTTGCCCAGCCCCTGGCCCCGAGCCCGACGGACGACGCCGAGCGTGCCGACGTAGCCGCACGGCTCTTTGTCGATCTTGACGGAGTTCAGTGCCAGACCGACCGCACCGACGTCGTCGACCGCGAGCAGTGACAAGTCGGGTCGCACGGTCGGCATCGTCTGCACCATGTGGAGAAAGTCGTCGACGGGCGTGACGTAGTCACCGTCGTGGTCGCCGCAGGACGCTCGCTGGTCGGTTTCAGCGCGAGATGCAGCTGCGCGGTGGACCAGGGTTCGGATGTCGTGACGAAGACTGCCCCGACCGCGTCCCCTTGACCGTCGACGAGCAGGCGAGGATCACGTTCGAGGTCGGTGCTGGGGAACCGCAGTATCGACTCGAGCTCGTCTGGGGTGAAGACGTCCTCGTTCCGGAACATCCGGTTCCCGGCGTTGACGAGCGCGGTCACCACCGTTGTGTCGTCGTAGGTGAGGGGTCGCAGGGTCCACGTGCCGTCCATCGATCCCCTTCCCTCGCGCCGTCGCCCGGGTGCGTTGCGTTCTACTGAAGGACGACGCGGTCGAACAAGGCCGTCGTCATGCGCATGTCGACGTCGAGCTCGTCGCCGACGAGCGGTGGAGTCACGTCACCCGGCAACAGCACCATCGAGACCTGCATGTGGGGCGGCTCGCCGAACCATCGTCTCTTCCCGGCGACGTAGAAGGGCGACAGCACCCGCCCCGCAGCCTCGAGCCCCCCCAGTGCCGCAGCCTTGGCTCGAGGCATCACACCGGCGACCGGGCGGGGTGCGCTCAGAGCGACGCCGTGCGAGGTGCCACCGGCAACGATCAGCAGGTGACCGTCACTGGGAGCCTTGCGCTGCCGGTAGCCGAATCGTTCACCGCGGCGAGTCGGGTGGACAGCCAGAACCGTGCCCCGTGCCTGGTAGGTGCGCGGAGGCCCGAGCCACAACCGGGTGCCGATGCGCGGTCGAAGGACAATGGCGGGGTGGCGGCGGCGGAGCGTCGCGAGCTCATCGTCACCGAGGTGGCTGACCCACAACGACGGGATCTCGACCCCGAGCCGAGTGAGGTGCTGGACCCAGTGAGACACCTCGTCGACCCGCGCGGTCTCGCCCTCGTCGAGCGGCAGATGCAGGGCGAAGCCGGCGAGGTTCAGCTGTCCGATGGTCGGTAGCGCGGCGACGAGCTCGTCGTGGTCGAGCCCGAACCGGTCCATGGAGGTCAGCAGCTCGACCACCACCCTGGTCGGTGACCCAGCCAGTGCGTGGACGGCCTCGACATGGCCGAGCGTCAGCACGAGCCGGTCGTCCAGCGGCGGCGGCGCGTCGATGATCGGGTGCCACGGGGTGAGCACGAGCACGTCCCCTGCGAAGCCGTCGTGCACCAGCTCGACCTCGGGGATCGTGCCGACCGCGAGGGTGTCGACACCGAGCCTTTGGCACTGGTCGGCCAGCAGCTGGAGGCCGAACCCGTAGCCGTTCCCCTTGGCCACGGGGACCAGACCCGGCACGGCATCTCGAACGCTTTCAGCGTGGGCCCGCCAGTCGGCGGCATCGACGTAGAGTGAGAAGGTCACGAGTCACCGCCTCGCCAGGTAGAGCTCGAAGGCCTTGTGCAGCGGGCCGTTGATCGGGAAGTCCCACTCACCGAGGTACTCGACGGCTTCGCCGCCCGTGCCGAGCTTGAAGCGGATGAGCCCGAACAAGGGGTCGTCCTCGCGCAGCGTGTCGGAGATGCCTCGCAAGTCGTAGACCGCCGCTCCAGCGGCGTGAGCGTCCACGAGCATGCGCCACTGAACGGCATTGCTGGGCCGCAGCTCGCGCTTGTGGTCGGCTGAGGCGCCATAGGAGTACCAGACGTGGTCACCCACGCGCACCCAGGTGGTGGCGGCCAGGACTTCGCCCTCGTGACGGGCGAGGTACAGGCGGATCCGGTCGTCGTCCTCGGCGTTCATCGAACGCCACATCTGCTGGAAGTAGCGCAGAGGTCGTGCGGTGAAGCCGTCACGTAGCGCGGTGACGGCGTAGACCGCGTGGAAGGCGGCCAGGTCGTCGAACCCGCCGAGCTCGACGGTGACACCTGACTTCTCCGCCTTCCTGACGTTGCGCCGCCACAGCTGGTTGAAGCCGCTGAACAGGTCGTCGGTGCTGCGCCCAACGAGCGGAACCTGGAACACGTACCGGGGCTGAAGGTCGCCGAAGCCGGCTCCGCCGGCGTCGTTGCGACGCCAGCCGAGCACCTTCAGCTCGGCACCGACGTTCATCGCGTCTGCGTCGGTGACGTCGGGGCTGACGTCCCCGAGGCGGGTGGTGCCTGCGGCGATGGCGTCCTTGACCGAGGTGGCCGACCATCGACGAGTGACCAGCTGGGGTCCGATCTTGGCCGTGAACGCCTTGCTGCGTTTCAAGTGGGTGAGCAAGGGCTTGGTCACGGCCTCTGCCCCGTGGCGACGCCAGTCGATCACGGGTCCCTCGGGCAGGTAGGCGAAGTAGCGCTCGATCAGCGGCGTACGGCGGTAGAGAACGAGAGCAGCTCCGACCAGATGGTCGCCGTCGAACCAGCCGATGCTCTCGTGACGCCAGTCTGCCTTCACCTCACCCCAGGCCGGGGTCTGCAAGAACGAGCCACTTGCGTCGACGACGAACGCCAGATGCTCGTCGTGAGCGATCGGTCGGACGGTCAGCGGTGTCGGCACGGCCAGGAGCCTACGGAAGGCCCGGAACGTCGACGTCGACGACGACCGGGGCGTGGTCGGAGGGCCCGCTCCCCTTCCGCGCCTCGCGGTCGACGTAGGCATCGGTGACGCCGGTGACGAATGCGGTGTTGCCGTAGACCAGGTCGATGCGCATCCCCTCGGCCTTGTGGAAGGCGCCGCCCCGGTAGTCCCAGAACGTGTATGGGTGCGGCCCTTTCATCGCCCGGGGCATGACGTCGGTCAGGCCCAGGGCCCGCAGGTCGCTCAGTGCTGCCCGCTCGGCCGGTGTCACGTGGGTGGCTCCCTCGAACTTCGCGACGTCCCAGACGTCGTCGTCGGTCGGGGCCACGTTGAAGTCGCCGACGAGAACGAAGGGCGAGCTCGCCGCGGCCTCCCCGCGAACCGCATCGGTCAGCGCCGCCAACCACCGAAGCTTGTAGTCGTAGTGGGGGTTGTCCGGTTCGCGCCCGTTGGGGACGTACAGCGACCAGACCCGCACTCCGCCGCACGTGGCCCCCAGGGCGCGGGCCTCCAAGGTGGACGCGTCGGGGAACCCCGGGTCTCCGGCGAACCCGCGGGTGACGTCGTCCAGGCCCACCCGGGACACGATGGCGACCCCGTTCCACCGGCCCTGGCCCAGGTGGGCGACCTGGTAGCCCAGCGCCTCGACGGGCTCGGCGGGGAAGGCGTCGTCGGCCACCTTGGTCTCCTGCAGGCACACGACGTCGGGCGAGGCCAGCTCCAGCCACTGGACCAGGCGCGGCAGCCGCGCAGTGACCGAGTTCACGTTCCAGGTCGCGAGGCGCATGGGGTGATCCTCCCAGCCCGCTGGACCGGCGTCCCCAGGTGGAGTGGGCGGGAAGCCGTCCCCAGCCGATTTCAGATCTTCGGTCGTTGGCCGATACCCTGGCACCTTGTGCCGGGGCCAGTGACCCGAGCGGGTCGCCACTTACGTTGGCGCCGGCACGACGCAACGCCCTCCTGCCACGGATGGACCGTGGCCGATCCAGTCCGAAGGAGGTTGGCGCCACATGCGTCAATACGAGCTCATGGTGATCCTCGACCCCGATCTCGAGGAGCGCACCGTAGCCCCCAGCCTCGACCAGTTCCTCAACGTGATCCGGCAGTCCGGCGGGACCGTGGACAAGGTCGACCTGTGGGGACGCCGTCGTCTCGCCTACGAGATCGACAAGAAGTCCGACGGGATCTACGCACTGGTCGACATGACCGCCGAGCCCGACGCGGTCAAGGAGCTCGACCGACAGCTCAACCTCAACGAGGCTGTGCTGCGTACCAAGGTCATGCGCCCGGACATGCGATAAGGAGGCTGACATGGCAGCCGGTGACACCGTCATCACCCTGGTCGGCAACCTCGTCGACGATCCCGAGCTTCGGTTCACGCCCTCGGGTGCGGCCGTCGCGAAGTTCCGGATGGCCTCGACTCCCCGCTACCTGGACAAGCAGACCAACGAGTGGAAGGACGGCGAGAGCCTGTTCCTCTCGTGCAACGTGTGGCGCCAGGCGGCCGAGAACGTGGCCGAGTCGCTGCAGCGAGGCATGCGCGTCATCGTCCAGGGCCGCCTCAAGCAGCGCAGCTACGAGACCCGTGAGGGCGAGAAGCGCACGGTCTACGAGGTCGAGGTCGACGAGGTCGGTCCGTCCCTGAAGAGCGCCACCGCCAAGGTCACGAAGGCGTCGCGAAGTGGCGCAGGTGGCAGCTTCGGTGGGGGTGGCGGCCAGGCCGCCGACGACCCCTGGGCCTCTGCCGCACCCGCTGGCGACTCGTGGGGCGGCGGCTCCAACGCCAAGGCTGGCTCCGACGAACCACCGTTCTGATCCCTTCCATCCGCCCATCCCCGCATGATGCGGGGCTTCGAACTGGAGCACCACGATGGCGAAACCGCCGCTGCGCAAGCCCAAGAAGAAGGTTTGCGCCTTCTGCAAGGACAAGGCGACCTCGGTCGACTACAAGGACACGAACTTGCTGCGCAAGTACATCTCCGACCGAGGCAAGATCCGGGCCCGTCGGGTGACCGGCAACTGCACCCAGCACCAGCGCGACGTCGCCATGGCCGTGAAGAACGCCCGTGAGATGGCGCTGCTGCCCTACACGTCGACGGCGCGCTGAGGGGGCTGACGAATCATGAAGCTCATCCTCACCCAAGAGGTCAGTGGCCTGGGCAGTCCCGGAGACGTCGTCGAGGTCAAGGACGGCTACGGCCGTAACTTCCTGGTCCCTCGCGGCCTGGCGACCGGCTGGACCCGCGGTGGCGAGAAGCAGGTGGCCCAGATCAAGCGTGCGAGGGACACCCGCGAGGTGCGCGACCTCGGTCACGCCCAGGAGATCAGGGGCCAGCTCGCCGGACTCACCGTCACCCTGCCGGCCCGCGCCGGTGACACCGGTCGGCTGTTCGGCTCGGTCACCGTCGGCGACATCGCCGACGCCGTGGTCGCGGCCGGCGGCCCTGCGCTCGACAAGCGTCGGATCGAGATCGGCCAGCCGATCAAGACCGTTGGCACGCACCGGGTCAGTGTTCGGCTGCACCCCGAGGTGGCCGTCGCGATCGACGTCGACGTCGTCCAGGGTTCCTGAGGGAAACGGCCCCACAGCGGCTGTTTCCCTCAGGAAGTCCTGGCGGTCAGGACGTGAGCGAGGCTCCGGTACGCAGCCAGGTGTCACCTCGGGCCCGGTAGGCCAGCAGAGCCAGCCGCACGACCATGAACCACAGCAGGGCCCACCACAGGGCCACGACCCCGTCGTCGTTGGCACGCACGAGCGCGGCCGCCGGTACGAAGGCGACCAGCGTCACCGCACCGGCTCCGGCCAGCCAGGTGGCGTCGCCGGCCCCGATGAGAACGCCGTCCAGCACGAACACGGGACCGGCCACCGGTTGGTGGACGGCCACCACCAGCAACGACGCCGTCAGCAGTGAGCGCACGGCAGGGTCTGCGCTGAACATCGCCGGAAGTAGCGGGGCCAGCAGCACCACGAGGCCCGCGAGCGCGAAACCGGCACCGATCCCCCACTGCAGCAGACGCCGGAGGTCCTGGCGGGCGGCATCGACGTCGGAGGCGCCGAGGTCACGGCCGACCAGGGCCTGGCCGGCGATGGCCAGGGCGTCCAGGGCGAGGGAAAGCAGCAACCACACCTGGAGGGACACGTGGTAGGCCGCGAGGTCGGCGTCGCCGGCATGCGCAGCCACCGACACCGACACGATGAAGACGGCTCGCAGGGCGAGCGTCCTCAGGAGCAACGGTCCGCTCAGCCGCGCCGTCTCACGGACCCCCGCAAGGTCGGGCCACCACGAGACCGCGTACGGACGCGACCGCCGGACGACGACGGCGACGTACGCCGCGGCACCGATGGCCTGGGCGAGCACCGTCGCCCAGGCCGAGCCGGCCACACCGTGGTGGAGGCCGAGGACGAACCACAGGTCCAGGACCAGGTTCAAGCTGGCGGTCACGACGGTGATCACCAACGGCGTCCGGGTGTCCTGCAAGCCCCGCAGCAGGCCGATGGCAGCGAACGACACGAGCACCGCCGGAAGCCCGAGGAGGCTGACCCGCAGGTAGTCACCGGCAAAGGGCGCAGCGGTCGCGGACGCCCCCAGTCCGGCGACCAGAGCCGTCGCCAGCAGCTCTCCGACCACGACCAGGGCCAGGCCCAGCACCAGTCCGAGCCACAGCGCGTCGGCCCCCAGCCGCAGGGCGTCGTCGGCGCGGCCAGCGCCGAGGCGACGCGCGACGACCGCGGTGGTGCCGTACGCCAGGAAGACACACAGCCCCACCGTGGTGGCCAGCACGGTGCCGGCCGCACCGAGGCCGGCCAGCTGTGCGGTGCCCAGCGTTCCCACGACCGCGGCGTCGGCCAGCAGGAACAACGGCTCGGCGACCAGCGCCCCGAGCGCGGGAACGGCCAGGGCCAGGATCGCTCGGTCACGGGGGTCCAGGCGCACGAGCCGCGACGCTACCCGGACCCGGCCGAACACCAGGGCCGGGAGGGACGGCGCCCGATAGTTGTCCACAGGTTGCCCACAGGCAGGTCCCGCAGGATCCACCGATGCCGGGCGCGTCGTCCACAGTCGGCCTGGGGACAACCCAGGACGGCCGGCTTCCTACACTGACCTGCGATGCCCGACACCCCGGCGACGCCTGGCCGACTCCCGGTCGCGAGCCACGCTGCGCTCACCCTGGGACGTGCGGCAGCCCGCCTGAGCCAGTGGGGTGGTCACGGCCGTGGGTCCCAGGTCGGGGGCAAGGTCGCCTACCGGCTGCGGCCGCAGACCCTGGCCGACCTTGCCGCCCACCGGTCCGTCGCGCTGGTGTCGGGGACCAACGGCAAGAGCACGACGGCGACGCTGCTCGCCGCCGCAGCATCGATGCTGGGACCTGTGGCCTTCAACCGCACGGGCGCCAACATGGAGGAAGGACTCGTCACCGCGCTCGACGCCGACCGGCGTGCCGCGGTGGCCGTGCTCGAGACCGACGAGGCCTACCTGAGCTCGGTGGTCGAGGCGACGCGACCGCGGCTGATCGTGCTGATGAACCTCAGCCGCGACTTCCTGGAACGCGGGGTCAGGGCCAAGCGCCTGGCCGGTCACTGGCACGACACCGTGACCCGGATCGACTGGCCGTGCACGGTCGTGGCCAACGTCGACGACCCGCTGGTCGCCTGGGCGGTGGCGAAGGCACCACGTGTGATCTGGGTCGCCGGCGAGGACACGTACCTCGACGATGCGGTGCTGTGCCGTGACTGCCTCGTCCGGCTGGACCGAGACGGGTGGAAGTGGGCGTGCCCGCGCTGCCGGTTCTCACGCCACGAGCCCCACTGGATGCTGCACCGCGAAGGCGGAGAGGTGTCGGCACAGGCACCAAACGGGGCAGTCGTCGGTGTACCACGCGCTCTTCCCGGCCATGCCGCAGAGGTGAACGTGCTGTTCGCCCTCGCTGCAGCCGTCGAGCTCGGCGTTCCCGTGGAGTCCGCGGCAGCACGGATCGCCGAGGTCGAGGGCGTCGACGGCCGCTACGCGCCCCGGCCCTTCGGCGCGCATCGGGTGCGCGTCCTCCTGGCGAAGAACCCGGCCAGCTGGACCGAGTCGCTGGCGACGGTCAGCGAGGGGCCGGCGGGCAGCGCCTCCCGTTCGCTTGTCCTGGCGATGCACGGCCGGGGTGGAGGCGGTGGTCAGGACACGGCGATGCTGTGGGATGCGCCGTTCGAGCGCCTCGCAGGACGCCGAGTAACCGTGGCGGGGTCCCGAGGCAACGAGCTGGCGCTTCGCCTGACTGTCGCCGGCGTCCACGTCGACGTAGGCGGAGACGACGTCCTCGGGGCAGTAGGCACGTTGCCGCCTGGGGACGTCGACCTGGTCGCCAACTGGCCGGCGTTCAACGATGTGCTCGACGTGCTGGGTCGTGACATCCAGGTCGGCCCATGAGCCTGGACACACTGATGGTGGTCGAGGTGTTCCCCTCGTTGCTGCAGCCGGAGGGTGACCACGGCAACGTCGTGATCCTCACAGACCGGGCCCATCGACGAGGCGTCGACGTCGACGTGCTCATCGTTCATCCCGGTGACGACCTTCCGGACGACGCTCAGCTGTACCTCATCGGCGGCTCCACGGACTCCGACTTGACGGAGTGCGCGCGTCGGCTGCGCTCGGGTGGAGAGCTCACACGCGCCGTTGCCGCAGGTGCGGCCGTGCTCGGCGTCGGCGCGGGGTACCAGGTCTTGTCACAGCGCTTTGACGACCCCGACGGCTTGCCGCACGACGGCGTCGGCCTGCTCGATGTCGAGATGTCACATGCCCCGTGGGCCAAGGGTCCAGTCGTCACTGCGCCCAGCCCCGCACTCGGTCTTCCCCAGCTGTCCGGGTACGAGTACCACTGCAGCGGGGCGTCGCTCGGCCCCGACGTGCTGCCGCTCGCCGCGCTCGAGATCGGCGTGGGTAACGGAGAGCGTGCAGGGGCAAACCATGACGGAGCCGTTTCCGGGAGGGTCATCGGCACCTGGCTGCACGGACCGCTCCTGCCCCGCAACCCCGAGGTGGCCGACCTCCTGCTGCGCTGGGTCGGCGTCGACGTGACGCCGCTCGACGACTCGGCAGCGCACGAGGCCAGGACGATCAGGATCCGTGAGGCGCGCGCGGGCTGATACGTTCGCGGCTTCTCGGTCCGGGGTGACTTCTGGAGGACGCTGTGGCGAGGGTCAGCATCTATCTGAACTTCATGGGAAACGCAGAAGAGGCGTTCAACCACTACAGGTCGGTGTTCGGTGGCGACTTCACGTCTTTCCAACGGATGAGTGACGTGCCACCCGACTCCTCTCAGCCGCCCCTGCCGGACAACGAGAAGAACCTGGTGATGCACGTCGAGCTGCCGATTCTCGGCGGGACGGTGCTGATGGCCACGGACATGCTGGAGTCGATGGGACATGCCCTCCGTACCGGCAACAACGTCGCGATCAACCTCGAGCCCGATGACCTCGATGAGACCAGGCGGCTGTTCGCCGCTCTGTCCGACGGTGCAACCGACATCGCGCCCCTCGAGAAGATGTTCTGGGGCGCCTACTGGGGCACGTGCTGCGACCGGTTCGGTGTCCGCTGGATGTTCAACTACGCGGACTCCCCCGCCTGACGGCGCGTCGGCCATCTCCGCTCGGTGCGGGGCTGTTCGCGTGGCGGGGCTAGGGTCGCAGACGTAGGGAGCCCAGCCGGGTCCACCGAGCTGCTGGCGAAGCGTCGTGGAGGCTGCCGCGTGAAGACTGCCGCGACGCAAACAGCGGCACTCCCGGCCCAGGTCGACGTCCTGGTCGTCGGCGGGGGAGTGAGCGGTCTGGCGACGGCGTACTTCCTGCGCAAGCGGCTGGGGTCGAATGCCTCGGTCCTGGTGCTGGAGGCCGACCCCCGACCAGGCGGCAAGGTCTGGACCCGCACGGTCGCCGGTCTACCCGTCGACGTGGGGCCGGATGCGTTCTTGGCCAGGGCTCCGCAGCTGCGGTCCCTGGTGGCCGACCTGGGCCTGGCGGAGCAGGTGACCGGACCCGCCGCCTCTGGCGCCTACGTGTGGTCTCGTGGACGGCTGCGCAGGCTCCCACCCGGTGCGCTGTTCGGGATCCCGGACCGGATCGTGCCGATGCTCGCCTCGGGCCTGCTCTCCCCTCGCGGTGCGGCCCGGGCAGCGGTCGACCTGGTCCGTCCGACGACGACCCCGCGCTGTGCCGACCCGTCCGTCGGTGACCTCCTGCGGCCCCGGTTCGGTCGTGAGGTGTTCGACCGGCTCGTGCAGCCGCTGGTCGGAGGAGTTCACGCCGGGGATGCCGACCTGCTCAGCGCGAGCGCCACGGTCCCGGAGATCGCTGCCCTGGCGCGGTCGGGGCGCAGTCTGTTCCTGACGTTGCGGGCTCGCCGCCGTGCAGCCAGCGCCGCGGCCCGTGCCGAGCCGGGGCGTCCATCGCCAGCACTGGTGTCGCTGCTGGGCGGGATGGGCGGCCTGGTGGAGGCGTTGGTCGCCGCCGTCGATGCAGACCTGCGGTCGGGTGTGCGCGTCGAGGACGTCGCCGCTTCGCCCGAAGGTCTGCTCGTCAGCACCTCGGCGGGCCACGTGTCGGCTCACCAGGTGGTCCTGGCCGCGCCGGCTCCCGCGGCGGCAGACCTGCTCGCCCGCCACAACGTGACAGCGTCTGCGACTCTGCGTGAGATCCCGTACGTCGATGTCGCCAACGTGACGCTGGCGTTCCGGGCCGCCGACCTGTCGGGTGTGCCGATGGACGGTACTGGCTTCATGGTTCCTCCGGTCGAGGGCGAGCTGCTGGTCGGCTGCAGCTGGCTGTCCAGGAAGTGGCCGCACCTCGTCGGCAAGGACGTGCTGCTCATCCGTTCCATGGTGGGACGCGCGGGTGACCAGCGCTGGACCGCGTTCGACGACGACGAGCTGGTCCTGCAGGTGCGTGAGTCTCTGTCCCGACTGATGGGGGTGTCCGCTGCGCCGGTCGACGTGCTGGTGCAGCGGTGGCCGTCGGCGATGCCCCAGTACACCGTCGGACACGCCGAGCGCCTCGCGCGGCTCGATGCAGCGTTGGTGTCGTCGCCGTCGCTGCATGTGACAGGAGCTGCGTACCGCGGTGCGGGCCTGGCCGGTTGCGTGGCCCAGGCAAGCATCGTCGCGTCGCAGGTCTGCGAACGTCTCGCCGTCCCCGGGTTGGGTGCCGGCGACCTGGTTGGTCCTCCTGAAGGGGCACTTCGATGACTCACGGCGTGCCATCGCGACCGGTCAACTTCGACCAGCGACCGATGCTGGTGTTCTGGGAGGTCACTCGCTCGTGCCTGTTGGCATGCGAGCACTGTCGCGCGTCAGCGACAGCCGGACCGTTGCCCGGCGAGCTCGACCACGCCGAGGGGTTCGACCTGATCGACCAGGTGGCGGGTTTCGGGCGCCCCTACCCGATCCTGGTGCTCACCGGTGGCGACTGCCTGCTGCGCGAGGACATTTTCAGCCTGGTCGACCACGCCGCGTCGAAGGGCATCCCCGTGGCGCTGTCACCGTCGGTCACGCCGATGCTCACGCCCGACGCCGTCGCCTCCATGGTGAGCTCGGGGGTTAAGGCAGTGTCGATCAGCCTGGACGGAGCGTGTGCTGCGACGCACGACGGCGTGCGGGGCATCCCGGGTCACTTCGAGCAGACGATCCCGGCGATCAAGCAGCTGGTCTCCGCCGGGCTGACCGTGCAGATCAACACGACGGTCATGGCCTCGAACGTCCGCGAGCTGCCCGACGTCGCTGCGCTCGTCACCGACACAGGGGCGCACATGTGGGAGGTGTTCTTCCTGGTCCACGTCGGCCGCGGGGAGGCGACCGGAGCGATCAGCCCGGTCGAGCACGAGGACGTGTGCCACTTCTTGTTCGACGCATCGCAGTACGGGTTCATCGTTCGTACGGTCGAGGCCCCGTTCTTTCGGCGCGTTGTGGCGCAGCGACGCGCAGACGACTCTGCCCGCCCCGACACCGAGCTCTACTCCCACCTGTCGGCACGGCTCGTCCAGCGCCTGGGGACCTCGCAGGCCCGCCCGTCGGCGCACACGGCGGCCACCCGCGACGGCAAGGGGATCTTGTTCGTCGCGCACGACGGTGAGGTGTACCCGGCCGGCTTCTTGCCACTGGGTCTGGGATCGGTGCGGGACCGTCCGCTGGCCGACATCTACCGTGAGCACCCCACGTTGCGGGCGATCCGTGCAGCACAGTTCTCCGGCAAGTGCGGGGTGTGCGAGTTCTCCGACCTGTGCGGCGGGTCGAGGGCCCGGGCCTACGCTGCGTCCGGTGACCCCCTAGGGTCCGACCCGGCGTGCCCGTACGAGCCCGGGCCGATGCTCGCGGCCGGGCCGGTGAAACGTCTCAGTGGGTGAGACGCCGGCAGACGGTGTGTTCTCCACAGTTCGTGGCAGACGAACGCGCAGGTCAGAGACGGTGCGGAGCGCTGGGCCTGTGGATATCCACAGGTCCGTCCCGAAGGTTACGCACGGGTGAACCGGCGTGTTCCCCACGATGTCCCCAGGGGCATCCCCAGGCTCACTTGGTCTTGTCGGACCTGCCGGGTAGAGATGGTCTCGATCGTTGCTCTCGCCTGCTGACAGCCTGCCCACCCCTGAACAGGAGCCCGGTGACCGTCGCGCAGTTCCAGACCCCCGCCGACGAGTCCGGCTTCGCCGGTGGGTTCGGGCCGGCCTTCGACCGGACCCCGCCGCAGGATCTCGAGGCCGAGCAGGGCGTGCTCGGCGGGATGCTGCTGAGCAAGGACGCCATCGCCGACGTCGTCGAGCAGCTCCGCGCCGGCGACTTCTACAAGCCTGCGCACCAGACGGTGTACGAGGCGATCCTCGACCTCTACGGCCGCGGCGAGCCCGCCGACCCGGTCACCGTCGCCGACGAGCTCACCAAGCGTGGCGAGATCTCCCGGATCGGCGGTGCGCCGTACCTGCACACGTTGATCGCGTCGGTTCCGACCGCGGCGAACGCTGGGTACTACGCGCGCATCGTCGGCGAGCGAGCCATCCTGCGACGACTGGTCGAGGCGGGGACCCGGATCGTGCAGCTGGGATACGCCGACACCGGTGAGGTCGACGACGCCGTCGACCGCGCACAGGCGGAGATCTACCACGTCACCGAACGACGCACGAGCGAGGACTACCTGCCGCTGTCGCAGATCATGGAGGGCACCCTCGACGAGCTGGAGGCCATCGGGTCGCGCGGTGGAACCCTGGCGGGCGTTCCGACCGGCTTCACCGACCTGGACAACCTCACCAATGGCCTGCATCCCGGCCAGCTCGTGGTCGTCGCCGCTCGGCCCGGCCTCGGCAAGTCGACGGTCGCGCTGGACTTCGCGCGAGCGGCCTCCATCAAGCACGGCCTGACCAGTGTCATCTTCAGCCTCGAGATGACCCGCAACGAGATCACCATGCGTCTTCTCTCCGCCGAGGCGCGAGTGGCACTGCACCACATGCGCACGGGGTCGATGAGCGACGACGACTGGACCAGGCTCGCGCGCAAGATGAGCGAGGTCGCGAGCGCGCCACTGTTCATCGACGACTCTCCCAACATGAACATGATGGAGATCCGCGCCAAGTGCCGCCGACTCAAGCAGCGTCACGACCTCAAGCTCATCGTCGTCGACTACCTGCAGCTCATGAGCAGCGGCAAGCGCGTCGAGAGCCGCCAGCAGGAGGTCGCCGAGTTCTCGCGCTCGCTGAAGCTGCTGGCCAAAGAGCTGGGTGTTCCGGTCGTCGCGCTCAGCCAGCTGAACCGCGGTCCCGAGCAGCGCACCGACAAGCGCCCGATGTTGTCCGACCTGCGTGAGTCCGGCTCGATCGAGCAGGACTCCGACGTCGTCATGCTGCTGCACCGCGAGGACGCCTACGAGCGCGAGTCGCCGCGGGCAGGTGAAGCCGACTTCATCATCGCCAAGCACCGCAACGGACCGACGGCAACGGTCACGGTGGCCTTCCAGGGCCACTACTCGCGCTTCGTCGACATGGCCAACAGCTGACGTCAACTGCTGGGAGTTCGCGGTGGGTGACCTCGACGGCCTGCGACCAGCGTCGGACTCCGACGCCCCGCTGATCCAGCGACTGGTCGCCGAAGCGTACGGAGACTACGTCGCTCGCATCGGCATGAAGCCCAACCCGGTGGTCGACGACTATGCGCGGCGCATCGCCGACGACGAGGTGTGGGTACTCGGCCAAGACCCACTTGACGCAGTTCTCGTGCTCGTCGATCACGGCTCGTGCGGTGTGGATGTCGAAGCTCCTTCAACCCTGAGCCCAGGGGCCGATCGGTTCCGGTCTCACAGCCAGCGAGATCAGGGCCGGATCTGTTGCGAACGCAGCTCGCGCGCTCGAGTGCGCCACTTCGCTCTTTCGGCTGCCCGGAGTCGGGCATCCGCGCGACGTTCCAACCATGCCGCCTCGCGCTGGAGCTTGCGCCAGGACACGAGGCGTCGCTCATCCAGCACGCCGGTCTCGATGGCGGAGAGCACGGCACAGCCGGGCTCGGTCTCGTGCACGCAGTCGGAGAAGCGGCATGCGGTCGCGAGCTCCTCCAGGTCGGCGAAGACCTGGTCGAGGGCCTCACTGCTGGCTAGTCCGACACTGCGCAAGCCAGGCGTGTCGATCACCATGGCCCCGCCGGGAAGGACGATGAGCTCACGGTGAACCGTTGTGTGCCGGCCTCGGTGGTCGCTGCGCACCTCGGCCGTCTCCATGACGGGGTGCTGGGCGAGAAGGTTGACCAGCGTCGACTTGCCGGCACCTGACGGCCCGATGAATGCGACCACTGTTCCGGTCAGCAACCGTTCGCGCAGCATGGCCACGCCGTCCGCCCAGGCCGAGCTGCAGATGATGACGTCAACACCCGGAGCGTTGTCCCGAGCGACTTCGATGGACGCGTCGAGATCGACTGCTAGGTCAGCCTTGGTCAGCACCAGCAGCGGTTGGGCACCGGACTCCCAGCCGAGAGCGAGCAGTCGTTCGATGCGCCCCGGCCGGGGTGCTGCGTTGACCGGTTCGATGACAGCGACGAGGTCCATGTTGGCTGCCAGCACCTGCCGCTGTGAGCTTCCAGGTGTCACGGAGGCGCGAGTGATCGCCGTCCCTCGCGGATGGATGGAGTGGACGAGCCTGCGCCCCTCGTCGAGGGTTCGCAAAGACACTCGATCACCGACGACCGGCTGCTGCGACGCATCCGCTGCGGCGGCGGACTTCACGGCCGGGCCGAGCTCGGCCCGGACTCGCTCATGGGTGCCCTCGAGCAGGACGTCGACGGCTCCGCGGTCGACGCGGGCCAGACGACCGGTCAGTGGCGGTTCGAGTGGTGTGGGCGGATGGGAAGACAGATGCGGTCGAAGTTCGTCATTCGAAGGTGGCACGGAGGGTCCTTGAGAGACAC
>JBAPUB010000030.1:0-13322 GCA_049282455.1 Actinomycetes bacterium
GTGGACCCCTTGTGAGCGTCCACCGCCGCATCTGTCCCTGCCGGTTGGTCCATTGACCCGACGTAGAACCTTCCGCCTGGTGATGGGTTCTTCCGCACAGTTGACCTCCGACGGTCGCCCCGAGTCGGGTGACAGACTGGAGAGACTGACGACAACCCGGGGAGTCCGAGCGTGTACGAGTACAAGATCCTGACAGAGCGCGACAAGTCGACCAAGGACTGAGCGTTCCATGAAGGCGCTCGAACGGTACGTCGGTGCCGCTAGCTCACCGGCATGAGGACGTCGATCTCGTTGAGCCTCCGGTAGTGCTCGAGGCTCGGGCGGCTGTCGTCCCGCTCGGCTGATGACTCCAGAAGCCCGTACGCAGCAGCAATCTCGTCGTAGACGCCCGGGGGCTCACCCCGCAGCCGGATGCGCATGAACCTTCCTCCGGGGATGGTCATCTCGGGTAGTTCGAGCTCGGCGGCGGTCACGTCCGCCAGCGTCTCGAAGCGAGCCCACGGCTTCCTCCAACGTCGGCCAGGCAACCCGGATCTGACCGAGTTCGTCGGCCACTTCGACGTACCGCACCATCGTGTCGGCTCGTTCGACGACTGACGGGACGTTGACTGGCATGGACCCATCCTGCCGGCTCACTCGACCCGATGGCCCGGTAGAAGTCGCTGGCGCGGTGGGTCGCCAGCGCCAGATACGCGTCGGGCTGGTCGATGACAGACGCAAAGGCCGACACGAACGGCTCATGCGCAGGTTGGAACGACGTAGCCGAGGACGGCGAGGAAAAGGAGGTTCCAGGCGCCCGCCGAACTGGTAGACCAGCCACATGAGCATCGAGATCCGACCACTGGGCACCGACGCAGAGGCCTTCTCGCGCCTGGAGGCTATCGACGCGCTGTCGTTCGGGGGTGACCCCTCCGAACCCGGGACCCACGCCGACGAGGGAGTCATGGAGCTGGACCGGGCCGTGCTCGCACACGACGGGGACAAGGTCGTCGGTGCCGCCTCGCTGTTCAGCCTCGACCTGAGCGTGCCGGGGGGATCGGTTCCAACCGCCGGGGTCACCTGGGTTGGCGTCCACCCCGCACACCGGCGACGCGGCGTGATGCGCGCGCTGATGCGCGAGCGTCACGACTCCGTCCATGAGCAGGGCCGTGAGCCGCTGCTGGCCCTGTGGGCCTCGCAGGGGTCGATCTACCAGCGTTTCGGGTACGGCGTTGCCTCGCACTCCTATCAGGCGACGATCCCGCACCACCTGTCGCTTGCGCACGCCCCTGAAGCCGATCTGAACCTTGAGCTCGTGGCTGCCTCCGAGGATGCCGCGGCGACGATGCAGGTCGATGCACTGATGCGCACCTACCGACCGGGCGTTCATGTGGGCACTGAGGCCTGGCATGCCCGGACGGTGCACGACCCACCCGATGAGCGAGCCGGACGGTCCTCGCTGCGCACCTACGTTGTCAGTGACGACGCTGGTCCACTGGCCTACGCCAGGTTTCGGCTCAAGCACGACTGGTCGGACGGGTTCGGCAATGGAACGGTCGACGTGAACACCCTGGTCAGCAACGATCCACGGGCCACGGCGCTGCTCTACCGGACGGTCCTGGGCACCGAGTTGATGCGGCGCACCCAGCTCTGGAACCTCCCGGTCGACGACCCGGTCCTGACCTGGCTCGACGAGCCGAGGGAGGTGCGTCTGATGCGACGTGACCAGCTGTACGTGCGCCTCGTCGACGTGGGTGACGCACTGCGACGTCGCGCCTACTCCACCGAGTGCGACCTGGTCCTGGACGTGTCCGACGAGTTCCACCCCTGGAACACCAGGCGGTGGCGGCTGTCCTCCGGGCCCAGGGGTGCCGCATGCGAGCCGACCAGCGACCCCGCCGACCTCTCGGTCGACGTCGGGGTCCTCGGCGCTACCTACCTCGGCGGGACGACGTGGGGAGCTCTGGCCCTGGCGGGTCAGGTCGACGAGCGCACCCCGGGGGCGATGCTTCGGGCCCACGCAGCCTTCGGTTGGCCGACGGCTCCCTGGGACCCTTACGTCTTCTGACCCCCAGGGCCGGGCGAGCGGGCAAGATGTCCCCATGGACGCCGACGAACCTCGGGACGGGCCGCTGGGCCCTGACGACCTTGTAGTCGGACGCCCGGTGGGAACGGTGAGTGCCATCGACCCGGGTGTGACCGCGACCACCGAGGCTGCGGCGCGCGTGCTGTTCGGCATGGTCTCGATCCTGTCCCGTTCCGTCGTCGAGCTCCTGGCGCCCGCGCCGCGCCCGGATGCCGCCGCCTCCACTGCGAGGGTGTTTCCAGCGATGGACCTCGCCCTGGCCCTCGGCTGGCAGGCTGCGGCCTCCGCCGGACGAGTGGCCGGAGCAGCGGCTCGCCTGGCCTCACCGGTGGCCGTCGTCATCACCGACCCCCCGATCGTGCCGGCAAGCCTGCGACCCGGCACCTACCTTCGTTCAGCCGTGGCCTCCTGGCAGGTCCAACGTCCGGCCCTGGAGGGCGAGGCCCAGCGAGCCTGGCGGCGGACCGTCCCCGTCGCCGCCGACACGCTGCTGGCTCCCATCGACCTGACGAAACTGGTCGTCGACCAGGTCCAGCTGGCCGACGTCGTGATGGCCGCTCTCGCGGACCTCGACCTCACCGACGTCGTGACCTCCCAAGTCGACCTGCGCACGGTCATCCAGAGCGCACTCGACGAGCTCGACCTCACCGAGATCGTGGTGACCCGGGTCGACGTGCTCGGGCTCGCCGAGTACGTCGTGAACGGTATCGACCTGCCCGCGATCATCCGAGGGTCGACCGGTTCGGTCGCCTCGGAGGGCGTACGCACCCTGCGGATGCAAAGCGTCGACGCAGATGCGACGGTGGCGCGGCTGGTCGACCGGGTGCTGATGTGGCGCCGCGGTCGGGTGACCGACGCACCGGGTGATCCGGAGTCGCTCCAACCTCCGCAGGAGACGTCGTGACCGAGGAACCGACCCGACCGGCGACCCACGTGCGGTGGCCGGCCAGCGACGAGCCCAACGTCGACGTCCTGCCGCGTGACGCCCGTGACTTCCAGGGACACCGTGCGGGAGTCGTCTCGCGCACGCTCGCGAACACGGTCGACTTCGCGCTGACCCAGGTCGTGGTCCTCTCCTTGTACCTCGGGTGGCTTGTTGTGCTCTTCCTGCTCAACCCGACCAAGTTCTCGGTCCCGAAAGTGAACTTCGGCACGTGGCTGATCGCGTCAGGAGTCCTGATCACGGGCTACTTCTGGATCTCCTGGATCACCACCGGTCGAACCTACGGCGACCACATCCTCGGGCTACGGGTCGTCGGCGTGAGGGGGACCCGGATGCGTCCGGTGTGGGCTCTGCTGCGTGCCATCTTCTGCGTATTCGTCCCAATCGGGCTGTTCTGGGCCGCGGTCAGCCGTCAGAACCGGTCCTTGCAGGACACGCTGATGCGCACGTCGGTGATCTACGACTGGGTCACGAACCGTCCCGAGAAGGCGAAGCCTGACATCAGGGCTGCCGAGCACCCGGAGCACGGCCCGGCAGAACCGCCCACGACCACCTGACCTCGCGCGACCGACCGTCACTGCGGCAGCGGAGGGAGAACTTTGGTCTGCTCGTAGACGTCCAGCTGGGAGATCCTGCGCACATGGCGAGCGTCGCCGCTGAACGACGTCGACGCGAACGTCTCCACGAACGACAGGACCTCGTCGAACGGGTGCATCCGGGCTCCGACCGACACCACATTGGCGTCGTTGTGCTCCCGCGCGAGCCGAGCAGTGTCGTCGCTCCAGGCCAACGCAGCACGGACGCCGGCCACCTTGTTGGCCGCGATCTGCTCACCGTTGCCCGAGCCCCCGAGCACGACCCCCAGACTCTTCGGGTCACCGACGACGGACAGCGCCGTGCGAAGGCAGTAGGGCGGGTAGTCGTCGAGAGCGTCGTACTCGTAGGGGCCATGGTCGACCACCTCGTAGCCGCGGTCAGTCAGTGCGGCGACCAGCCCCTGCTTGACCTCCAGACCGGCGTGGTCGGAACCGATGTGGATACGCATCAGCCGTGCTTGACCTTCTCCACGAGCTTCCAGGCCAGCGGAAGCAGCCCCGCGGCCGCCAGCAGCTTGATCGTGTCGGTCACCACGAACGGCAGGACCCCGAGCTCGATGCCCTTGACGAGGTCGACGTTCAGAACGGCCATGAGCACGGTCACGCCGAACGCGTAGATCACCAGGGTCGGAAGGAACATCTCAGAGACCGACGACATAAACCGCCGGTCGTTGCCTCGCTGCGACAGCCAGCCGGCCAACGCGGCGGCCGCCACGAATCCGACGAGGTACCCCATGGTCGCCTTCGTGTCGCCGTTGTACCCGGAGGCTCCGTGCGCGAACCACGGCACCCCGGCGAGCCCGGCGACGAGGTAGAGGGCCATGGAGAGCGCGCCCCGCAGCCAGCCGAAGGACGCTCCGACGAGCAGCACCGCGAAGGTCTGCAGTGTGAAGGGAACCGGGGAGATCGACGGGATAGTGAAGGCGATCTGGGCCGCGATGCCGGTCAGGGCCGCACCACCGACGACGAGGAGCACGTCTCGGACGCGGTCACCGGGCAGGACGTCGGCGAGGACGCGAGGACCGGACAGCGAGCCGGAGAGCGAGGGGTTCAGGGCGGACACGGTTCCTCCACGGGTCGAATGATCGCGTGGGAACGCTAGCGCAAGGGGTCTTCCCGCCCCTAGGACCCCGCGAAGGCCTCCAGTGCTCTACCGTGGACCGGCCGCGGAGGACCGTCCACGGCAAGCCTCGAAGGAGACCCGCTCGTGCCCGGTGAGAACCTGACCCGCGACGAAGCCCGAAACCGAGCTGCGAACCTGACCACGGACTCCTACTCCGTGGCCCTCGACCTCACCGGTGACGCTACGACCTTCCGCTCGCGCAGTACCATCACCTTCGCTGCATCAGCCGGGCAGTCCACCTTCGTGGACCTCATCGCGCCCCGCGTCCGAAGCATCACCCTCAATGGCACCGCGCTCGACCCGGCCAGCTCGTTCGACGGAACCCGGGTCGAGCTCACCGGACTCGCCGAGAAGAACACCGTCGTCATCGACGCGGACTGCGCCTACATGCGCACGGGCGAGGGCCTCCACCGGTTCATCGACCCCGTCGACAAGTCCCCGTACCTGTACACGCAGTTCGAGGTCATCGACGCCCGTCGCATGTACGCCTGCTTCGACCAGCCGGATCTCAAAGCGACGTTCCAGTTCGACGTGACAGCCCCGGCCGACTGGCAGATCGTCTCCAACGCACCCACTCCGGAACCCACCGAGCACGCAGATGCCACGGCGACATGGTCCTTCGAGGCGACCCCGCGCATCTCGACGTACATCACCGCACTCATCGCGGGTCCTTACCACGTCGAACGCTTCGACCACGGCGGGATCCCGATGGCCGTCCTGTGCCGACAGTCGCTCGCGCAGCACCTCGACGCCGAGGAGATCATCGACGTCACGAAGCGTGGCTTCGACTTCTTCGAGTCGGTCTTCGACCAGCCGTACCCCTTCAGCAAGTACGACCAGATCTTCGTTCCGGAGTTCAACGCCGGCGCGATGGAGAACGCCGGCGCCGTCACGTTCCTCGAGGACTACGTCTTCCGCTCCAAGGTCACCGACACGGTCTACGAGCGACGTGCGGAGACGATCCTGCACGAGCTGGCCCACATGTGGTTCGGCGACCTCGTCACCATGCGCTGGTGGGACGACCTCTGGCTCAACGAGTCGTTCGCCACGTTCGCCTCGGTGATGTGCCAGTCGGAAGCCACCCGCTGGACCAACGCCTGGACGACGTTCGCCAACCTCGAGAAGACGTGGGCCTACCGGCAGGACCAGCTGTCGTCTACGCACCCGATCGCCGCGGACATCCGCGACATCGAAGACGTCGAGGTCAACTTCGACGGAATCACCTACGCGAAGGGGGCCTCGGTCCTCAAGCAGCTCGTGGCCTGGGTCGGTCGCGACGAGTTCATCCAGGGCGTACGTCAGTACTTCCGCGACCACGCGTGGGGGAACACCGAGCTGCAGGACCTTCTGCGTCCCCTCGAGGAGGTATCAGGGAGAGACCTGTCCGGCTGGTCCAAGGAGTGGCTCGAGACCGCGGGCGTCAACCTGCTCCGGCCGTCCTTCGACCTCGATCGCGACGGCTGCTACACCCGCTTCGCGGTGCAGCAGGAGGCCGAGCCCAGGCACCCACGGCTGCGCTCGCACCGCATGGCCATCGGCCTGTACGACCACACTGACGCCGGTCTCGTGCGCCGGCAGCGTATTGAGCTGGACATCGTCGGCGAGAGCACCGATGTGCCTCAGCTCGCCGGAGTGCGTCAGCCGGACCTGCTGCTGCTCAACGACGACGACCTCACCTACGCGAAGGTCCGACTCGACCCTCGCTCGCTCGCAACCCTGGTCGCGTCGATGAGCGAGATCACAGACCCACTCGCGCGCACGCTGTGCTGGGCGGCGGCGTGGGACATGACGCGCGACGCCGAGATGACCACTGGCGACTTCGTGGCGCTCGTACTCAAGGGTGTGTCGACCGAGACCGACATTGGCGTCGCCCAGACGGTGCTGCGACAGGCCGCCTCCGCGTTGCACTCCTACGCTGCGCCTGACCGACGTGAGCCCGGCCTGAGTGCACTTGCCGACCGTCTCGTCGAGCTGGCCGAGGCAGCAGCCCCCGGGAGCGACCAACAGCTGGCCTTCGTGAACCTGCTGGCGCAGGTCGCCCGGACCGACACACAGCTCGACCTGCTCGCCGGCTTGTTCGACGGTTCGCGCTCACTGCCCTCGTTGGCCATCGATGCAGACCTGAGGTGGACGCTGCTGCAGCGACTGGTGGCCATGGGCCGCTTCGGCGACGACAGCATCGAAGCCGAGCTCGACCGCGACGCCACCGCGACCGGGCAGCGCCGGGCCGCCGCCGCTTGGGCCCTGCGACCAACGGCCGTAGCAAAGGAGCAGGCCTGGGCCGCGGCCGTCGACGGCAACGAGCTGCCCAACGCCCTGCTCGGAGCCACGGTCGCGGGACTGGCTCTGCCAGACCATCGAGAGCTCATGCGCCCGTTCGTCGACCGCTACTTCAGCGCCGTCGAGAACGTCTGGACGACCAGGACGAACGAGACGGCGCAGACCGTCGTGGTCGGTCTGTATCCCGGGTCGCTCATCGAACAGGCGACGGTTGACCTCACGGACGCCTTCGTTGGCCGCCCGGACCTGTCGCCTGCGCTGAAGCGCCTGCTGGTCGAAGGCCGGGACTCAGTCTCCCGAGCACTGCGCGCCCGGGAGTATGACGGCGCTCACTGAGCCGGTGCTCCGCGGTCAGACCTCGTCGAAGTGCAGCGTCCTCGGCTGACGGGCGTGCTCGGCCAGAGTGCGAAGCCCGTCGACGATCCCTCCGGCAAGGTCACCGGCGGAGAAGGACGAGGTCATGGACATGGCCGCCAGTGCGGTGGCCCGGTCGTCGAGGTGGAACGCGGCCTGACTGCCCGCGAGGATCGCCAGCTCGCGGTGTGCGGGGTCGACCACCACGACCACATGCTGAGCGCTGCTGCTCCCGAGGGCTCCGAGCAGACGACGTCCGGCCTGTCGAGGGTCGCCCTCGGTGTCGCCGACGAAGACCGAGTAGGTCAGTCCGCTGGTCTGCTCGCCCTGGTGCAGGGCACGCTCGATCGACTCGCGCTGACGGGCTGAGAACGCTTCACCAGCGGGCACTGCAGCCACCCCCTTCGGTGACCGGTTCGGCCGTCCGGGCGGCCTCTGCGTCGCCTCCACCGATCCACACCGGCTCGGCGAACCACGGAAGCCCCGGGCGGTACTTCGGTGCCCGGGTCCACGACGGTGTGTGGACGAGCAGGGTCACCAGCGCGTAGACGGCCAGCGGCAGGGCGACGAACAGCGCGAGCGCCTGGAGCACGGACATGAGTCACACGGTAACCGACCCGGGTGTCAGGCGCTCAAGCCGGCAGAGAACCGCCGTCGACGAGCCCGAACCCGTCGAGGTACGGGATCCAGCGCGGGTCGCTGCGCCCGGTTCCGAGGATGAGCCAGGCTGAGCCGGTCGGTCGCCAGGGGCGGGTCCGCATCCGCCACCCCAGGTCGTTCACGCTGCGGTCCGCCTTGAGGTGGTTGCAGCGCCGACACGCTGAGACGACGTTCTCCCAGACGTGGGCGCCCCCTCGGCTGCGAGGCACGACGTGGTCCAGGCTGGTGGCCACCGCGCCGCAGTAGACGCAGCGACCGCCGTCGCGGGCGAAGACCGCACGCCGGGTCAGCGGTACGTGAACCCGACGGGGGACCCGGACGAACCGGGTGAGCCGGACGATGCTCGGCAGCGGAAGCGTGCACTGCACGCTCCGGGCGACCGTCCCGGCATCCTCGACCATGACCGCCTTCTGGCCGAGCACCAGCACGAGCGCTCGGCGGTCGCTCACGACTCCCAGCGGCTCGTACGTCGCGTTGAGCACCAACGCCTGTCCCATGGTGGTCCCAGTGTGACCTCAGGACACGCCATCGGGCCAGCGCTTACCGCGCTTCGGTACCGGACGGGATCCTGCGTAGGGTTCGGGACATGCCAGAAACCGACTACCCAGCCGCCGAGCGTCTCGACCTCGTCGACATCCTGCACGGCCACGCCGTCCCCGACCCGTACCGCTGGCTGGAGGACGCCGAGGACCCCCGGACCCGGGCTTGGTCCGAGGCCCAGGACACCCTGCTGGCCGACCTCCGCTCATCCTGGCCCGGCCAGGAGCGCCTTCGGGAACGGGTCAGCGAGCTCGTGGCCTCGGGTGCGGTGACCGTGCCCGTGTGGCGAGGCGACCGGGTGTTCTTCCTGCGTCGGACGGCCGAGCAGGAGCATGCCGTCCTGGTCCTGCACGAGCCCGACGGGTCGGAGCGCATCCTGCTCGACCCCATGGCCATCGACCCGACCGGAGCCACCACGCTGGACATGTGGCAGCCGACGAAGGAAGGTGACCGGCTCGCCTACCAGCTGTCCGAGGGTGGCACCGAGGAGTCGAAGCTTCGCGTCATCGACGTCACCACCGGCAGCTTGTTGGACGGGCCGATCGACCGGGTGCGCTACTCCCCCGTCGCCTGGCTGCTGGGCGGCCAGGCGTTCTACTACGTGCGCAACCTCGACCCGGCTCTGGTCCCCCAGGGCGAGGAGCAGTTCCACCGGCGCGTCTGGCTGCACCAGGTCGGCGACGATCCGGACACCGACGTGATGGTCTTCGGAGACGGTCTCGACCCGATGAACTACTACGGGGTGTCGGTCAGCCGCGACGGACGGTGGCTGGAGATCAGCGCCGCTGCCGGTACCGCTCCGCGCAACGACCTGTGGGTCGCCGACCTCGACGCGCACGACCCCGCGAAACCTGAGCTGGTCGTGGTCCAGACCGATGTCGACGCGCAGACCTCGCTGTCGTTCGGTCGAGATGGCCAGGTGTACATCTACAGCGACCGCGACGCACCTCGCGGACGCATGCTGCGCACCCGACCGGGTGCGTGGACCCCCGACGAGTGGGAGGTCCTGGTCCCCGAGCGTGACGACGCGGTGCTCGAGGGCTGGGCGATCCTGGACGGTGACGAGGTCGACGAGCCGGTGCTGCTCGTGGCCTGGACCCGTCACGCGGTCGGCGAGATCACACGTCACCATCTGTCCACGGGCGAGCAGGTGGGCGTAGTCCCGCTCCCCGGGCTCGGCACGGTCGCCGGCGTCAGTGAGCGCCCTGAGGGAGGGCACGAGGCGTGGTTCGGCTACACCGACCACACGACCCCTGTCGCCATCCACCGGTTCGACGCGTTGACGGGTGACGTCACGCTGTGGGCGGCCTCACCGGGAAGCGTCGAGGTGCCCGAGGTCCGCTCCGAGCAGGTGGTGTACGAGTCACGCGACGGAACGCGCGTGCGGATGTTCGTCCTCACGCGCGCAGACGCCGAACCCGGACCGCGTCCGACGATCCTGTACGGCTACGGCGGGTTCGGAGTCCCCCTCACGCCGGCGTATGCCGCAACCATCCTTGCCTGGGTCGAGGCGGGGGGCGTGTACGCGGTCGCGAACCTTCGAGGCGGCTCCGAAGAAGGCGAGCAGTGGCATCGCGACGGCATGCGTGAGAACAAGCAGAACGTGTTCGACGACTTCCACGCGGCCGCTGAGTGGCTCATCGCCAACGAGCGGACCACGGCGGGCCAGCTCACGATCTCCGGCGGGTCGAACGGTGGGCTCCTGGTTGGCGCCGCCCTCACTCAGCGGCCTGACCTCTATGCCGCGGTGATCTGCGCCGCGCCTCTGCTCGACATGCTCCGCTACGAGAAGTTCGGCCTGGGCCCGACCTGGAGCGACGAGTACGGCAGCGCCGACGACCCGACGCAGTTCGAGTGGCTGTACGCCTACTCGCCCTACCACCACGTGAAGGACGACACTGACTACCCAGCCGTGCTGTTCACGGTCTTCGACGGTGACACCAGAGTCGACCCGTTGCACGGCCGCAAGCTTGCGGCGGCGCTGCAGCATGCGACAACCTCCGACGGGCCGGTTCTGGTGCGCAGAGAGTCAGATGTCGGCCACGGTGCTCGCGCCGTGAGCCGCGCCGTCGAGCTCTCGGTCGACACGCTGTCGTTCGCAGCCGCTGTGACCGGCCTCCCGCTGGAAGACTGACCACGTGTTCGTACCGGGGCTGCTGACCTCCAGCGGAGCTGACCGTGTCAGCGAGTGGCTGAACGAGAAGCCGCTCGGCCGGGTCATCGCGGTCGCCTTGATCATCATCGCCGCGCTCGTCGCCCGATGGCTGTGGATCCGCTTTGTCCGCCGGACCACCGACGCACTGACCGTGAGCAGGCTGAGCAACAAGCTCGCCACGACGGCTGCGGGCGCCGACACCGCCTCGATCGAGCGGTACCGAGCCCGAGCCAACGCGGTGTCGGGTCTCTTGGTGTCGGTCGGAACGTTCGTCATCGTGTCCATCACGATCATCGTTCTTCTCGCCCGCGTCGGGGTCGACGTCGCCCCACTGATCGCCAGCGCCGGTGTCATCGGTATAGCGATCGGCTTCGGGGCCCAGACGATCGTGCGTGACTTCCTGTCCGGCGTCTTCATGATCATGGAGAACCAGTACGGAATCGGCGACACCATCACCGTGAGCGGCATCACCGGGACGGTCGAGGACGTCGGGCTGCGCATCACCCAGCTGCGCGACGTCGAAGGCACCCTCTGGTACGTGACCAACGGGTCGGTGACCGAGCTCGGCAACCGCAGCCAAGGCTGGTCACTGGCGACCGTGGACATCCCGGTGGCCTACGGGGCCGACCTCGACCAGGTGCAGCAGGTACTCACCGACACGGCTGTGAGCCTGCAGAACGACGAGAGCTGGAAGTCCAAGATCTTGGCCGACGAGGTTCAGGTTGCCGCAGAGTCGATGACGCCGCTGGCCGTCACCTATCGGATCCGGCTTCACACCGCCGCTGGCGTCCAGCTCACCGTCGGCCGGGAGCTTCGGGTCCGGGCCCTGAGCGCCCTCGAGGCCGCCGGGATCGCAGCGCCGACACCGACCCCCGCTGCGACCGGCGACCAGCCATGAGCAGCGACACTGGCGACACCCTCGACTCCCCGTACGAGCTCATGGGAGGGGCGGAGACGTTCGAGCGCCTGGTCGCGGCGTTCTACGCCGGCGTGGCGTCAGATCCTGAGCTGCGTCCCATGTACCCGGAGTCCGACCTCGCTCCCGCGCAACGCAGGCTGTTGATGTTCCTCGAGCAGTACTGGGGCGGTCCCCGGACGTACTCCGACGAGCGCGGGCACCCACGCCTTCGCCTGCGCCACGCCCCCTACCCCGTCGACGGGGCGGCACGCGACCGATGGCTGTTCCACATGGAACAGGCGCTAGCGACGGTAGAGATGCCCGACGAGCAGCGTGAGCAGCTCTGGTCCTACCTGGTCATGGCCGCCCACTCGATGGTCAACACCCCCGACTGACGGTCACACGCGTGTCTTGAAGGCCCCGACGCGGTCGGCGGGCAGGTTCGGGAAGACCGTGGAGAGTGAGCCGGCACCACATCGCTTCTCCAGCGCCTCCGCGAGGATCGTTCGGTAGTCGGTCGTCCCGGCCAGGTCACCGTCGACCAGGTTCGCCTCGGCGAGGCCGGGCCAGCTGCCGTGAACCTTGCCGCCGTCCACGCCACCCCCGAGCAGGAGCACGGCCTGGCCATGCCCGTGGTCGACGCCAGCCGAACCGTTCTCCTCCACCCTTCGTCCGAACTCGGTCAGCGTCACCACCGTCACGTCACCGAAGCGGTTCCCCAGGTCGGTCGCGAAAGCGTCCAGCGACCCGGACAGCTCGGTCAGGTGGTCGAACAGCCAGCCCTGGTCCGCCGACCCCATGTCCACGTGCATGTCCCAGTCGCCATAGTCGACACATGCGACCTGCAGGCCGACGTCGGCCTTGACCAGACGCGCGACGTCGCGCAGCGCCTTGCCGAGGTCGGTGTCCGGGTAGGTCGCTCCGTTGGCGGGGGTGTAGCCGGCGGCCTGCAGCTCGGCAGCCTTGGCCAGGGCATCCAGTGTGGTGCCGGCCGGACCACCGATCGCGGTCGGCGACCCGTCGTGGACGGTCCGCAGCGCCTGCTGCCACCGCTGCCGTTCGGTCGCGTCCCAGGCCCCGGACAGCTCGAAGGAGTCGACCGACCAGATCGCCAGCTCAGGCGTCGGGCCGGTGAAACTCGAGGCCGCCATCCCACTGCCGAGCTGCATGCCCTGGAAGGCCGTCCCCGCCGCCCTGAGCCCGAGCGTGCGATCGATCCAGCCGGTGCGGGCGGAGGTGCCTGGGGCCGCCCGCTCCATCGCCTCCATCGCCTCGAAGTGCGAGCGGGTCGGGTCGGGCTGCCCCACGGCTTGGACCACGCCGAAGGTCCCGGCGTCCCAGTACGGCTTCAGCGCCGACATCGCCGGATGCATGCCGAACGTCGCGTCCAGCGGCAGAAGCACGCTCTGGGGAATCCCAACCGTTGGCCGCCAGGTCGAGTACGCCGGGTCTGCCGTGGGGACGATCGCGTTGAGGCCGTCGAACCCACCGCGAAGCGACAGCACCACGAGCACGTCACCCGCGTAGGGGCCATCGGCGAAGGCCAGTCGCGTGGCCATCCCCTGTGTCGACAGACCGGCGAGCGCGCCCGTAGCGGCGAACCGCTTGAGGAAGGCCCGGCGGCTGAATCCGGGCGAGCCACCGTCCCCGCTCTCGCACGAGCAGGACCCCGTGTCAGACCGTCGTCGCAGCATGCCCGTCACCGGAC